>JBGSLN010000038.1:0-18436 GCA_041740675.1 Gammaproteobacteria bacterium | reverse complement strand
GTTTTACCTAACCCTACTCCACCATATAAAAACATTGGATTGTAGGCTTTGCCTGGATTTTCAGCAACTTGGAGAGCAGCAGCACGTGCAAGTTGGTTAGATTTGCCTTCTACAAAAGTATCAAAATTAAAAGCTGGATTAATATTACTATCATGCTTAATATCTGCGGTAACAATCTTATTTGGATATACACTCGTATTAGAAGTCCCTAAAATCATAGGGGTTATTGGAATAGAAGTAACTGAATTTAAAATTGGTCGTTCCACAATACGAGTTTTTTCTCCAATCATTAAATTAATTTTTAAACTATCAGGATCAGACGATAAACTAAGTAATATTTCTTTAATACGAACAATAAAATTTTCATTAATCCACTCAAGCACAAACTGATTTGGGGCAAAAAGAGTTAATTCATTTCCTTTGCCATCGGCTTGTAAAGGCATAATCCAAGTATTATATTGCTGCTCAGAATATTCAGTTTGCAATATCTCTATACATTTGTGCCAAAGTTGTAACACAGACTTTCCCTAACTATTTGTGGATAAGATGTTAACTATCAGTCATTAAAAACTATATTTAAATATAACGCAAGAAGTTATCCACAAAAAAGTAAAGTTATTTTAAAAAATAAGTATATTATGCACATGGTAAAATTAATATAACTTTTTGATTTTAATATATTTATAGTATTTACTAACACAAAAGCAGTATATATAAATAATATCAAAAGAAAATAATAAATTATTTATAATATAAAAAACAAAAATTTAATAGTTTACACATAAATAAAAATATCCATTTGACATGTCTATTAGAAATTTGTAAAATCCAACAGCTAAAAAGTTTGTTGAGTTTGAATTTATGAAAAGACCATATCAGCCTAGTAAAATTAAACGTAAACGTGATCACGGTTTCCGTGCGCGTATGGCGACTAAAAATGGGCGTAGAGTAATTAATCGCCGCCGAGCTAAAGGCCGGAAGCAGCTAAGCGCATAGTAATTTTAACATGCTTAAATTAACGCGACGAAATCGGCTTAATAAAGCTATTGATTTTCGTCGAGTTTTTTCTTATGGTAAAAAAAAATATGCGAATGGTATAACCTTAATTGCATGTAAGAATACTGAAGCAGAGCCAAGAATTGGTTTTGCTATAAGTAAAAAGCAAATAAAAAAAGCAGTCGATAGAAACCGACTAAAGCGTTGTGCAAAAGAAACATTTAGGTTACAACAAAAAGAGTTGTCAGGATTTGATTTTATAGTTTTGGTAAATAAAGCGTGTCAAAATGTCAACAATACTCAATTAGTACAATATTTTCAACAATTATTCATTTCCTCAGCAAAGGCTTACGGATCTTCGCGATCATCTTAATAAAAGTTTATCAACTATTTATCAGTCCTTTATTAGGTAATCACTGTCGATTTTATCCTTCATGCTCGAAATATAGTTTGGAATCTTATAAGAGTTTTGGCTTTTTTAAAGCAACTTGGTTAACATTATGGCGAATTGGGCGATGTCACCCTTATAATTTAGGTGGCTATGATCCTGTTCCGAAAAAAATTGAAAAGTAAGAGAGTTAATATGGAACAAGTACAGCGAATTGTATTATATGCAGCATTGATTATTGTTGCTTTTTTTTTATGGCAATCATGGAATAAGTTCGAGCAGAAAATTGCTGCAACTGTTGCAAATAATACGCCAGTGCTTCAACAACCTACCACGGGATTTAACGTAAATAATACTCCTGCAGCATCCACTTTGCCTTCAAATACAGCTGTAAATAATACTGCAATAACACCAACGAAACTAAATGTAAAAGAAAACATTCCTAGTAATCGATTAGTACAAATTCATACTGACGTGTTAAATATAACAATCGATACATTGGGTGGAAATATTATTTCATTAAACTTACCTAAATATCCTATTTCACTCGATCAACCCAATACTCCATTTACTTTACTTACAAGTGATCCTAGACAATTATATATCGCAGAAAGCGCATTAATGGGGAGCGATGGTCCTGATAATGTTAATCAATTAGCACAATACAATACACCACAAAATACATACACAATGAATGGAGATACATTAGTTGTCAATTTAAACTGGAGTAATAAAGCTGGGTTGGATGTTACAAAAACATATACTTTCACTAAAGGAAGTTATTTAATTAATGTAGCTTACACTATAAAAAATAATTCAAATAAAGTTTGGACAGGAAGTTATTATACTCAACTAACTCGAAAAGAAATAGCAGATACAGGAAATCATTTATTTCAAATTCATCCCTATTTTGGTGCAGCAATTTCAACACCTAACAAACCTTATCAAGAAGTTAGTTTTAAAGATATGCAAAAACAACCGATACAACAGTCTATCCAATCAGGTTGGGCTGCAATGGTGCAGCGATATTTTGTGAGTGCCTGGATACCGGAAACCAACACAACTTATAATTATTATAGTAATGTTGCAAATAATGATGTTTACACGATAGGCATGTCAAGCCAACCTATAACTGTTGCACCAGGTCAAACACAAACCGTAACATCAAAAATTTATTCTGGACCTGAAATTACTTCGGTATTGAAAAATATAGCACCAGGTTTAGAACAAACAGTTAGTTATGGCTGGTTGTGGTTTATTTCCGTGATCATTTTCTGGGTGATGGAAAAAATCTATTCGGTTGTAGGTAATTGGGGTTGGTCAATTATCATAGTGACAATATTCATAAAATTAATGTTCTATCACTTATCAGCAAAAAGTTATAGTTCAATGGCTAAAATGCGTGGCCTACAACCAAAAATCCAAGCGTTACGTGAACGTTATGCTGATGACAAGCAAAAACAAAGTCAAGCTATGATGGAACTATATAAAACTGAAAAGGTGAACCCAGTGGGTGGCTGTTTGCCTATTGTAGTGCAAATCCCAGTGTTTTTTGCTTTATACATGGTCTTAATTGAAAGTGTGCAATTAAGACAGGCCCCCTGGATTTTTTGGATTCATGATTTATCAGTGCCAGATCCATTCTTTGTATTACCAGTATTAATGGCAATAACTATGTTCATTCAACAAAAATTAAATCCAGCACCACCCGATCCAACTCAAGCAAAAGTTATGATGTTTTTACCTGTAGTTTTTGGATTTTTATTCGCTTACTTCCCTGCAGGATTAGTATTATATTGGGTAGTTAATAATGGGTTGTCTATTTTACAACAATGGCATATCACTAGAAAATATGAAAAAAAAGCTGTAACAAATAAGATTAAGGTTATTAAGAAAAGTTGATGTTGGAAACTATTACTGCAATTGCCACTCCACCAGGAAAAGGTGGAGTGGGAATAATTAGAATTTCTGGAAAAGATGCTAAAAAAATTGCTGAAACAATCACTAAAAAAATATTAATTCCTCGCTATGCTATTTATAGTAATTTCTACACTCACGATTTAATAACACATACGTCTAAAAGTATAATTGATAATGGCATTGTTTTGTACTTCCCAAATCCTCACTCCTTCACTGGCGAAGATGTAGTTGAATTGCAAGGTCACGGCGGACCAGTTATTTTAGATATATTATTAGAAGAAGTTTTGAAACATGGCGCACGTTTAGCAAATCCAGGTGAGTTTAGTGAACGCGCTTTTTTAAATGATAAAATTGATCTTTCACAAGCAGAAGCTATCGCTGATTTAATCAATGCGGGTTCAAAACAAGCAGCGAAAGCAGCAATCAATTCCTTACAAGGAAAATTTTCAGAAAAGATTAATGAGTTAAAAGATCTATTAATTCAATTGCGAATGTATGTTGAAGCAGCAATCGACTTTCCCGAAGAAGAGGTCGATTTTTTAAGTGATCAACATATTAGCCTATCAATAGTTGAAATAAAAAACCAATTCAAAGAAATTATTGCAGCGGCGATGCAAGGACAGCTATTACAGGAAGGAATTAACATTGTTATTATTGGAAAACCAAATGCTGGAAAATCAAGCTTATTAAATCAATTAGCAGGGCAAGATAGAGCTATTGTCACTGAAATTGCGGGTACTACGCGTGATGTACTAAAGGAATATATTCAAATTGATGGTCTACCACTACATATTATTGACACTGCCGGGTTAAGAGAGACTACTGATTTAGTAGAAAAAATTGGCATTGAACGCGCTTATCAAGAAATTGAAAAAGCAGAGTATGTTTTATTTATAATTGATGCTATTGAATTTAATAAAATTAATTTTGAAAATTTAATAGTAAAATGGAAGATAAATAGCAAAAAAATTATTTTTATTAAAAATAAAATCGATTTAGTAAATGAAAAACCAGCTATAAACACCACTGAATTTGCAGAAATAACAAAGAAAACTAGTTACATCACTATTAGTATTTCAGCTAAAACTGGTGAAGGGATTGATTTATTAAAAAATCATCTAAAAACTGTTGTTGGATACCAACAGCAAGAAGGTGTTTTTTTAGCAAGACGCCGTCACTTGGAAGCATTAAATCGTGCTTTGGCATTAGTGGAAGTTGGGGAAATACAGTTAGAACAAGCAAAAGCAGGAGAATTACTAGCTGAAGATTTAAGATTAGCCCAGTTAGCGCTTGCTGAAATTACGGGTGAGTTTACTGCGGATGATTTACTTGGTGAAATATTTTCAAATTTTTGTATAGGGAAATGATATGAAAAAAATTTGTTTTACCGGAGGCGGTTCAAGCGGACACGTCACCCCAAATTTAGCGATTATCAAACAACTACAGGAAAAAAATATTGAAGTCTTTTATATAGGAAGTTATAAAGGGATTGAAAAAGAATTAGTAGAAAAAGAAAAAATTTTGTTTTTTGCAATTAGTTCTGGGAAATTACGGCGCTATTTTAGTTGGGAAAACTTCATTGATCCTTTCAAAATTTTAAAGGGAGTTATTCAAGCATATTTTAAACTAAACAAATTAAAACCATCCGTAGTATTTTCTAAAGGTGGATTTGTTACCTTTCCTGTGGCACTTGCTGCTAAAGTACTTAAAATACCTGTTGTAGTCCATGAGTCTGATTTTATTCCTGGTCTTGCAAATAAGTTAGTATTTCCATTAGCAGATAAAATTTGTGTGACATTTGATGCAACCGGAAAAAATATAAAATACAAAAATAAAATTATAGTAACCGGATCGCCAATTCGAAAAGATTTTTTTTCTGGTGATAAAGAAAAAGCATTAAAACTATTTAATCTAGATTCTTCGAAAAGGACAATTTTGGTTATCGGAGGTGGTTTGGGGTCAACGATTATCAATCAGGTAGTTACTGAAATTTTACCACAACTATTAACTAGTTTTAATGTAATCCATTTAACGGGTAAAGGAAAACTCACTGAAACTTTAATAAAAGAAAAAAATTATGTGCAGATAGAATATATGCATGAAGAATTATTTGATGTGATGGCATTAGCTGATTTGGTGATTTCCAGAGCAGGTAGTAATTCGTTGTATGAGCTAATATTATTAAAGAAAAAACATATCCTAATTCCATTGTCAAAAAAAGCTAGCAGGGGCGATCAAATAGATAATGCTAAGTTTTTTGAAGCAAAAAATCTAAGTTATGTTATTCAAGAAGAAGCGCTGAAAAAAGAGTTATTATTAAAAACTATAGATACTGTTTATCAGCAGCAAATCGAATATGAACAACGATTAGCAAACTATCATTGTCCGAATGGAACAGAAGAGATAGCGAAAATTTTGCAAGTTTATTTATGAAAAATTTATAGAAATGACAACAGGCTCTAATTTTCCGCTAACCATATTAAATAATTGAAATATCCCAGCGAGCTGACTACACTAAAAGAAAAAAGAGAAACTGCCATGAAAAGCTATGATGAGTCATTACAAAATGCATTAATAGGAAATTACAATTTTACAATCAGCAGTGTTTTTTCTGAAGCATGGCAAAAAGTTTATGGTGTAAAAGCCAGCATTTGGGGAGGCATTGGTCTATATATTGCAATTATAATCGCGATAGCAATCATAATGGGAATTATTTCAGCTATTGCTAGTTTTCTTCTTCTCCCTGCGGATGCGGTGAAACATTCAGCTGAACAGATGCAATCTCTTTCAGAAACCTCAGCTTCTTTTATTGTTTTTCAACTTGTATTTCAGTTAGTTGAATTTTTTCTGACAATTTGTGTTTACTTTCCTATGCTTGCGGGCATTTTATTAATTAGTATGCGTTGGATTATCGGTAAAGAAAAAAGCGCTTATTACGTCACAAAATTTTGGACAAAAGCCTATATTTTTCGATTCTTTATAATGTGGGTATTGATGATGTTAACCTTAATGGTTCCAATGGCTTTTGTTGGAATTATTTCAGCAATAATAAGCATTACACAACTAACTATTCCACTTAAAGCATTATTAATCACTGTAATGGTTTTATTAATATTAGGATCCATTTATTTAATGTTTGGCTTTGTTTTTGCCATGCAACTTATAATTGATCGCTTTTTAAAAGGAGGGGAAGCATTAAATATCTCTCGTAAAGTTGTAACCTATCATTGGTTTAAAGTATTTTTCTTATTTATTTTTATGGCAATACTTTTAGTTATTTCTGCAATACCACTAGGTATTCCCTTAATATGGACACTACCATGGGCTTATAATGTTATAGCAGTAGCATATAAAAATATTTTTGGTATAGCGGGAAAGGATCCGGTGAGCTTGGCTGGCTGAAATAAGTTATATTCCATTAAAAACGCAATGAAATAAACATAAAAGCGTGATAAAATTTGCAAATTATCTGTTCAGATCGTCTATAAACTCATGAATTTTGCGGAACATTTCGATGTGATTATTGTTGGTGGTGGCCATGCAGGTACAGAAGCTGCAATGGCAGCTGCACGTATGGGTGCAAAAACCTTATTATTGACCCACAACATAGAAACCTTGGGACAAATGTCATGTAATCCCGCTATTGGTGGGATCGGTAAAGGTCATTTAGTTAAAGAAATTGATGCTCTAGGTGGTTTAATGGCACGAGCTATTGATAAGGCTGGCATCCAATTTAGAATTTTAAATGCCAGCAAAGGCCCCGCTGTACGAGCTACTCGAGCGCAAGCAGATCGAGTGCTTTATAAACAAGCTGTTACGTATGCATTACAAAATCAAAAGAATTTAACATTATTTCAACAAGCAGTTGATGACTTAATTGTTGAAAATGATAAAGTGACTGGCGTGATCACTCAAATGGGTTTGCAATTTTTTGCTAAAGTGGTTGTATTGACTGTCGGAACTTTTTTAGGTGGGCGGATACACATTGGCCGCAGCAATTATCAAGGAGGTCGAGCAGGCGATCCTCCTGCCAATGCACTTTCAGAACGATTACGACAATTGCCGTTTCGTGTTGGCCGTTTAAAAACAGGAACCCCGCCGCGCATTGATGCAAAATCAATTAATTATACAAATTTAGCTGCGCAGCCTGGAGATAATCCAGTGCCGGTTTTTTCTTTTCTTGGAAAAGCATCAGATCATCCAATGCAAATTCCTTGTCATATCACTTACACTAATGAAAAAACACATGAAATTATTCGTGGGGGTATGAAAGATTCACCAATGTATGCTGGAATAATCAAAGGAGTTGGTCCACGTTATTGCCCATCAATTGAAGATAAGGTGGTGCGTTTTGCCGACAAAGATAGACACCAAATTTTTATTGAACCTGAAGGTTTAAATACCTGTGAAGTGTATCCAAATGGAATTTCTACTAGCTTGCCGTTTGATATACAACTAGCATTTGTGCGTTCAATGCAAGGTTTTGAAAATGCACATATCACTCGTCCTGGATATGCTATTGAATATGATTTTTTTGATCCGCGTGATTTGAAAAATTCGCTAGAAACTAAATTTATTGAAAATTTATTTTTCGCGGGTCAAATCAATGGTACTACAGGTTATGAAGAAGCAGCTGCGCAAGGTTTAATTGCTGGATTAAATGCGTCATTAAAAGTGCAAAATAAACCAACCTGGTCACCTCGCCGAGATGAAGCGTACATAGGGGTATTAATTGATGATTTAATTACACGTGGGACACAAGAACCCTATCGCATGTTTACTAGTCGAGCCGAATATCGTTTATTATTACGTGAAGATAATGCTGATTTGCGGTTGACAGCCATTGGTCGTGATTTAGGCTTGGTTGATGATGAACGCTGGCAAGCATTTAATGAGAAAGTCGATGCTATTAATTCTGAAACAGATCGATTAAAAAGCGTTGTTATACATCCTAATACTGACGCTGCCAAAGCAATTGAACTCTATTTAGAAAAACCATTAGTACGAGAATTTCGATTAGCAGAATTATTAAAACGCCCCGAGTTGACTTATGAAAAATTAATGGCAATAAAAGATTTAGGACCTGCGATTGAACATCAGCAGGCTGCAGAACAAATTGAAATTCATACAAAATATGCTGGGTATATCGACAGACAGGGTGATGAAATTGAACGCTTGAAACGATACGAAGCAACGAAATTACCAGATAATTTAGACTATAGTAAAGTTTCTGGTTTATCAACAGAAGTGCAACAAAAACTAACGGCCATGCAGCCAGAAACTATTGGTATCGCATCGAGAATTTCGGGAGTAACTCCAGCTGCAGTTTCATTGTTACTTATTCATTTGAAAAAGGGCAAGTTGAAAGAAGCGGTTAATCGATGAGTTCAATCGAGAGCATGCAGTCAGCGCAGTTGAATCATGGATTGGTAGAATTATTTTTAGCCCTACCAGAAGAAGCGAAAAAAAAATTAATTCAATTTTTGTCGCTGCTAACTAAATGGAATAATACATATAATCTAACAGCGATAACTGAACCTGAAAAAATGGTGACTCATCATCTATTAGATAGTTTAGCTATTCAGAAATTTTTGCAAGGGCATAGGATTATTGATGTGGGTACAGGCGCTGGATTACCAGGTATTCCTTTGGCAATTGTGAACACAGAAAAACATATTGTGTTATTAGATAGTTTAACAAAACGCACTACATTTTTGCAGCAAGCATGTTATCAATTAAAACTTGAAAATGTTGAGGTAATTAATTGTCGTGTACAAGACTACCAACCTGAGTTGAAGTTTGATCAAATTATTACACGTGCTTATGCAACATTGCCTGAAATGCTAAAAAATACTCAGCATTTAGCAGCCGAAACAGCGCAATTTTTAGCAATGAAAGGAGCAAATTTTCAAGAAGAACTTGAGCTTATTCCGGATACCTATACAATCGTAGCTATCCATAACTTAAATGTGCCAGGGCTTGAGGCCAAACGACATTTGATAGTTTTAGAGGGATCACACAGTGGGTAAAATCATTGCAGTTGCAAACCAAAAAGGCGGAGTGGGAAAAACCACTAGTTGTGTAAATCTAGCTGCGTCCATAGCAAGTAAAGGTAGAAGAATTTTATTAATTGACTTAGATCCACAAGGCAATGCTTCGATGGGCAGTGGTATTAATAAAAACCAAGTTGAATATTCTGCCTATGAAGTGTTAATGGGTGAATGTGAACCTACGGTGGCAATTCATAGCACACAAGCAGGTTATGATTTAATTCCAGCTAATCGAGATTTAACAGCAGCAGAAGTGGGATTGTTAAACGCAACCCGCAAAGAATTTCGTTTGTCACAAGCCCTGACAAAAATTAAAGGTTCATATGATTATATTTTTATTGATTGTCCACCTTCGCTAAATATGCTGACAGTCAATGCTTTAGTCGCCGCTGACTCAGTGTTAGTGCCTATGCAATGTGAATATTTTGCATTGGAAGGATTAACAGGTTTAGTTGAAACGATAGAATCAATAAAAGCGACGGTGAATAATAAATTAAAGATCGAAGGTTTATTGCGAACAATGTACGATGCACGTAATCGTTTGACAACAGAAGTATCGGATCAACTACATAAACATTTTAGTGATAAAGTGTTTAAGACTGTTATTCCGCGGAATGTGAGATTAGCAGAAGCTCCAAGTTTCGGCCTTCCAGCAATGATTTACGATAAATCTTCACAAGGTGCGCAAGCCTATATGGAATTAGCGCTTGAAGTGTTAGAAAAACGTGAAACAGAGTTTTTGTAGATTAGGGAAAGTTAATAATAAAAGCTGCATTCCTTTAAAAGAGAGACATCATTATGATGAAAAAACGTGGATTAGGTCGAGGTTTAGAATCACTTCTGAGTGATATTTCAAAAAAACCAAATAGTTCAACTGATATTACCACGAGTGTGGGTGGAGATTTAAAGCAAATTCTATTATCAGCAATTCAACCTGGCAAATATCAACCGCGTCGCAATTTTACTGAAGAAAGCCTAAATGAATTAGCTGACTCTATTCGTGCTCAAGGTGTTATTCAACCGATTATTGTTCGTACCATTGCAGAAGATAAATATGAAATTATTGCAGGTGAACGACGTTTTCGAGCTGCAAAATTAGCTGAATTGAAAACAATACCGGCAATAATTAAAGAGCTGCCTGATGAAGCTGTGATTGCTATGGCTCTTATTGAAAACATTCAACGAGAAGATTTAAATCCAATTGAAGAGGCCTTGGCATTACAACGTTTGATTGATGAGTTTCAAATGACTCATGAACAAGTAGCTCATGCAGTTGGAAAGTCACGTACAGCAATTTCAAATGGTTTACGTTTATTGGGTTTAGAAAATGAGGTGCGTGAATTAGTTGAATTAAACTATTTGCAAATGGGCCACGCACGCGCATTATTAGCTATCAATGGTTCGCAACAAATTGCAACAGCACAAACAGTGGTTGCAAAAGATTTATCGGTGCGTGAAACAGAAGACTTAATCCGACGATTACAAAATTTAAAAAATGCGACACATATTCACAAAGATCCTGATCCAGCTATCTATGAAATTCAACATAAACTTGCTGCAAAATTAGGTGCAAAAGTGTTAGTGCAACAATCTGCAAAAGGCCAAGGTAAGATCGTAATCAAATATAAAAATGAAGTCGAATTACGGAAATTATTGGAACGATTTTAGCAAAAATAACGTTTAATACCATCTATCCATGGCTGGTTCATTAAATAATAATTCAGAATAATTTTGTCGTTATCTAGTATAATCTTCATTCAGTACGATTTAAAACTAACAGGGGGTAACTTTATGAATATTGGATTTATTTATGCAATGCCAGGATATACTCAACAGCCATACTTTATTTCAAAGACTGACAAAGCTACTTTTATTGCTGCTGCAGTTAATATTGAAACTCGCGAGGATGCAGTGAAAGTCGCGAAAGACTTATATGAAAATTATAAGGTATATATTCTTGAGTTATGTGGGGGATTAGCTAACGCTCACCTGGTTTCAAAAGTTAAAGCGGCTGTGGGTGATAAAATTCCAGTCGGTGCAGTATTTTATGGCCCTGAAAGTCGAAGGCCATTAGTGGATTTATTAAACTTATAAAGAGACATCCATGAATAAAACTGCACATTTAATCATTGCACATCCGAACCCACGATCACTTAATTATGCTTTAAAAAATATAATAGAAAAAATTTTGAGAGAGAGTGGATATTCTGTGCATCTAAGTGATATTTATGAAATGGAAAAACAAGGTCATTCAGCAGTTAAGCCTTATGGTTCTCTGCAATCTGAAAAAGATAAAGAATTAATAAAACAAGAACAACAAAAAATTAAACAAAGCTTATTGACCATTATTCAATTTCCATTGTATTGGTTTACGTTTCCAGGATTACTTAAAAATTATTTTGAAACTGTGTGGGAATTGGGTTTTGCCTTTGGTCCAGGAAAATTTAAAGAAAGTCCTTTGTATGATGGCCGTAAAGTTTTATTCAGCATTACTACTCAATCAAAAGAAACGGATTATTCAGATTCTGGTTTAAATGGTGACATCAGTCGCACCTTATTTCCAATGGAAACTGCATTTAAATTTGTTGGCTTTCAAATTTTACCTGCATTTGTTGGATACGGTGTTATGAATAAATCAGTAGAAGAATTGCAGAAATTAAAAAATGATTTGGAGAAACATATCAAACAAAGTTGCAAACAATGCTAGATTTTTATCTAAAACGATAATATAATAATATTTTAAATATACATAAAGGAATAAAAGTGATGAACAAATACCTTATTGTAGGACTCGTGGGAATTTTGGGATTCAATGCAACTGCATATGCGGGCTGGCCAGTTTTTCATGTTGTTACACCAGAACAACTGCAATCACTGGAAACTTCGAGTGATTGTCCTAGTGGAGAAGTCAGAATTCCCATAGGCACTCAAGTTCCAATTCAAAATAGATATATTCCCTCCAACGAGCATTGGTTTTGGGATTATCAAGGGGATGGTCAATGTTTTTCTCAAACCAAAAATTTACAATATTTAAGTATAGAACAAAATGGTGCTGAATATCCTTCTATCATAACTACTCATTATGGGTTTGGTGGTGTTCCAACATTTCAATTTGTGTTTCAGATACCTGAACATCCGTGGGATTGTGGATATTTTGTAGGTCCAAATCCTCCCATTTCAATTGGATGTGCACAGGATGAGAAATGACAAAAATTTTATTCTAATATAATTGTCACTGGCCCATCATTAATGGAATAAATTTGCATATCTGCAGCAAATAGACCAGATTTAGTTTTGGGCCAAGATAATAGCAATTTTTCCAAAAAATGTTGATAAATAATTTCAGCTTTTTGTGGCTCTTTTGCTTGAATAAACGAAGGACGATTTTGTCCTTTAGTATCAGCATATAAAGTAAATTGAGAGACCAGTAAAATTTCACCATTTACATCTTGGATTGATCGGTTAATTGGCTTGTGATCATCAGAAAAAATTCGCAATTTCAAAATTTTATTAATCCAAGACTCGCACATTTCAACAGTATCATTGCGATGAATACCTATATAAATTAAAAAGCCATGCTGAATTTCAGCAGTAATTTGCATGTCTATCATCACAGAAGCATTTTTTACCCGTTGAATAATAAACTTCATAATCGATCTGTAGCCGCTTTAAGTTGGTGAATATGGCTTTTATGGGCTATAAAAAATGCTTTGTCAATACTTTCCACAATCGGAAGTGCCTTCATCACAAGGGCTTTACCTTTAATTGTTAATTGCAACGATTTAGCTCGCTTATCGAGCTGATGTTCTTTTCGGCTTATCAATTTCTTATTGATCAAAGTTGAAATCAAATCTGAAACCATCATTTTGTCCATATTAGCATGCACTGCAATATGCTGCTGTGTAATTGGATTATTTACATGATTGTTAAACCATAATAGATTAGCAAGTACCACAAACTGTGGGTGGGTGATGCCTAGTTTTTTTAAAGCTTGACGTTGTAAACGTTGCCAATGGTTGGTGAGCTGCCATAGGAGAAATCCTGGGCTTTCTTCAGGTGTTTTGAAGGAAAAACTCATAGATATATTCGCCACATTTACTAATTAATTTTTCGCTAATTTTAGCAAAAGATTCGTTTGATGCGGTAAACTTTTATATATTTCTTCTCCAAGAAACTTTCCCCACAACCATGATAATGGACCAATAATTTTTATTGTGGTGGTTAAACACAATTCTTCACCTTGCATATCCATTTCATGAATTCCATACAGTCTTGCAGCAATTAATTTTGAGCAATCAGTAAAAACTTTATTAGGGATGCATTCTGAAATTTCCATTTTTACTCTAGGACCTTTCAGTGGTTTAAATATAAACTTAGCACCTTTAGCAAAAGGTTCTTTGGCCTCAAGCCAATCAATATCATCATCCCACTGCTTCCGTCGTGAAAAGTCAGACCAAATAACCCAAATGCTTTCAGGTGTTACATCTTTTACCTTAATTGAATATGATTTTTGCCACATATGTATAGTATGAGTAAAATTAATATAAAGCAAATGGTAAGCGCGCTTACTGTATTTGTCAATAGAATTTAATCGAATCAAAAAATTTTCAGCAATCAGCTTTCCTTGCTGAATTCGAGTATATTTGATTTTATGCAGTGATCGAAAAATATTAAAATTGCACCAAAGCTTCTGCTGATTAAATACAATACTTTAGGTTTGTTAATTTTTCCAAGTATCCCGCAAACTCACCACCCGATTAAATATCGGGTTATCTTCGGTAGACAATTGATTATCTACACAAAAATAACCTAGCCGTTCAAATTGAAAACCTAGCTCTGGTTTTAATGCAGGCAAATTAGGTTCAATAAAACAATTTTGTAAAACTTGTAATGAAGTTGAATTTAAAACTTGAGTAAAATCATCTAAGGCACCTGGATTTTCAATAGTAAATAAGCGATCATAAAAACGAATTTCAGCTTTTCGAGCATGTTTGCAACTGACCCAATGAATCACACCTTTAACTTTTCTACCTTCCGGATTTTTGCCCAAGGTATTTGGATCGAGGGTACAATGCAATTCAGTTATTTCTCCAGCTGAATTTTTAATAACATCCTCACATTTAATTACATAGGATCCGCGTAGCCGAACTTCTCTTCCTGGTGCTAAGCGAATAAAATCTTTTGAGGGTTGCTCCATAAAGTCTTCATGCTCAATATAAATTTCCCGAGCAAAAGGTACGATGCGTTTACCCATACTTTCATTTTGTGGATGAACAGACATCTCTAATAATTCTGTCTTATTGTCAGGATAATTTTTGATAATTACTTTTAATGGATGCAGCACGCACATGGCTCTTGGTGCAGAGTGATTTAATTCATTACGAACACATTCTTCTAACACACTCATATCAATGACAGATTCACTTTTAGAAACACCTGTCATCTCACAAAAATTACGTAAAGCTGCAGCTGGAAAGCCACGGCGACGCATTCCACGAATAGTAGCTAAACGAGGATCATCCCAACCTTCAACGTATTTTTCATCTACCAGTTGCTTAAGTTTACGTTTGCTAGTAATTGTATGTGACAAATTTAAACGAGAAAATTCATATTGATGTGGTTTGCCTTTGACGCTGGTATTTGCAATACACCAATCATATAAAGGCCGATGATCTTGAAATTCTAACGTACAAATTGAATGAGTAATATCTTCAATTGCATCAGAAAGGCTATGGGCATAATCATACATTGGATAAATGCACCACTTATCACCAGAACGTTGATGAGTAGCAAAACGAATGCGATAAAGAACTGGGTCACGCATATTAATATTCGGCGATGCCATATCAATTTTGGCTCGCAATACTTTTTCACCTTCTTTAAACTCACCGTTTTTCATGCGCTCAAATAAATTTAAATTTTCTTCAATGGAACGATTACGATATGGACTTTCTTTGCCAGGAATTTGCAGCGTACCACGAAATTCACGAATTTGCTCTAAAGTTAAATCATCAACGTAAGCCTTTCCAGTTTTAATTAATTCAACAGCAAAGTCACAAAGTTGTTGGAAGTAATCAGAAGCATGAAATAATTGATCACCCCAATCAAAGCCTAACCATTTTATATCTTCTGCTATGGCATCAGCATAAAATTGTTCTTCTTTTTCAGGATTAGTATCATCTAAACGAAAATGACAAATACCATCATAGTCTTTTGCTAAAGAAAAATTTAAGCAAATTGATTTCGCATGACCCACATGTAAAAATCCATTTGGCTCAGGTGGAAAACGTGTTATTACCTTCCCGCCATGTTTATTTTGTTTGATATCTTCTTCGATAATTTGTCGAATGAAGTTTGTTCGTTTAGTGGCTACTTCTGTCATGTCTATTCCAATCTGTTTTTGGGTAAATCTTAGCTATAATCAAATTATATGCTTTATTGACAAAAATAGGAATATTTTAGCTCCGATGTCTTTAATTATATAAAATCTGCAAATTCAAGACCCCAATATACTAATATCGCACCCATCATGCCAAAACTTGCCCACATAAGATAAGGAAGGGCTTTGTATGTGTTTGAAAACCTTTTGTAAATTTTTTTTATCCTATTTATTTTTGATTTAAGAAATATATTGCAAAAAGTCTTTAGATTTATCATATCAATTGCTACACCACAGAGTATTTGCTCTCCTTTGATATAATTTTGATTGATATTCAAAAACCAGTGGGTATATTCATTTTCAATTTTTTTAAACACATCGACTTTAATATTGTCCTGATAACCATCTTTAACTATCTTTGTAACAAAAAAAACGCCATCTTTTTCTTTGTAGGTGTCTTTAAATTCACTTTCAAGAAAAGATTTAAAAATATCTTGTACGGGATCTTTTATACTACCGTTTATTTTAGGCCATGAATTTGTAAACTTTCCAAAATAAGCATAAGCATCTGGAGTTGTAGCTAATGCAAAAACATATTTTTTGTTTAATGGATAATAATAATATCCATCAAAAACAATTTTTCCGATAAAATGTGTTAATAATCCTGATCTTTGATAATCACCGTCAAAAACAACACTGCCTATATAAGCTAATTTTGAGTTTTTTATAGTAAGCCATCGAATAACAACGGTTCCAACAATTTTTTGGTTCTTTTCATGAAGATAAATATCAATATAATCTCCTTGAAAAATAAATTTTTTAATGAGTTCTGCTTCAAATTGGAAGTATTTTTGATGTAACTGGATAATTTCAAATAACATTTCCTCATTAATATCAACAACATTTTTTGAGATTCTCTTTATCATGATGCGTACCTTACAAACTGACGCTGATAATTTCAGTATAGTTCAAACTTGCGCTTTGTAAAATTAATTGCTCAGAAGTCAAAGTATTCCAGACTGTTTCAATAGTGCATCGACATTAGGTTCCCGCCCTTGAAATGCAATAAATAAATCGAGTGCTTCTTCTGAACCGCCTTTTTCTAAGATGCAATGCAGGAATTTTTCACCCCAATATTTATCAAAAATTCCTGCTTTTTCAAATCGACTAAAGGCATCAGCAGCTAATACTTCTGCCCATTTATAACTGTAATAACCAGCAGCATAACCACCAGCAAAAATATGAGAAAAGCTGTGCTGAAATCGATTAAATGCAGGTACGGGAACAACGGAAAATTTATTTCTAACATTAGTCAAAATTGTTTGAATTTCATTATTGCCATTAAATTCCTTATGTATTCGAAAATCAAATAGAGCAAATTCAATTTGGCGTAACATTTGCATGCCGCTCTGAAAATTTTTGCTGCTAATCAATTTTACGAATAAATCATCTGGCAATGGTTCTTTAGTTTGATAATGATAAGCCATTCCAGCAATTGCTTCTTTATGCCAACACCAATTTTCCATAAACTGACTAGGAAATTCCACAGCATCCCAAGCAACCCCATTGATACCAGACAAACTGGCAATTTCAACTTTGGTGAGCATGTGATGCAATCCATGACCAAACTCGTGAAATAAAGTGAGAACTTCATCATGAGTTAATAATGCAGCTTGTTCTTTTCCATCTGGGTCTTTTAAAGGAGGAGTAAAATTACAAGTCAAAAAAGCGATAGGTAATTGTAACTGATGATTTTTGTTGAGATGTCTAATGCAGCAGTCATCCATCCAAGCACCGCCTCGCTTTTTAGGTCTGGCATATAAATCTAAATAAAAACCAGCGATTAATTGTTTTTGATCATTTAAAATTTCATAAAACTTAACATCATTATGCCATTTATCAATATTTTTTGTACCTTCAACAATAGTAAGATTATATAGTTTGTGTACGACTGAAAATAATCCCTCTACTACGTGATTAACTTCAAAATAGGGTCTTAGTTGCTCTTGAGTAAAATTATGCAATTTCTGTTGTAGTTTTTCACTCGCATAAGCCACATCCCAAGCGGAAAAATCTTTAATCTTTAAATCTTCCGCAGCGAAGGTTGTTAACATCGCCCATTCATCAGTTGCAACAGATTTAGTTTTTTCTGCAAGCTCAGTTAAAAAATGTAGTACTACTTCAGTTTTTTTTGCCATCTTAGTTGCTAATGAATATTCAGCAAAATTATTAAATCCTAATAATAGAGCTTCTTCATGCCGTAATTTTAAAATCTCAAACATATTTTCACTATTATCATACTTTTTATCATGTGGTCCTTGATCTGAGGCTCTGGTACAATAGGCTGTATATAATTCTTTACGTAATTCTCGATTATCAGCATAGGTAATGACAGCGTAATAGCTAGGAAAATCGAGATTGATCAACCAGCCCTTTTTATTTTTTTCTTCAGCTATTTGTTTAAATTGTTGTTTTGATAATTCAGGAATGCCTGATAATAATAATTCATCAGTAATTACTTTTGACCATGCATCAGTAGTATCCATAATATTATGTTCATATTTATTAGATAAATCTGCTAATTTAAGTTGGATTTCTTGGTAGCGTTTCTTTTTGTTACCTTCCAATGCAACTCCAGCTAATTTAAAATCTCTTAATGCATCTGTGATTACTTTTTGCTGTGTTTTATTGAACTGCTTAAAA
>JBGSLN010000037.1:0-13504 GCA_041740675.1 Gammaproteobacteria bacterium | reverse complement strand
TGGCTAGGTATTATCCCGCCAATCATACGGGCCAATTATGACATTTTGATGACAGAGAAGCAAAACACATTCGTATTTTAACGTAATAGTATGGAATAGTCCCAAACCATTTTTCTCTATACCCCGTATACGGATACTCCTTTAAGTTTGTACTAATTGATGGCCTTGCCAGTCCTGTTTATATCACCCACTCCGTTTTATGAATTATTGAATACCATAAGATTACGTTATTTTATTGTTCCGTTAATCATTCTTGTAGCTGGAAAAATACAACTAAAAGTACTACCTTCATTCAATTTACTTTGAATTTTTAACTCGCCTTCATGACGTAACAGCACATGTTTCACAATTGCAAGTCCTAATCCAGTGCCGCCACTGCCACGGGATCGGGCCTTATCAACACGATA
Organism: Gammaproteobacteria bacterium; assembly: GCA_041740675.1. GTDB lineage: Bacteria > Pseudomonadota > Gammaproteobacteria > JBGSLN01 > JBGSLN01 > JBGSLN01. The sequence continues at coordinate 13,097 of JBGSLN010000037.1, read as the reverse complement.
AAATCGCTCTGTTATTCTTGGGATATGCTTTTTAGCAATACCAATGCCGGTATCAGCGACTGAAAATACAGGTTGCTTATCTTGTAATCCCCAACAAATTTTGATGGTTCCATTGGGAGGAGTATATTTAACCGCATTAATAATCAAATTTGAAAATAAACTTTTTAATTCATCTTCTATTCCCATTAAATTCAAATTTTTATCAGTCATTAATTTGATTTTATGTTTATTTAAACCACTGATGCTTTTTGCTTCTTCAATCAAATTTTGCAATAGCTGTGTAATATGCACTTCTGAACCTGGATCGACTTCAAGTTCATGGCTTTCTAAATGTGAAAGTAATAATAGGTCATCAATTAAATTGCTCATCCGTACACCATGTTGAAACATTTGCTTGAACATGGTTTCATATTTTGTGCCATTAAATTCAGGAGTATCTTTTAATATTTCAACATAACCTCTGATCACAGTAAGTGGCGTACGCAATTCATGAGATACATTCGCGACAAAATCACGACGCATACGTTCAAGTAATTCTATATGATGTCGAATTGCTGTAGGTAGTTTATCTCTGATAAATTTTTCATTCATCGTTCAGTTCACAGATATAACCGCTGCCACGAACAGTTTTTATTAGATGGTCGCACTGATAAGGTTTTAATTTATTTCGGACACGACGAATATTGACATCTATGGTTCGTTCATCAATATAAGTGGTTTGTCCCCAAATAAAAATAATCAATTGTCCTCTAGAAAAAATTTTTCCAGCATGAGTAATAAAAAATTGCAAAAGTTTATATTCAATGGGGCGCAAATCTAAAAGCTCATTATTTATTTTGATTTGCTTGCGTTGATTATCTATCTGTAATGGACCAAATTGAAATTGGTTATTTTGTTTGATCAGCCTACCTCGACGTAAAATTGTTTTAATACGAGCGATTAATTCAGCTGGTGAAAAAGGTTTTGTTATATAATCATCAGCACCATGAGTGAGCCCTTTGATTTTACTTTGTTCTTCTGCCTTTGCAGTGAGAATAATCACAGGAATATATTCGTATTGTGGATGTTGTCTTAACCATTTAATAAAATCAATGCCACTTTTTCCAGGTAACATCCAATCAAGCACAATTAAATCAGGAATATTAATAGCTAAAGCAGTTTCAGCTGCTTTAGTTGTTTCCGCTTCTTTCATGATAAATTCATTTTCTGGAAGTGAAAGACGGATTAAATCACGGATCGCAGATTCATCTTCAATGACTAATAGTGTTATCATTTTGACACCAAAAAGATTTTATTAAGCTCAGACCTATAAGAAAATAAGTTGCAAAGCAAGTAGCAACTAGACCAAAAAAAATAATCGACAACATATTAATGCCATCGAAAACATAAATGAGTAAAAATAATGACATGAAACGTAATATTTTTATCACTGTTTTAATAGGGAGATAATTTTTTGTGTGTGTAGATTGACAATAATACGAGTGAAATAATAAAGGCTCAAAACTTTTGTTAAGCCAAAAATAAAGGCTTAGTAGGATGGTACATACTATTGTAATGCCTACACTTAATAGAGTGTAGTTTAATGCACTAACTACTTTGATAAGAAAAAAATGAAGATGTGAATTCATAGAAAAATAAGCAAATAGAGCTGGCCAGAATAAACTGAAAATAATGATAACTCTTAGATTTTTTCCTTTGGCAATGTTAGCAAATAGGGTTGATACAAAAACAATCAAAGCTATCCAGAAAGACCACGAAAATAATTCCCAGGCATAATTAAATGGTAGACGAGGAATCGGGAAGGCAAAGGGTTGAGTTAAATTTATTTGTAAATTCTCTCCTAACAGAGTCAAAACTGGAATTAAAATTAGAATAACACCAATAGTAAAAAGCATTTGGATCCACAGAAGTTGTAAAATTGAAAATCTTCTTATCCAAAGGTTTTGAATAATACTTTCCCAAAAACGATTGTTGATTATTGCAAGGCTTAATAAAAAAATGAGTATGGTATAACCATTTATAGAAAATGAAATGCGCGGAAAACCTAAAGTAACTGCTAAAAAATAGAGATTTAATCCTAATGTCATAGCCACAATGCTTACACTGGTGATTAAGCCTTGTCTTAAAAAAAGTTCAACTCCAACACCAAAGACACCGGACAATTTTTTGGGAAAAAGTGAACTTAGAGTGTTTATTAAGAAAATATGTTCATATAATTTTTTTCGATAAAATGTTAGTGCAATTCCAACCAATGTAATTGCAGACCATGGAAATAGGCCCCAGTCGTGCAGATGAGATGAGCCAAGGTCAACTAAATTTACAAACTCGGGGGCATAAAGAGTTGGTATGAGTTGAGTGTGAATGATATGTAAATATAACGCTAATAACGTTAGCCAAAACTGCAATAGGCTAATTTTCACAAATGTAATTAAATACGTACCAAAGGAAGCTTGATTCCGCTGCTGAAAAAACTTAAAGGGTGTAATGAACACAATAAAAAGTAACAATAAAAAAACATTATTGAGATAAAAAGCATAGTGTATCAATGGGTGAAATAAAGCTGCGACTATTGCTAGAATCAGAATGATGGGTAGAAAAATTGCACTAAAGCCAAAAGGATAAGTTTTCGCGACTTTCATAGGGCTTGTGCATCACGATCGGCGCGTTTCGACAATGCAATTAGAACCTTATATTCTCGCTCACCTATAATTCCGGCTTCAAACTTTTTAGTAGCATCGATGTGCATAGGCTGGCCATGTTCTTTCACCAATTGACGGGTGATGGATGTAACTTTTTCTAAGGGTGCATCTAACAAGATATCCCTCACTTCTTCTGTGAAAATTAAAAATTCTCGTAAGGCAACCCGTTTACCATCTAAAGAAGGAACTAATTTTTGCCATAAAATTAATCGCATGGTTTCTATGATATCAATAGTACGACCTTCGCGCTCACCTGCTGGAAAAGTGGTGACTAAACGGCGGATAGTTTCTGCAACACCATTAGTATGCAAGGTTGTATAAACTGGGTGACCTGTCAATGCTGCTTCAACTACAGCACTAATAGTTTCTTGATCACGAGCTTCTCCAACTAGGATTAACATGGGTTTTCTACGTAAAGCATTCCGTACCCCAGCAGCAAAGGATGGCAAATGTCGAGGAATTTCAGTTTGACTAACCACAGAAGTTGGTTTATCTATTTCATCGTATACAAATTCAATCGGTGCTTCGTAGGTGAGTGCTTTCCGATTCCCATCACTTTTTTCAACTAAATGGCGAATAATGGATGCTAATAAAGTACTTTTACCAGATCCAGTCGCTCCTGTAACATAAACACAACCATCACGTGGTGAGATTGCTTCAAGTAATTCTGATTCTAAGTGTAATTCTGATAATTTTGGTGGTGTACTAGGAATTGAACGCAAGGTAATTTGAATAGCATCATGTCCTTCAACTTGACAGCCAGTTCCATTAACACGGTAACGGAATCGTTCAGTGCGGCTTGGTCGAAATTCATAATGAGTATCAACATCAGTGCCACTCAAAATTTGCGCTGTGCCATTAGGACCATAAATTGCATTAATTAATTCGCCAACTTCAGTATTGGATAATTTACGATGAGTTACCCGATGCAACCGCCCATAACATTCTGCATAAACCGGTTCATTAGTTTGTATGGTGATATCAGAAGCATGATGGCTTTCGCAAAAATACAACAGCATATCCAAAAAATTGGCGCTAAAACGAGTAGGTTCATTGGGTATTATATAGTTAGTTTTGGTCATGCCATTTTTATTTAATATATAAATTTGCTTTCATATTACTTGGAATTGACTTTGGATAAACCTGTCTTAATAAATTTAATTTATAAACTGATAAAGGATCAGGAATTAATACAGGCTTCCATGTATTCCCTTCTAAGTTTAGCTGAGGAAGAGCAGTTATGCGTAATACTTGATCATTAATACTCATTTGTGAGCTATTACCCGTAATGCCTAAATTAGTTTGGGCCACAAATGGAGCGCTGACCATATTTTGTTGATAAAGCTCACGATACAGTACCATGCCTTTATAATCTGTGTTTAACCGTGCTAAGTTTGCCGAAAAAATATTATTGGCTTGTCGGATACCGCTATCCCAGCCTTCTGCGACATATTGATTCCATACACTTTGTTCAACAGGGTTTTTGGGTAATAAACTATTATCAGGGCGATCAGGGGTAGGATAATCCATCCAAAGATAATCTCTCCAAGTAGGAGGAGCTGTGACAAAGCGAGCCTGACTTTTTATTTGAAAAACTTGAGATGCCAAACGAATCGTGTCTGGATCTGCTAAATTTAATATATTTCGCGCTTCTTGCAACACGGGAGGTAACACATTATCCGGCAGCATTAAACCATAGAAATTAAAAGCTTGATCTAAGATTGCTGAGTTACTAGTGAGAATCGCATCAATTTGATTTGAACGCCATGATAAACCTGCACGTGCGCCTACACTTAAGGCTGTTTCTTTTACGGCACTATAACGAATATCATTGATACTTACAGATGAATTAGACCCAAATGCGTTACCATACCATTTAGAATTCATTGCTTGCAATCCTTGCAAGCTATAGACATTCCCTGGAGGTGAATTATTAGTATTGGAAGCGCATCCAGTTAACAACAGTGCTACTGCAGCTAGAATGGTTAATTTTTTAAACATGATTGTCCGAATCTTTAATCATTTAAGGTCTTGAGTTGAAATAATAACTTAAAATATTAGTATTATCTATGCTTATGCCTAAACAGCAATTTCTTAAGAGTATCTTAACTCAATTACTCTTGCTTTTGCATTCACATAAATATACGCTTTTTCACCAGCTTGATAATCAATATTCCGTAAAATTTCACCTAAAGGAAGATTTTGAGCATGGATGGCAACAATAACAGGTATAGCGGGAGGATTACCCAGTACACTTAATTTAAAGTTAGCAGCTCTTGCAATCTTGCTGACAATCGGGCCTATTGGGCCAGTCCAATCAATAGAAGTTAATTGGTACATACCGAAACTATTTGCACTAGGTAAACTTTTTTGATATTGGGGGTTTTCTGCTTTATTGATGCCTTCTAAAGTAGTCAAAGAACTGGTTACAGAAGTTGCAGCCTCGGCCAATTTAAATGCAGCTGGATCGCTAGGTTGAGGTGCAGGTGGATCATAAGGAGAGACACAACCTGCCAAAATACTGCTCAATACTAAAATAGGGATAATAGTTTTTTTCATTGGAAGTAATTCCGTATTATAATTCTTTAGAATTGAATCAAGAGATGGATAGGTTGTCAACGTTATGTTTTATGAAACTGAAAAAAATAATCATGGTTTATCCCGAAACCCTTTTAAATCTTGTGTTATCCCCAGACCGATAGGTTGGATTACAAGTTTAGACAATGAAGGTAATATCAATTTGGCACCGTATAGTTATTTCAATGCTGTTTCTGACATTCCACCCATGGTGATGTTTGCCACTGGCAATAAATTGGAACATGGTCGTGAAAAAGATACTTTAAGCAATGTAGAAACAACAAAGGAATTTGTGGTAAATATGGCTACGTGGGATTTACGAGAACAAATGAATCTAACCTCTGGGGAATATGCTCATGATGTAAATGAGATTGAACTGGTTGGTCTAGAAACAGTACCTTCGACTTTAGTCAAACCACCTCGTGTTAAACAATCGCCAATTCATTTAGAATGTAAATATTTCCAAAGTATTCAGTTACCCGTGAAAAATGCTGATTATAGTAATCGTATTATCATTGGCCATGTGATTGGTATCCATATTGACGATAGTGTAATCACTAATGGCAAACTGGATATACATAAACTTAAACCTGTCGCACGTTTAGGCTATATGGATTTTGCAGTGGTATTAGATTCTTTTGAAATGTTGCGGCCTTAGAGCCAATTAAAAAATGAATGGCGAATATCTCACACAAGGACAGTCGGATCTCTCATTGTGCAAAATTTATTGTCAATCTATACTAATTACAAAGTTGATATGGAAATTAACTTGTTAATATGGAAATTAACATGAAGGCCAGCGAGGCCTGCTCCTTTAACATGATGACTCCTACCTTTAACCTCAGATTATGGATAATCTGGGGTTTTTTTATTTTGAAAATCTTCGTGAATCTCTTCATTCTTGAAAATTGTATAATCCAATTTATCTAGCCAAAAAATAGAGTAAATTGAACAAACATTAGATTTTTCAAAATAAGCAGATTTTTTAGCATGAAGATACTAGCTACATTTGCATTTTTTTAATCTTCTACTATATTGAAAATATAAAGGCTGATTTGAGAGAGTCAACAGTATAAAGAAAGGTTGTGAGGCTGAGTGGATGGTGAGCAAGCTCATAAAAATATGAGAAGCCTAAAAGAAGCCGCCGATGACCAAGCTAATAAATAGGTTCTCTCATGCAGCCTTTTTCTTTATCTAAATTTCACCAATACCATAATATTTTAATTTGGATACATTTCTGGCAAAGAAGCATCGATGTTTATAGATACTTTTCTTTTAGTGAAGTTGAATGATTTACAACATTCCCATAATTTTTGTCCTGACCAAACCATTTCCGGATGTTTATAAAGTTTTTTTTGTAATTTTTCCAACTCCTGTAAAAAAGCTTCCTCATCTATTTTATCGATGAAATCACTCAGTGAAAAAATATTTTCATCTTTGAATTTAATTCGTGCCCAAACTATTAAAGCATTTTTTGTGGCTTGAGCATTATTATTAGTACAAGCTTTTTTTAATATATCTGGAGAATGATTTTTTTTCATATGTTTCTGCATAGAAAATTTTCGCCAAATAAAAAAAGCAAATAAACATAATAAAATAAATAGAGTGATTATCCAAACATATAAATGACTTGTTACAGAGTGTGATGATAACGTTAATGGCTTGATTATAGGAACAGGTGCTGCAGATTCAATGGTTGCATGAGTTAGTCCAGGAACAACAGAAAATATTTTTGTTGGTAAACTAGAAATTTCAGTTTGATTGGTCGTAGTGTTCCACCAAGGTATCTTGATAGAGGGTAAAGTCAAAGATCCCAATGCAGATGGAATATAAACAATCTTTATCGTTTTAATTGCAACTAATTGATCGTTAACAATAGTATCTTCTATTGTTGCTGGACTGACATAACTATTATAAGAAGAAGAGTTTGACACGGAAATTTCTGGTAATTGAGCCGCTGTTAGTCCGGTAGCTTTAATAGTAATAATTCTAATTAGGGGATTACCCTCAATAATTTGACCAGCTGTGGTTGACCAATTTTCTGTTATGTTAAGATTACTTGCAGGTAACCACCAAAGATTCGTTAAATTAGCAGGTACAGGTTGTACCGATAATTCAAATTGTGAAGTGATCAATTGAATCGGTTTGACATCTAATACGCTAAAACCAGCATAAGTAGGAGATACTGATTTATCAGCAACTTCTCCACGGAAAATAGCAGGACTAATTTCTAATTGACCTGAATTTTGCGGAAAAATAGCATAAGTTCTTTGAAATACATGATAGCTTTTGCCTTTGATTTGCACGGACGAAATTTTGTCCTGCCCAAGTTGCTTAATAATACTATTATTTGCTTGTGGTGGATAAATCGATGCTGCTGCAATATTAATATCATAATAAATTTTTAACTGATACAAAATTTGACTTTGTACGTAAGGATTTTTGGGATTGACAGTCGCTGATATAAAAATATCTTGTTTGCCATTCGTCAACACGTCTCGAGTTGTCGTCACATTAATTGCTATTGGGGCAGATTGATTATTCCCAATTTTGATACTTGGTACGATCAATGCCCCAGTGATTTTGGGTGCTAAGGTAATAACCCATTGATCCTTTTTGATCATATCACTATTAACTATTGTTAATGACTGATTTTTCATCGTATCTAAAACCGTAAAATTTTTTTGTAAAGGACTTACATCGGGGGTGTCGGTATCGCTGGAATTACTTTGTGAGGCGTTAATAATTAAATTAAAAGTATCTCCAACAACAATTTGATTGTTACTCAATTCCGTTGTTAGTATCGCTGCGACACTTAGGTTGAATAAGGCTAGGAATAACAAAACTACTAATATAACTTTTTTCATTGTGTAGTTTCCTTTACTTGTAACCGCAAATGATCACGTAAGAATTTTTCTTTCAACAAACCGCCAGGGTTATCAGGAATTTGCTGCAACCATTGATTTAATGCTTGTTTTTGTTGAGAACTTAAATGGGATTGCGTTGACGAGGTATTTTGCGATAAATTATTTTTCTTGCTATTAGTTGACGATGAGCTAACATTTTGTTGCTGTTGCTGTTGCTGTTGCTGTTGCTGTTGCTGTTGCTGTTGCTGTTGCTGTTGCTGTTGCTGTTGCTGTTGCTGTTGCTGTTGCTGTTGCTGTTGCTGTTGCTGTTGCTGTTGCTTATTTTTTTGTTTTTGATCAGATTGAGATTGATTTAAGTTTTGTTTATTCGAAGCAGAATTATTGTTCTGACTTTTATTTTTTTGATCATTGCTAGAGTGATTATTAGGTTGGTTTTGTTGTTGCTTCTGCTGCTGTTGGTGCAGCAATTTTTCAACCAAGGATTTATTATACCTAGCATCAGGAAAATTAGCCTGTTGTTGAATTGCTGTAGTATAAGCATCTATTGCAGCTTGATACTGCCCCAATTGTGTTAACGCATTGCCACGATTAAAATTTGCTAAGGGATTATTTTCTTTAGAAAAGTCTTGTAGGGCTTGTTGATATTTTTTTGCTTTATAATTTGCATAACCTTGCCAAAGAGGACTTGAAAATTTTTCAGCAGCTTTTGCAAGATCATTTTTTTTTAGTAATTTTGCTGCTTGTTGATTTGGCGTAAACCACAAATCATTCCAAGAAAGGCAAAAACTAATGCTGGGCACTATTAATAAAATTAATGCAGTTATGCTCATCCCAGTTCGAACTGTCACTGTGGTATATATAAAAGCAAAAAGTCTATAATATATTTTTTTCATTGATCGGCACTCATAAACCATCCTCGACGAAAAGCTACCAATACGAAGGGGATAATTAATAAAAGTAACCAACGGCCTTGATCAATCCACAGATTAGTTGTGTTTTCCAGCGTTGATTCAGTGATTGCTGTATTTTGTAAAGTTGGCGCTAACAAATAATTAATATCTTTATCCCCGTTAGTAAAAGAGCTGAATCTACCACCACCCAAATCAGCTAATTGTTCTAATGCTGGGATATTGAGTGGTGCAGCACTATCACCTGTAGTTCCGATCCCTAATATTGAAATAGTGTAGCCATCCGCATGAATCTTTGCTGCAATATTAAGATCAATTGAGTTAGAAGGACTATCAGTAATTAAAACAATATTTCCTATTTTCGCATTGCCTTGTTTTAATAAGCTTTCAGCTTTTTCTAAAGCAGCGCCAATATTGCTTCCCGGCACAGGCATAATGTTCGTAGATAAATCAGGTAGCATTAACGCAATCGTGTGGGTGTCATTGGTTAATGGAGAAACTGTATAGGCTTCGGAAGAAAATGCCACCATTCCAGTTTGACCTTCGGAATATTTATTTAAAATATCTAATACCTTATATTTTGCACGAGTAAGACGATCTGGAAGAATATCTGTTGCTAACATAGATTGAGATAAATCTAACAAAATAACTTTTGCAGCTTCATTACGATACAAGGGTTGATTACGTTTTTCCCAACTAGGGCCAGCCAATGCCAAAACAGAGACTAACCAAATTAAGCTAAGCAATACTAAAGGCCAATAATTTTGTCTTAACTGTGTTTGTGTTATTAAATGATTTAATAACTTAGGGTCAATAACCTGTTGCCAACCATTCCCTTTCTTTACATAATGACGCAAACAATAAATGATGAATGAAATCGGGATTATTGCAAAAAACCAATAAGGTCGTAAAAAATGGAATTCCATTAAAGTTTTTCTCCCAATGCTAGCAACCCAATTCTTGTTCGAACTAAAATCAAATAAAAGCTCAAAAGTAACGCTAAACCTAATGGCCATGGATACAAAGATTTTATTGGACGAAAAATACTGTTCGCAGAAACGACAGGAACTAATTTATTAATTTGCTGATATACTTGTTGTAAGGCAACCCCATTATCAGCGCGAAAAAATATGCCGCCAGTCAATCTCGCAATTTTTTTTAACGTATCTTCATCCACTTGGTTCGTAGGATGTATCAGTTGTGGACCAAATAATCCTTGTACCACTAATTGTTTGGCACCAATACCTATAGTATAAATTTGAACTCCCATTTCTTTTGCCATCGCGGCAGCATCTAAAGGAGATACTGCTCCAGCATTGTTGCCGCCATCAGTTAATAATACAATTACTTTACTGTCACCAGGTGCTTTCAATAGTTGTTTTAATGCAAGGCCCAAAGCATCCCCGATGGCAGTTTGAGTACCCGCTAAACCGATAGTAGCATCATCCAGCATTTGCAAAACTGTGTGTCGATCAAAAGTTAAGGGTGTTTGTAAATAAGCATGGGTACCAAATAATACTAAACCTAAACGATCGCCAACACGGGCTTGAATAAATTTACGTGCGGCAATTTTTACAACTGAAAGTCTATCAAGATAATGACCATTTAATTCCATATCGGGTGTTTGCATACTACCAGAGAGATCTAATGCCAGCATGATATCACGACCACTTTGTGGAAGCCCAATTGGCTGTCCTAACCACTGCGGTCCACATAATGCCAAGCAAAGTAAACACCAAATAACAAAAGGCAGAATTAAATTTTTATGAATAAAACGACTACTCATGTTTTTTGGTTGAGTTTCAATTGATTTAATTCGATCAAAAAAAGGTACTTTTAACGGCAAAGTCTGTTTTTGTTTTGCAGCAGGCAAAAGTGCACGCACTATAAAGGGCAGTGGAATTAATAATAAAAACCAAGGTGTTGCTAAGTTAAACATAGCTTGTGTACCTAATATAGTTTATTGAAAATATTTAACAAATAATCACCTATACTCATATTTTTCTGATCCAGCGTTCGACCAATTGAGCCAAACAGTTAATATCAACATTTACAGACCTTTGATAAGGTGCAGTCAATAATACTTGACCAATACCTTGAGAAAATTCTGTAGTCTGAATTTGTTGGTCTAAAAAATTTAGCCATGCAATGTTGTGAAGACTGGCCACTTCATTACGTTGATATTTTGCCAATGCAATGCGGCGTAATAAAATGGAAATATTGGCGAGCGATAATGCTGGATTGGTTTGATAGAGTGCCACAGCTTCAGCCAATAACTTTAAAATAGTTCTCTGTCTAATTTTTTTTGCGTAAATGTGAAATGCTTTTATGGCTAAATACACTAAAATAAAAATAATTAGGCCAAATAAAACATACCAAGCAAGCGTTGCGGGCCACATTGAAATCGACTTAGGAGCATGAATATCTTTCAATTGCGATAACAGTTGTTGTTGGTTCATTGGCTAAATTCCATGTAATTCAGTTGTTACATCAGCGTCAGTCCTAATTGAAGCAAATCTAATTTTTTGTTGTTTACAAAAATATTGAAGTTTTTCTAAATGTGCGTTAAATGTTTGTTGATAACGTTGCTGAAAAACTGCTGAACGTGTGTCAAATTGAAAAATATTTTTGCCATTGCTGACTGAATATAAATTAGGCTTTGGTGCTTCCGCTTCTAATACATCATAAATATGCAATAAATGTAATTGATTGTTTTTTGATAACTGAGCATAAAATCGCTGCTCAGCTTCTTCAAATTTATAAAAATCACTGATTATAAAAAATTTGCAGCCATGCATCAGCAAGGCTTTATAATTTGCTAAGGCCGAGATAATAGAATTATGTTTGATAGGAGCTATTTGCTGTAACTGATTTAATTCGATAATTTTTCGAAGAAAGGGTAATACGCCTCGATTTCCAGGATGAGGTTTAGAAAAATAACTGGCAGTATCATTGTAAATTAATCCGCCGACTCGATCTTTATTCAGTGTAGTTTTCCAAGCTAACAGTGCAGCAATTTGTGCAGCAATGATCGATTTAAAAGTTACTTGTGTACCAAATTGCATTGAACTGGATAAATTTAGTAATAAATACACAGGTTGTTCTCGTTCTTCTTGAAATAGTTTTGTGTGTGGCTTTCCAGTTCGAGCAGTCACGCGCCAATCCATGCTACGAATATCATCACCGGGTTGATAACGACGGACTTCAACAAAATCCATGCCGCGGCCATGGGATATTGCAGTTTGATTACCCATCTGAGTAGTAGATATCTTTTTAGTATTTTTTAATTGAAGACGACTTGCATAGGTTTTTAAAACCAGCAAATTTTTAAATGATAGCTCAAGGCCATGCAGTCGTTTATCGATTTTCTTTGAGATTATCATGGAATTGCAACACGGTTTAATATTTCAGAAATAAATTGATCAGAACTAATACCTTCAGCTTCTGCCTCATAACTTAATAATACCCGATGACGTAATACATCGTGTAATACTGCCTGAATATCTTCGGGAGCAACGTAGTCACGATTATGTAACCATGCATGTGCGCGTGCACAACGATCCAAGCTGATTGTGCCGCGAGGACTCGCGCCAAAACGTAACCAACTTTTTAATTGTTCATCATAACGTTCGGGATTACGCGTCGCAAGAACTAACTCAATCATATAATTTTCAATAGCAGCGCTAACATGCATATCTTCTAATAATGATTTTCGAATTGCGAAAATAGTATTCTGCTTAATTTGTGGCACGCGCATTGATTTATCCGAAGCAAAGTCTAATGCTTCTTGTCTTGCGAGTTGCAAAATTGTTTGCTCGGCTTTGCTATTTGGATAAGTGATTTGAATATGCATTAAAAAACGATCTAATTGTGCTTCAGGTAATGGATAGGTACCTTCTTGTTCAATAGGATTTTGCGTTGCCATCACTAAAAATAATTTAGGTAAGGGGTACGTGGTAGATCCTATGGTAACTTGTCGTTCTGCCATGGCTTCTAATAGTGCAGATTGTACTTTTGCCGGTGCGCGATTAATTTCATCTGCTAAG
>JBGSLN010000036.1:0-16610 GCA_041740675.1 Gammaproteobacteria bacterium | reverse complement strand
AACCCAATATCTAGGTTGGCAAGATTGTTTTTGGTTTTTACTGATCCATGGCGTTATAATTTATATTTTGACTTGGCAATTTTCTGAGACACTTAAAACTCCTCAGTCATTGCAACCTATGTATTTGTTAGGAAACTACATTAATTTATTAAAAAATTCTGACTTAATTATTTTTTCACTCATTGCAGGCCTTTCTTCTATATTATTGTATAGCTTCTCAGCAGCAGCACCCATATACTCGGAGGTTACTTTGCATTTATCTCCTAGCAGTTATGGCTATTGGAATATACTAAATATGGCTGCAATGTGTTGTGGTGCTTTGTTATGTTCAAAACTATTAGAATATGTAGAAGCAAAAAAAATTTTAGTGATTTCTTTATTTTTAAAAATACCCTGTTTTATTTCATTGGTATTTTTATATTTTTCTCATACGCCAACAGCTATTTGGTTTTTTCTTACAACCATGGCTTTATATTTTTTTACTAGTTTTGTCTTTGCAACGGCAACATTTTTTGCCACAAATGCATCTGATGATAAAGCTAATGGTTCGAGTATGATGTCTTTTGTCTTTCTAGTATCTGCTATGTTATCAGTCATAATTATCGGTTATTTACCTTTTTCAATTTTAGCTGCTTTTATTATAATATTGGTTACTACTTATGTTTTTATTATGTTGATTTCAATGAAAAGTTCTCTTTATAAGTAGCATTTGTGAATTTATATATTTGAATATTTCACAATTAAATTAACAATATTTTCTGACAAACACTCTGGTAACCCATGTCCCATTTTCTCAATAATTCCTAAATGACTATTCGTTAAAGATTGTGCTAATTGTTTACCGTGTTCAATTGAGAAAACTGGGTCATAATCACCATGAATAATAAGACTAGGAATTAATATACTTTTTAATTCTTCCACACGTGATTCAGCAAAAATAATTGCCAGTAATTGTCGTTTAAACCCAGAAGGGTTATATGCTCTAAGATAAGCTTCTATAAAAAATTCCCGAGTTTTTTTTTCATCAACATGTTCAGGATGATTGTAAATTTTATGCAATTCTATTTTGCTGCTCACATAAGATTCTAAATCTTCTACTTGTCGTTGAAATGAAAAGAAGTATTCTAATACTTTTGGTTTAGCAGGTGGTAAATTTGGATCACCCGTGGTAGTTGCAATACATGTTAAACTTAATACTCTTTCTGGATATTTCAATGCCACAATTTGGCTAATCATTCCACCCATTGAAATTCCAGCAATATGGGCTTGCTTAATGGATAACTCATCCATCAACATGATCACATCTGCAGCCATATCTTCGAGCGTATAGGGCAAAGTTAAATATTTCCTTTGTTGTCTTACTGCAATTGCTTCTAGCAAATTTGGTGTTTCTAGATGATCATAATAACGCGATAAGCCTGTATCTCGATTATCAAATAGCAAAACATAAAACCCTTTTTTCACTAACCCTTGAGTAAATTCGGTCGGCCAATGAATCAACTGCCCGCCAATTCCCATGATTAAAATGATGCATGGATTTTGGGGATCTCCCAAGGTTTCATAACACAATGGAAATAACTTATTCATGTTTGACTCCTTGAATTTTCATCCATTTTTTATATAGCCTTTGCCAAGCAACTTTATCAGTTGGATTTACCCAATCATAACTTATTAAATGCCAATCTGGATCATCAGGATTCAATCCAAGATTTTTAATGTAATTTGCATCACAGATAAAGAATTGATTTTTATAAGGCAGTAAAAAATTATTCTTTGATCGTAAATAAACTTTAGCTTCATTGTAATCAGTGAACCATTTATTAAGAAAACCGCCTCGAATAAAAGGTAATTGTGTTTTTAAATCTAGCCACGATTTAAAACCTTTTTCAATTGCAATTATGGTAAGTGCATTTTTTCGCTTAATTTCAGCATGAATAATTTCATCTAAAGAAAGTTTTGAAAATTCAGGTAAGCGTTGAAATCGTCTTGCAGCACGTTTTGCTTGTTCAACATCGCTCGCATACAGTGATTTTAATAGAATCGAAGCTTGGATTTTACATTCTTCAACACTGAAAAATTTGTGGGATTTATTCATTTTAATACCCTTTGTTTATCACTAGATACCCACTTTCTAGCATTACAAAAGGTTACACGAATAATTAATAGATTCGATAACGGAACCAGGGTGAGATCCTCTTTTGTGGGTATAGGCGCCCCTTTACAAGCCTGAGCATATAATAATCTATCCTTTTTGATTTGTAAACTCGAATAATTGTTTAACTAAGAGCAAAGGTATATAGTATACTTATCCAAAATAATTTTGCATGCTTTTACAATAAGTTGCTTTGATTTAAACATCATGAATCAATATAAATATTCGCTCATACAAGCCATCCCATTGTTTCTCGTTATTTTAATAGACGGCATGGGGTTAGGACTTATTTTTCCTTTATTAAATGATTTACTCTTCAATGTTCATGACAGTATTCTTGCAACAGCAACCTCTCCTTCCATTCGCAGCGCATCTTATGCATTATTAGTCGGCGTTTTCTACTTATGTTGGTTTTTTGGAGCTGCGATCATTAGTGATTTATCAGATTCTGTCGGCCGTAAGAAAGCATTACTGATTTGTTTGCTGGGATCTTTTTTTGGGTTTTTTATATCTGCACTGGCTATTTTTTTCAAAAGTTATTTATTATTACTGTTAGGTCGCATTGTTGCTGGTTTTACAACTGGTAGCCAACCGGTAGCACAAGCTGCTATCATTGATATTAGTCCAAAAGAAAAACGCGCTGTTTATCTGAGTGCGGTACTCTTTGCTGTATCAATAGGATTTATTTTAGGACCTATCTTAGGTGGAGTTTTATCTGATAAACAAATTATTCATTGGTTTACCATGTCTACCCCTTTCTACTTTGGTGCCATCTTTGCATTTTTAAATATCATAGTTTTAATTAAGTTTTATCAACAACCTGACATTAAAGGCATTCGCAAGCCAATTAAAATATATCGCTCAGTTGAAGTTTTTATCGATGCCTTTAAGCATAAATCTGTGCGTTTCTTTTCTGCTGATTTATTAATCATGCAATTGGGTTGGGGAACGTATTATACATTTTGCACTGTATACTTAGTGAAAGTTTTAAATTTTAGTGCCCTTAGTATTTCTCTATATATGGGCGTCATGGGTCTTGGGTTTGCAATTGGCTTTGCAGCTTTAGTGAATATTGTTTCAAAATATGTTACAGCAAAAACTGCTACCATTGGAGCATTTAGTATAACAGCGTTCTGTATTTTTCTAACTTGGTTTATTGGCACCACTGTAAGTACATGGATATTAATTATTCCTATGGCCGCAGCGGGTGCGGTTGGATATGCATTTCTTCTTTCACTTTTTTCAAACCAAGTGGATGAAACTAAACAAGGTTGGGTAATGGGAATTTCAGGTGCAGTTGTTGCAGCTGCTTATACTCTTATGAGCGCAATGAACGGCCTTCTTGGCGAAATAAGTGCTGCTATGCCTATTATTGCAAGTTTCATTTTTATGGGAATTTCTGCGGTTTTCTTAATTTTTTTCAAGTCAGGTGCTGATAAAACTTAATCTAATTTGCCTAAGTGCAGCTCAAAACTTTTTACTTTTAATCTTTCCTCCCGTATACTCTACTCTCTTGGAAGGGCAATAATTTCTACCCGAACGCAATACTTATGAACCTGAGCGTATTGTCATCCTGAACGCAGTAAGGGATTATTAAAAAGCATGTGCACCTGTAGAGATTCCTCGCGTTGCTCGGAATGACGCGGTGTTGCTTGAGATGATACTTCGACTTTCAACCTCGCAATGAAAATGGTTTTTCGTAAAGTCCTATTGACATTACAATTTTAAAACATTTGAGGATCTTAAGATGTTATCTTCGAACCTAAAAATAGAAACTAATGACTCAATAAAAATACTAATCAATGCCTGCAAACAATATAAGAATAATAACAAATTCTTTAAAACTGACTATGTTATATCAGCCCAGAAGGTAATTGATGCTTGTGAAAGTCTCTTAACAAATGATTTTTATGATGATAAGCAAAAGCGTTTTCAGATAGCTGCCTTATACATGGGATTGGAATCGTATTTAACGAATAAACAAAATGTGGAGTTTCTTGCCATCCTTAAGGCTAGCGCTGAAAAAATGAAGATTGATCAATTAAAAAAGGGGCTTGAACAAGACAAATTGAAACAATTTTCTATAAAAATCCTTGATGTCCTAAATAAAAATAATAACTCTAACAACGTAGACCATCTATCCATATTCATTAATGATCCAAAGCATGAAGAACTTCCTTTTGTGAATAAGACATTTTCATTGAATGATGATGATCAGCTCTCTCGACAAATTCCAAATATTTTGAACCAAATACAAGGATACTTGCCGCAAGATAGTATCAAAGCATGGAGTTGCAGCAGTCGTTTCTTTGCAGATTTTTTAGCAACTAAAAAGCCCAAAGTTTCTTGGCCGTTTAAGATTGAAAAATTAGTTGCGAACTTTAATTATGCCTTTGTCTTACTTAAAAGTGGTAAATGGTATGCTTTTGGCAAAAATGACTTTGGCCAACTGGCTTTAGGACATAACAATGATATTAATACGCCTGCGCAATTCACTCCGCCTAACAATGAAACAATTAAATCAATAACAATGAGTAGCTTAGGGACATTTTTCCTCTGTGAAAGTGGTCACTTATTTGTTTGTGGATATAATAAGCATGGTGAACTAGGTCTAGGACATAACAATGATATTAATACGCCTGCGCAATTCACTCTACCTAATGATGAAAAAGTTAAATCTGTGACTATCACTATCAATCAAAAACATATATTTTTAGTCTGTGAAAGTGGTCACTTGTTTGTTTATGACTCTGACTACGATGCCAAACCGTCGCTTGGACATAATAATCCTGTCGGCAACCCTACGCAACTTCGACTGCCTAACGATGAAAGAATTAAATCTGTGACTATCACTATCGATGGTAGAAAAACATTTTTACTCTGTGAAAGTGGTGACTTGTTTGTTTATGACTCTAACTACTATGCCGAACCGTGGACTGGAGATAATAATCCTGTCAAAACACCCACACAAATCATTCTACCCAATGAAGAAAAAATTAAATCTGTGACTACCGAGGAATGCAATATGTTTTTACTCTGTGAAAGTGGTCATTTGTTTGTGTATGGCGATAACTTCCTTGGCGTACTAGGGCTTGGACATAATAATCCTGTCAAAACACCCACACAACTCATTCTACCTAATGAAGAAAAAATTAAATCTGTGACTACCGATATCAACAATATATTTTTACTCTGTGAAAGTGGTCATTTGTTTGTGTATGGTTCTAACAACTATGGCGAGCTGGGACTTGGACATAACAATTCTGTCAAAACACCCACACAACTCATTCTACCCAATGAAGAAAAAATTAAATCTGTGACTCGAAATGAGTACGGTACATTTTTCCTCTGTGAAAGTGGTTACTTTTATCTTGGTAATGATGAAAACCAGCTATATCTAAAAAATCCTATTATGAAGTTTGGATGGTGGCTCAACCCGAAACAAAAAGATAGAATCGATGCACTTGTCAATGAAATGTCATCAAACAAACCAACAAATGCGGGCCAATTCTTAGGTCACCTTTTTTTAGCTTATGCAAATACTAAGTCTTCTCTTTTTACTGCACAACCCGATAATCAACTGATTGCAAAACGCATCGGTGTTAGCTTATTAGGGCAGCAACAGCGTAATTATTCAGCATGCTTGCAACTCATAAACGCAGAATTACTTTCGCTAACCGGCGAATTAATGAAATATGAAGACAATGACCTGAACCTTTTTTGTTTGTGGAAAGCTTTGTACCAGAAGGATTTTCAAGCACGCTTTGAAAACATCATTACAGAAAATAATAAAGCAAAAACATTAGTGAATGCAAAAGAAAAAAAATCTAGCTTGCCTCATCCCTCAACTTCAGCAAGCGACGTAGCTAAACTATTAGCATTTAAACCAGCAATTCCATCTCCTGCCTCAACTAAAGAAAACAAAGAAGAAGAAGAGGAAGAAGTTGAACTATCAGTAATTTCAAGTGTACCGAGCATTTTTTGATTTAACGCTGCATATTATTGAAAAATGATTTTTTTATCTCAAGCGCTTCATTTGAATATAATCCGAATTTCACTAAACCTCGGACGACTTGAAGCGCAACAAAAACAAAATTCTTATCAGCGATAACAACTTTCTCGCCTAAATCCAATTGCAGAATTTGATCATATTCTTGATTATATCGTGCGAATAATTCCAGTCGCATGATACAGATTTCTTGTGGTGCTTCAATTGCAAATTTGGCTTGAGGGCCATGAAAATCTACTTCGCCGTTGTAGTATAATTTAATATTATTCTTGATAGTAAGAGTTTCACCAAATTTCAAGTCCATAACATAATCAAAAGATTTAGAATAGGATGAAAGCGTTTGTGATTCGGAACTAAAGTTTTTACGTGGATATAAAGGTGCGTTCAATTCTTTTGAATTCGCCATGTCAATTCTCCTTCGCATTTATATAGGCTTTCATTCTATCAAAAAAAATTAAGGAATAACAACTGGATTAATATAATGAAGCACGGATGTTGTTATCAAAGTTGCCGGACCTCAGGACACGGGTGATCTCAGTCAATTAATAGATCCAATCACCACTAAGCAAACTATATCGAACCAAATTCATTTTCTTATCAAAAAGCTAGAGAAAGATCTTTTGTTTTAAATAAGTCAATAATTTTTCGGAATCAAGTCCTGCTTGACTATAACCAATATATTGATCAGGCCGAATTAAAACTGCAGCTGCGTCTGTTAATTTTAATTGCTTATGTGCTGCTAATACTGGATCTATCCACATACTAGCAACAGAATGCAGTGTTGGAGGCGCAGCTAAAACCAAATGACATTGAATTTCTTGCATATACTGAGCAGAAATTTCTTTTACAAGATTAATTGCAGCTGCAATATCTTTATCATGCGGACAAAAAACTAATAAATGATGCTTTATGCCTGTTAATAAAACAAATATGTTTTTTTTATTCTGCTGGACATCGTACAAATAAATATTCGGCAATAACTTTCCTGCTTTAATTAAACCTGTATTCCCCTCCTGCTGCACAATTGAACTTTTATGATAATTGATAGTTAGCTGTGCCATTTGCATCGCCATGACTTTATTTAATGGTTTAATAAAAGAAATACATTTTGCAAACAAATTTCGCAACGATTTTTTGCAGCCGTTTTTTATTAACAACATTTTTGTCATTGCATCTGTTTCTTTCAATATTATTTTTCCAACCATCAACCGCTCTTCTTCATAACTATCTAATAATTCAGGTTTGGCTTTACCATGCTGCACTAACGCTAATTTCCATATTAAATTTTGAATATCTTGCAAACCAGTATTTAATCCCTGCCCACCCATCGGACTATGAATATGCGCAGCATCTCCTGCAAAGAAAACATTGTTAAATCGATAATGCTCTATCAATCGATGACTGACATGAAATTCATTGAGCCAAACGGGTTCAATCACAGTAAAATCTTCTTTGATATGTTTCTTTGCTTCATTAATGAATGCATCTAAAGAAATAGATCTGGTATAATCATCAGGTTTTATAACGACTAATCGATATAGTTCTTCGGTGATTGGAAAACATGCACAAACACCCGTATCACTAAGATATATGTTAAGAGTATCCATTGGAATTGACGTCCGCATTTTCAAATCTGCGAGCCACCAAGTATTATTGTATTGGCCGCCAGTAAATTGAAAATTAGCCGCATGTCTTAAAATACTGTGTGCCCCATCGCAAGCAATCACCCATTTGTAATCAACTGTTTCAAGCTGATTATTACGGTTCAGAGTGACTTTCGTTCCAGTTGTTGTTTGTTGAATGGCAGTCAGTTCTGTTTGCCACTGTATTGCTGCATCGCTTTGAAGTAACTTGTCATAAAGGATTTTTTCAGTCTTACTTTGCGGTAAAATAATAATTTGCGGATAAAGTGCGACTATTTTTGAAAGGTCTATTTTAAAAATTACTTTATTGTTTGCATGCATTTGGGCGCCCGTTAATTTTAACCCTTGCTGCAATACTGGTTCAATCAACCCTGATTGGGTAAATGCTAATAAAGTGCGCGAGTGTATCCCCAATGCTTTTGAGTGCGTACTGAGTTCTGATTTTTTATCGATTAGGTCAAATGTTAGACCAAAACGATTGCACTCATTGGCCATATATAATCCTACTGGGCCAGCACCAACAATAAGAATATCATTTTTATTTTGCATAACGTTACTTTAGTAAACTAAGTGCATTAATAATAAATTAAACTAGAAATTTTAGCTATTTGATCTTGGCTTAAAGCCAATGCACATTCATTTTCATCATCAATTGTAGTTTTTTGAAAATCGATTGCGAGGAAATTGCTGTTTATACATAATGCTCACGGCACTATTTGGAAAAATGAAAGTAATTATGTTTTTGTACAATGCTCTTGAATGTAGCTAAAAATTATCGGAGGGCTTCCGATTATGACGGCTGTTGTGAATAAGAATTATAAAAATTAAGTATATAATAGCTTCCAACACTAATAATCATTAACCCTCCAATCACTATGCCTAATAATAACTGCGAGGGTTCATTGAAAGCGGAAATAAATGCGCTCACTATTGCAGTAATACAAATTTGTAAGCATCCATATACTGCACCTACAGTACCTGCAATTTCTGGAAAAGGGGTAAAAGCGCACACAACCGCATTTGGTAAAATAAATGCTGCAGCTAAAGTAATAATAAAGGTTGGAAAAATCACATTTAAAATAGACAAGGTTGAAACCAAGGAAAAAGTGATAAAACTAATCCCGCCCAAGAAAATTAATAACTTGCCTGTTAAAATCATATTTCTCACACCTACTTTTGCTACCATATAACCATTAAAAATCATACCGATGAACATACCTGACATGGCTCCGAAAGCTAATAGTCCATAAACAGTAGGAGAAATTTTTAGGGTATTTTGCAACAGAAATGGATTTATAACAGCACAGGCAATTATCACAGCTAATCCACAACCCGTCGCAATTACATTGGCCCAAAATACTTTATTCGAAAGTACTTGTTTATACTTATCAAATATAGTGTTAATAGACAATTGATGTAAATGGCGAAAGCGATTTGTCTCTGGTAAATGAAATACAGTTAGATAAAAAAGCAAAACAGCAAATGATAATAAAAAAATGAAAATCGCGGTAAAACCAAAACGCTGCTGAATGAATCCACCAATCACAGGTGCAACTGCTGGAGATAACCCTATAAACGCTGCTATATAAGAGCCAATTTGTGCCATTTTCAAACCAGAAAATTTGTCTCTAAGTAGGATACGAGATAATACTGCAATAGCACCTGCCCCTACTCCTTGTATTATACGTCCTAATATTAAAACTAAGATGGAATCAGCAAAAATACAAAATACAGTACCTAAAATAAATATTATCAGGCCAATGATTAACACTGGTTTGCGGCCATAGTTATCAGAAAGCATTCCAGCAACGAATTGCGTTATAGCAAATCCCATGAGAAATACACTGACGGTTAGTTGCGCCAATGTTGCTGATGTAGCAAAGAGTTGAGGAACCAGCGGTAATGAAGGAGCATAGATGTCAGTTGCTATTAATCCAAAAATTCCTGCTAAAATCATGATAATAATAAATAATGACGCATTAATTTTTGTATTATCTAAATCATTCATACTTACTTTGCTCCAGCAACGATTGATAATAAATTATATCTCAGCTACTATTATCAATAAAATTGATAATATTGATGATAGGTATTGATGAAATGAATATTACCCGAATTAATTTGAATCTGTTAGTTGCGTTTGACGCCCTTCTTTCAGAAAAGAATGTAACACATGCTGGAAAAAAAATTTTTATAACTCAGTCCGCTATGAGTACCGCACTCGCTCAATTACGTGAATTATTTAATGACCCATTACTAATACGCGAAGGAAGGACGATGAAGCCAACAGCAAAAGCTTTGGCTTTAGTGCCAAAAATTCATGAGATTTTGTTGCAAATTGAACAAACCACGATGCCAATTGATTTTGATCCAAAAACTGCGAAGCATACATTTCGAATTGGTATGTCTGATTATGTTGAATATATTTTATTGCCAAAATTGTTACCGTTGTTAAATAAGAAAGCACCGAATGTTTGCTTGAAAATCATTCATCTTAATGCGCTTGATAAAAAAGAACCCTTTGATGAGCTGCAATTAGATATGGGCATCGGTGTTGTATTTGATCAAGCACCTGTATCATTGGCAACAGAATTACTATTTACCGATACTTCAGCATGCATAGCAGATGCTAAAAATCCATTGATGCAGAAAAAACTTACATTAAAAAAATATCTTCAAGCTAAACATATGGTAATTGTGTTTCCTGAAGAACCCTATCGTAGTTGTATAGATACTACTTTAGATAAATTAGGTTATAAGCGAAATTCTGTTATTGCAGTACCTCATATGATTCCTTGCTTATTTGCTTTAGCTAAAACACCCTTTTTAGCCACTACTACCACCAGGATTGCTCATTCAATAGCACAATCATCAAAGTTTGCTATTCAAGAACCTCCTTTTAAAACTGAGATCGTTGAAGTTAAGCAAGCATGGTCAAAACAATTTGATCATTCCCCTAGCCACCGATGGTTGCGAGATTTAGTAAAACAAGCTGCGGCAAGCTTAAATTAATATTAATTTTTAGCTGCAGGCAAACATATTAGTTTTGAACTACTCTACGTGCAAATGTAAAACCCTTACTCACTTTTGGTTTGTATGTTTCTGTTATTTTAATTTACTGGTAATAAAATCTACGAAGGCCCGTATTTTTGGCAATAAAAAATTACTTTGTTTGTAAAAAAGATAAATTTGACTAGGAACATGAAATTGATCCGCTAATATCTTGACTAATTTACCTTCTTTCAAGGCTTGTTCTGCCACAAAATAATGCAAATTTACAATACCGAGTCCTTTTAATGCGCATATTAACATTGCCTGTGAATGGTTTAACGATAGAATGGGCGTCGGTTTAATTTTTTCCTGGTTAATAAAAACTAAGGTATCTGGGTTACGCTGATTATGTGCGATATAGCGATGCTTTAATAAATCCTTTGGAATTTTTGGCGTGCCATATTTTTTTAAATAGGATGGAGCTGCGCACAGTATAAAAGAGCTATCCATAATTTTGCGTTGAATTAAATTAGGATAATTTAATTCAATAATGCCAAATAATAAATCAAAGTCTTCTTTCTCCATATTAGGGTAACGATCGGCTAATTCGATATTTAGATCAATTTTAGGATATTTCTCGATAAATTCCGGCATTTTTGGTGTTAACAAATACTCACCTAAATAAAGTGTGCTAAATATTCGTAATTGTCCACTCGGCTCGCCTTTCAAATTAGCCATGGCTGTTTCTGCTTCTTGCCAATTAAACAAAATTTTTTGACAATATTCATAAAAAATCTTGCCAGGTTCGGTTAATGCTACATAACGTGCAGTCCGATCAAATAGTTGTACCCCAAGTTGTTTTTCTAAGACTTTAATTTGCTTACCTACTGCAACAGCTGAGATGTCTAATTTTTTTGCAGCATTGGCATAGTTTTTTAATTCGACTACCCGAGTGAAAGTTTCTATTGCGGCTAACTTACTCATTATTTAGCACTTCCCTAACTTTTTGTTTATCTTATAATAACAGTTATCTACTTCTAATATACAGCTATGCTGCTATACTACTTATTATATAGATTTATTCAGTACACAAATTCATGAACGCTCGCACTACCAACCCGGTTGCTACTATTCTTACCTTATTTTTGGTCATTGTAATCGATCAAATGGGCGTAACATTTATTTTTCCTATTTTGACACCATTGTTCACCAGTGTACATAGCAGCATTTTTGCTGATCCTGTTAGTTTTGGCATTCGTGATTTCTTTTATGGCTTTTGTTTAGCATTATATCCATTATTTTTATTTTTTGGCGCCCCTTTTTTAGGTAATTTGTCCGATCAAATTGGCCGTAAAAAAATCCTGCTGCTTTGTTTGATCGGTAGCGCTGTAGGTTTTTTACTTTCGTCATTTGCAATTTATACAGGCAGTTTAACGTTATTACTTATTAGTCGTGCTATTGCTGGGTTTTTCAGCGGCAGTCAATATATCGCTCAAGCTGTTATTGCTGATGTTAGTCCTCCTGACAAAAAAGCAGTTAATTTAAGTTATGTAATTGTAGCCATTAGTATTGGCATGATCATTGGTCCACTGATTGGCGGTTATTTTTCTGATACAGCCTTAGAGGATTGGTTTACTTTTTCTACACCATTTGAAGCAGCTGCATTGTTGGCAATTATCAATTTTTCCTTGCTTTATCTGCTATTTAAAGACACCTTCATTTCACCCAAAAAAATTAATATTAATTTTTGGCAAGGTTTTTCTTTATTTAAAGAAGCATTCACTGACAAAAATATTCGTTGGTTATCACTTATTTTATTTTTCTTGATGCTAGGCTGGACTTTGTACTTTCAGGCAATTTCATGGTATTTAATGCAACGTTTCCATTTTGATCCTGATCGTATCGGTTTATTTATTGGTTATCTTGGTATTGCTTTCACAGTAGCATTAGTTGTTGTGCTCAAACTAATGCTTAAACATATTAAATTGCCTATCCGAATTACTCTCATTTGTTTGGCCGCCAATATGATTGCCCTGCTTGCAATTTTTATAGTACCGTATGAATTAATTGCATGGATTGCCGGCCCATTTATTATTGGCGCCATGGCTATTTCATATACGATGTTATTAACTTTATTTTCTAATGCTGTGGGCGAAGAACAACAAGGATGGGTCATGGGTGTCACAGGTTCTGTCGCAGCAGCCTCTTGGACCATCGCTGGACTTATTGCTGGACCATTAGGTTATCTACAGATTACTTTGCCTTTCTTGGCTGCAGCACTAGCAATATTTATCGCTATCCTTTTATCACTTACATTAAAAAAGTAATTAAATTTTGGGAGTTATTATGTCTACTGAAAATCCTGCATATCAACTAATGAGTCTTTTTTACGGTTTCATGATTTCAGAAGCATTGCATGTGACTGCTGAACTCGGCATCGCTGATAAACTGGTTGAAGGCCCAAAAGATCTTGCTACCCTAGCAAAAGCCGTTGCAGTCAATGAAGATGCTCTCGAACGAGTGTTACGATTATTGGTACAAAAAAATGTTTTTGTGCTAAATCAACATAATCAATATGATTTAAATGAAATTTCACAATTATTGCGTTCAAATGTCCCTGGATCACTTCGGGCATTTTTACAATACCGAGAAATTCCTCGTCTTAATGCTTATCGTGAATTATTTTATAGTGTAAAAACTGGCAACCCTGCTTTCAATCATATTTATGGCACTGATTACTTTTCTTATATTTCACAAGATGAAAAATTAGCAGCAAAATTTGATGATTTTATGGCAAAAATTACTGAAACTGAAGTTAGTTATATCACACAGGAAATTGATTTTGCTCAATACCCATTGATTGCTGATATTGGTGGTGGTCGGGGAGTTTTATTAGGTCAAATTTTACATGATTTTCCAAATGTTAAAGGCTGTTTGGTTGATCTACCAGAAGCGATTAATAAAGCCCATTATGTTAAAATGTACACTGACCGTTGTGAATTATTGCCACAAAGTTTTTTTGAAGGCATTCCTGAAGGAAAAGATTTATATATAATGAAACAAGTATTGCATGATTGGGATGATGTAAAATGCACCTTAATTCTTAACAATTTAGCTAAAGCTATGTCAGTAAATAGTCATTTCCTTATTATAGAACCATTAAAAACTATACAAGAGCAGTCCTTGCTTGAGAATGAAGTTGATCTTTGTTTACTAACATTTTTAGGTGGTCGACGACGTAGCGAACTTGAGTTTAGTGATTTGTTAGCTCATTCAGGATTAAAGATTGATAAAATAGAGAAATCAATGACATTGCCAACAACCTATATTTTTGGTTCAAAGCACAATTAAATCGGTATAGAATTGCTGAGCCTTATACTTTTCCGGTATGACGTATCCACGCTGGGGTACAAATAGCTAAAAAAACCAATTTGTTTCGGCCGGTGTTGATAAGCTGATGGCGAGCGCCACGAGGCACAAAAATACAATCTCCTGTTTTTATTTCAGAATGTTGATCATTTAAGATAACTTTTCCATGGCCAGAAAGAATATAAAAAATTTCTTCTGTTTCTGGATGATAGTGCTGCAATGCTTCTTTTCCCGGCTCTAGCTCAATATAAGCAACACTGCATTGCTCAGTAATATTTTCCACCCGACCTATTAATTCATAAGTATGCTCACCATTTTGCGAACGAACCGGCTTTTTACTTTCTTTCGTACTAATATACATCATATAACCAACCTCTACTTCATTTATAATTATAGGATCTGGCGGCCTTTATTGCCAATATTATGCTCTCAATAAAATTTTTAAAAATACCCTCACCCCATCCCAAGCCCTTTCTCTCTATATCCGTATACGGATTACCTTTTAAGTTTATACTAAGAACAATCTATTAAACTGTCATAAACTACTTGAAAGTCATCTTTAAAAGGACAGTGAGAGAGATTTAATTTAGTGTAAATGACAAGATAAACCAGTTCATTGTCCTCTGTGAAACATATCAAAAGAATATAATACCAACAGCACAAAGGTATTAATAGCAGAGCTGAAAATTTAAATCAGCCGACATTATTTATTTAGGGAAGAAAATTATGAAAAGAATGAATTCAACTGATTTTAACAATCCAGCTAAAAAATTTAAAGGTGAACCTAACAATTCTGAATTTCTGTTACCTGGAGATTTTATTAAACTACCTTCAGACACAGTCACCAGCGAAGTAATTCCATTTGTAGATAATAAAGGATTACTTAATCTTTCTTCTACCTGCAAATATTTTTTAAGAAAAAACCAAGATGAGTTTAAGCAACGATTTCAGAAACTATTAGGTTGTGACTATGGGCACAAATTCATAGAATATAATATTACAAATTATCGTTGGGAGTATTTCAATCAAGTTCAAAACTCTAAGATACATGCAGATAAATTAATCAGCCTAATTACTTTAGAGAAAGAGGATATTTCCTCAGATGTGAATGAGGAAGAAGATAATAAAATTGAAAATTGCTTAAACTATTTTGAAGAAATTCTTAATGAATTTACTTTGAATAATGAAATGAAACGACCTGCAACTTATTGTTTTCCAGTGATAAGGTGCGTACATGATACATTAGTTGCATCCTATGGCATTTCTAATTCGATTGAAGGTTACAACTTATTAAGTTTATGTATACTGATGATGGATGTACCTTGTACTAAATTTTTAATTGAGCAAGGATATGAAACATGTCCAAATGATGAATGTGGCTTTACACCATTAATGGAACTATTGCATAATCCAGAAAATATATCCATCGACACACTGGATTTTGTCTTTTGTTTAATAGATAGTTATAATAAATTTAACCTAAAGGTTATTCATAAAGAAGAAGAAACAGGAGAAGGAGTAACGTTACTCTGTTTGCTCATCCAGCAAAATACTGTTTCTGATAAATTAGAGACAGATTATCAACCTTCTTTAAAGAGATTAATAGCAAAAATTATTGATAAGTTAGAAGCAAATTATTTAGAGGAAATAGAAATACCAAAAATCACGGCTATCCCGATTAAAAATAAAGAACTTTGTGAATTTGCAATTATACAAATTAATAATAAATGTAACTTAAACATTGATGTTAAAACAATAATTGATGCCGACGTTGCTATTGCTGCCGATCAAGTAGTTTATCTTCACCCTCAATAACTAGTTTCTCGATAATTTATTTAATGTGCCACTCAACTTGAGTCTCTCACGTGAAATACACAATATCTTGCAAAAACGAGACAATTGCGCTTAAATAAGTACGATATATAAATCATAAGATGTAAATACGATGTATAAAGATCATTTAAATTCTGTTAAAGAAGTAAAGTATAGTAGTAATAGCGACGATGAGAGTGACAATGAATTAAGTCAGTTTTTTCCGTCATCTCCAACACCTGATGTAAAATATGGTCCAATCGATTCTCCTCATTTTTCTCCTCGGGTTTCTAAAAACAGCAGGTTAATGTTTGGATCTCCGATAGAGTCAAGAGACGCACCTTCACCCATGTCTGCGTTAGCCATTAGCTTTGAAAGTCAATTTAAAGTGATTTCTACCCCCAGCAATGAAACAATGGAAGAAAAATTTTTTCCGCAAAAAATTGTGAGTACTAGCCCTACACCACGGTCAATGTTATTCAAGCCCACTGCTCAAAAGCCTTTAGTTAATAAGGAAGCACCCATATCAGACATTTCTAAGATCAACAAATCCGCGGAGAAAGTTACTGATTCGGAAAATAGCGTTTCTAAAAAATTTGGCTCTGTTATTTTCAAGCAAAAGCGAGATAGAGAT
>JBGSLN010000035.1:0-2865 GCA_041740675.1 Gammaproteobacteria bacterium | reverse complement strand
GTCTGAAAGTTTTGCGCCTTCCTCTGTTACTGAAACTACTAATACTCATGAATCTAAGATTTTAAAAAATAAAGTATTGTTTATGGAAATCTTTGGTGAAGAGCCTCCTAGTTGGTGGGGTAACTTTAGTATAACAGTGCATTAATCGCTTCTGCTATGCAAGAGAATTCAATGTCCTGTGTTCTTTTTTTGATAAAGTTAAGTGAGCTGTGCATTCTCAAATTAAAGATGAAACGGCTCACTTTAATTATTAGTAGCATTCGTAACATACAACCGTTACGTTTTATCAATTTTTAATTCTTTAATCCTTCCAAACAAGATCTATCATTTTCTTTTTGGATAGACTCCCAATTTTGATATACTTATCACAGTATGAAATTTCAGGAACTATCTAAAGTAATATTGTTCTTTCAAATTGCAATTTTAGCCACAGATTAAGTTTAGGTTTTTGCGTTAAGTATAACTACTAGGCATTGCGTGACTATTTAGACTTAATTGAGAGGATTAAGCTGATGTTAAAATTTTTACCTGCTCCAATTAGAGGTGTTATCGCCATTGTTCTATTGACATTAATGACCATAGGATTTTCTTTATATGTTTTTTTTGCTGCTTTATTCAGTTTATTGCCTATTAAGCTGTTGCAAAAAAAAATTGCTTATACTCTACACAATATACCTGAATACTGGACAAGCGTATTAAAAGTTATCATGGTTCTTTGCACCAAAACACGATGGAACATACATGGTTTGAAACATTTAAAAAAGGATGGTCATTATTTGATGATTGCAAATCATCGATCATGGCTAGATATTTTAGTATTACAACGGGTTTTTTCTAAAAAAATTCCAGGTTTACGATTTTTTATGAAAAAAGAACTACTTTGGCAATTACCAATAATAAGCTACGCTTGCAAATTATTAGGTTATCCATTTATGCAACGTTATTCTGCAGAGTTTTTGAAAAAATATCCTGAATTAAAAGGTAAGGATATTGAAGAAACCCGCAAAACGTGCGAACGATTTAAAGATAATCCTATAACTTTGATCAACTTTATTGAAGGTGGTCGTTTTACTGTAGAAAAACATCGAAAACAACATTCTCCTTATAAATATTTATTAAAGCCTAAAGCGGGTGGTATAGCTTTTGTATTAACGGCAATGGATAAACAATTAGAAAGTATTATCGATGTCACTATAGTTTATCCCAAGATGCAAATTTCCTTTTGGAAATTTTTATGCGGCAATATCTCAGAGATTAGCGTATATATTCATACTATCCCAATTAAACAAGAATTGTTTGGGGATTATCAAAATGACCCTCACTTCCGAAACTTTTTCCAGTATTGGCTAAATGAACAATGGGCAGAAAAAGATAAATTCATTATCAATAAATTACGCAGTAATTCAGGGAATTCCATCGAGTAATCTATAATGCAAGATGTATATACTCGTCACACTTAAAGTAATTACGTGTTATTTCTTAACCAATCTTCCAACATGATTTTTGCCGCCATACTGTCAATAATTCCTTTTTTTAAGGCTTTATAACCTTTTTCAGTAAATAATTGCGAACGTGCTTCTACTGTTGTCAGTCTTTCATCAACAGTTTTAACAGGAATTTTGAAACGTTCATAGAGTCTATTTGAGAATTTACGTGCAGAAAATGTGATGTCTTGTTCAGAACCATCCATATTCAAAGGAATACCAACTATTAATGCATCTGGTTGCCATTTTTCAATTAATTGCTTGATTATATCCCAATTTGGAATACCGTCTTTTACAGACAAAAATTCTAACGGTGTCGCTGTCTTAGTAATGCTTTGCCCTACTGCTATGCCTACACGCTTCATTCCAAAATCAAATGCAATAAAACAATTAGGCATGTCCAATGTTACCGCTCAACGCATGAATATCTTGTATCCCTACTAATTTTGCTGCCTTTTGATATCGTTCGGTGTAAGGAGTATTAAACACAATTTCTGGATCTGCTTCACAACTGAGCCAAGTATTTTTAGTCAACTCTTCTTCCAACTGTCCTGCACCCCAGCCAGCATAACCCAAAGTAATAATCGATTTTCCAGGGCCATTATTGTTTGCTATTGCTTGTAGAATATCTTTTGAAGTAGTTATAATAATTTGATCCGATGGTGCAAAACTGGAACGCCACTTGCCGAAAGGAGGATGTAACACAAAGCCTCGCTCTTGATGCACTGGACCGCCATATAATACTTGTGTATTAGACACGTCAGGCATGAGGATAATATCCATTTGTTTTAAAATTTCAGACAACAAAACTCCCATTGGGCGATTAATTACTATTCCCAATGCTCCATCTTGATTGTGTTCCGCAATATAAGTAACCGTACGAATGAAATGCGGATCAGCCATACTCGGCATAGCAATCAAAAAGTGATTTGTTAAACAAATGAGTTCTTTCATACTGCTAAGTATGAATGTTTTTTTCTTAAAACGCTAATATTTTTCTGAACTCATTGATTGCACACATTTAATTTTTTCTGTGGGTAGATAAGTCAAAAATAACCGCTAAAATCTTAGAGCATTTTTATATTTTTAGTGGTACTGTTTCTTACTTGCA
Source organism: Gammaproteobacteria bacterium (assembly GCA_041740675.1). Taxonomy (GTDB): domain Bacteria; phylum Pseudomonadota; class Gammaproteobacteria; order JBGSLN01; family JBGSLN01; genus JBGSLN01. The sequence goes on along the minus strand of JBGSLN010000035.1, from coordinate 270 downwards.
AAACATCTATAATAGTTCCATATTTTACTTATTATTACTTTTATGACTATTCATTTTCAAAAATCCACTTTTCTTACCAGTGCTGCACAAATATCACAACTTCCAGCAGATATTGGCGGTGAAGTAGCTTTTGCAGGTCGATCCAATGTTGGAAAATCAAGTGCATTAAATACCTTAGCGCAGCAAAAAAACTTAGCACGAACAAGCAAGACACCTGGCCGTACTCAACTGATTAACTTTTTTATCATCGATGATCAACGCAGATTGGTA
>JBGSLN010000034.1:0-23944 GCA_041740675.1 Gammaproteobacteria bacterium | reverse complement strand
TCCAGAGGTCATGCAAGATTAAAAAGTTTTAATTATAGCCTAGTCCGTTTGTAGGTTTATAATCATCCAACAATTCAACTATTGCTGTGTAGCCTTTTTCTTTAGCTAATTGATACGCGGTTATACCTTTTGCATCAGCCTGCCGCGGATTAAGCCCATTATCTAATAAAAATTCAACGATATTCTTACAACCATTTAGGACTGCATAATGAATCAGCGTATAACCAAGATTTTTACTATCTGGATTGGATTCCACTAACTTCAAATCAGCTCCATACTGAATTAAGAGTTCAAGTACGTCTAATGCAAAATCGCTATAATATTTTTGAATATAAGTGGTCAAAACAACTGGATATTGAGATTCTAAAATAGGTTCTTTTAGCATGAAGGGTTTATAATTACGTGATGCTACTGCTATTGTTCGTTGATTAGGGTTAGCCCCATGCTCTAAGAGCTGTTGGATAATATACTTGTGATCTTCTAGATACTTCTTATTGATCCTACCTATATTAATGCTACAATATCCAGAAATTAATATAGCAAGTGGTGTATAATCGCCATCCTTGCATCTATTTAGAGAAACGCCACGATTTAAAAGGGATGACATAATAGTGTGGTATTGGGTAATATAATCTGTGATCAGAGCAAAATCCATTGGATTGGGTAATAAATCCAACAAAATTTTGGGGCTTTTCTCAACAATATATTTTATTTGTGTAAAAGTTAAAGATTGCGGTGAAATTGTTAGCACATAGGTCAATATTGTCTGTCCTTCTTTAGTATTCCAATAAGGAACCTTTGGATAAGATCCATCCTTTAACGCAGAAATAAATTTATCATATTTAAACATAAGTGTTTTTATTGATACCCGATGAGCTTCTAGATTGAGCCGCTCTAATGATTTAAAGTTATCAACAAGATTTTTAAAACTTTTTGATACTTGTCTTAAATTAAATAATTCCTTATGTCCCATGAACCCAAATAAGTTGTAATTAGCCATATGCGGTACAGAAACTAATTTCTCCAAAGGAAAAGGTTTTTCTTGCAGTTCTATTAGATTACCTAGATTTTCTTCGCTCGGAAACATTTGAAATTTACTGTTTTTACCACCCATGGAACGTTTACCTCATAAACTATATAACAAAAACATTGTAGTTTAGTGTAACTCAATCTATCTAAAAAAGTAGCTGTGATGGTTCACAGGATTTTTTATAAGAACCGGCTTACAACGTTAACGGAATATGAAAGGTATCAACTTTTTAAATCACGATAAAAGTTTTCATGGACACCGAGTGCGAGTAATAATCTTTCTTTTGGGTTCCATTCATAGGCTAAAAGCATTTCTTGATGGTGTATTTTAAATTTATAAATAAAAACACCTGCTAAGTCTCCTTTTTTCTCTTGGCCTATAGTCGGATCATCTATGATAGCCCGAATCACATCGTTTACTTTTAGTTTTTGCTGAGGATGTAATTTTTTATAGACTTTTTTAAAAGCAGGCATCTGCTTAACAATAATATTACTCATCATCAAATTTAAAAGGTTCTGCTAATGAGCGATCTGAATTTTTTGAAACCAATAAGTCTTTTATAAACTCAATAGGCAAGTCTGGATTGTCTAATGCACATTTGCCTATTTTAGCCCAAAATTCAATTTGGTGAGGAATAGAACGACACTCTGCCCCAGCTACTTTTTTAGCTTCATTATAAATCGTTTCATCAATACGTACTGCAATACCCATATGAGTTACCTACAAAAGTTTTAATATGCTACATTTGTAGTATAGCTTATAGTGAAAAGATACTCAAGGAGGCTTATTCAGCAAATTGGTTACGACATGCATTAAGTTCAACCCAAAGCATCTTATTGGTTTACTGTACACCATTTTACATACTCAGCTGGAGTAGCAGTAGGAGAAAGGACAGGGAACGAAGGAAGAGGGGATAGTTTAGGTTTTGGCACACTCACGGGTGTAGGAACATACACTACTTTTGGAATTGTAGCACAACCGCTTAAGCTTAAAAGCAGAATAAATAGAGTCATTTTGTATTTCATAGTTTGCCCTCTTTTTGACAAATAAAATTTGTATAATATAAAATTCAAAATCAATAGCTTATAAGCTAAAATTATTAAAATTTAAAAAAAATATTATATATTTAAAACAGCTGTTTCTTTATTAAAATCAATGATATATTTAAATATTAACATGAGGACTTAAAATCCCTCGGGACTTATACTCCCGTGCCGGTTCGACTCCGGCCCTGGGCACCATCCTATTCAGAATTTATCTTGGAAAATATTTTTGCAAAGACTATAGAAAGATGAAATAATTTAAATATGAACATCATCTTTGGCAATTATGGTAATCCCACAATAACTGTCATTCAATGGGCTTATGAACAGCAATTGGCAGACGTGACGGTTGTAACAGTTACAACAGGTTGGGAAGGAGAGGGTTGGATTCAACGAGTTGAGCAAGCAGAAAATTTTGTTATACACCACGGATACAAAGCTGTCCGCTTAATATCTAAACCTTTGTTTCAGGAATTAATGGAAGACCGGGGCTATTTTCCATCAACAAAATTTCAATGGTGTGCGGGATTTTTGAAAGGGCTGCCTTTTTTAGATTGGTTAGATGAGCATGATCCACACGCAGAAGCTGTCATTATTCTTGGTAAACGACGACTCGCTTCAAGACTCAATTTTGATTTGCCAGAATTTATTGAAGAATCTGAACATTATGCTGATCGCAAAATTTGGTATCCATTATACAAACATACTGATGATCAATTTCAGCAATTACTACTCAACTCAGGTTTAGAAATTTTGCAAACACGCAGCTTAGAATGCGATCCATGCGTCAATAGTTTTGGAAAAGATTTGGCAAGATTAGTAGATAAAGATATTATTAAAACAAAACAACTTGAAGAAAAACTAGCAACGCATATTTTTTCATTACCAATAGCAGAAATGGTAAGACAGGCGCGCCAGTCTAAAGAAAACAATAATAAAATTTTTGATATGGGCTGCGGCTCGCCATTTGGCTGCGGAGAATAAGGGAAGGTAATATGACATTTGTAGTGACCGAATCCTGCATTAAATGCAAATATACTGATTGTGTAGAAGTATGCCCAGTTGATTGTTTTTATGAAGGGCCAAACTTTTTGGCAATAAATCCTGATGAATGTATTGATTGTGCTTTATGTGAACCCGAATGTCCAGTCGATGCAATCAAATCAGAAGATGATTTAACAGAGAAAGAAAAAGAATTTTTACTATTAAATTCAAAGCTTGCACAAAAGTGGCCAAATATTACCGTAAAAAAAGCAGCTCCTACTGATGCTGATGAATGGAAAGATGTTGAAGATAAGCGGCATTTGTTGGAAGAATGAATATAAACCTATCAATACAATCCATCCTCTCTGAAAATGGGATCCTTCAGCAAAACTTGCCGAATTGTAATTATCGTTCAAGCCAATTACAAATGGCAGAAGCAATTGCAAATGCAATTGAAAATAAGCAAAAAATTTTAATTGAAGCCGCAACAGGAACAGGGAAAACCTTTGCTTATTTAATTCCTGCCATATTAGCAGGCAAAAAGATTTTGATCTCGACGGGAACTAAAAACCTACAAGATCAATTATTCAAAAAAGATATTCCACAATTAGCAAAAATTTTAAAACTTCTCATTAAGGCTGCTTTATTAAAAGGACGAAGTAATTATCTTTGCAAACATCGAATCGAATTACATCAAAGCGATAATAAATTTTTTTCAAAACAATTAATTTCAGAGTTGTATCGGTTGAAAATATGGCAAAACCAAACTGTACAAGGAGATAAAGCCGAAATTAATTTCATTGCGGAAAACTCAGAGGTGTGGCCATTAGTTACAAGTACCAAAGATAATTGTTTAGGGCAAGAATGCGATTATTATAAAAAATGTTTTTTAGTGCAAGCGCGAAAAAAAGCCTTGGAAGCTGATATCATTGTAATTAACCACCATTTATTTTTTGCTGATTTATTAGTGAAAGAAGAAGGTTTTGGCGAGTTACTACCAGAAGTTGATGTGGTGATTTTTGATGAGGCGCATCAATTACCAGAAATTGCCAGCATGTTTTTAGGTGAGAGTTTGGGTTCACGCCGGATAATAGAGCTTGCGAAAGATAGTATTGCAGAAGCAATCAATGCTGGATTAAAAGATCATCAAATTCTGTCTTGTTCAGACAAGCTACAAAAAACTTTAGCTGAAATGAGAATAAATTTAGGCAATGAATTAGTAAAAAAACCATGGAATCAAATTTGTCATAAAAAAGCTTTACAAGACAATATTGGGCAAATCAAACTGCATTTGGAAGAATTACGCTGTGCTTTAGAAATTATGGCATCCATCCATAAAGGCATTGCTGCTTGTTATGAACGAATACTAGAAATTGAAAATTTATTTAAAACTGTTACCGCAGCTAATGCCAAAAATACCATACATTGGTATGAAACTTTCGTGAAAACTTTTGTTATACATTTAACACCATTAGATATTGCAGTTGAAATGGAAAAGATTTTTTCGAAAAACATGTGTTGGATTTTTACTTCAGCAACAATTGCAGTGAAAGATAGTTTTGATTTTTTTAAAGTACGGATGGGGTTACAAGATGCTTGTAACCTACAAATTCAGTCGCATTATGATTATCTAAATCAAGCAACATTGTATTTGCCAGATGGTTTGCCTGAACCCAATGAACCACACTATATTGATAGTATTGTTGCAAAAGTAATTCCGATTATTGAATCCTACCAAGGCAGGACTTTTTTTCTTTTCACGAGTTATTCTGCATTAAACCAAGCCGCAAAAATACTTGAAAATAAAATACATTATCCATTATTAATTCAAGGACAAAAGCCAAAGCAAGCCCTGCTACAAGATTTTATTAGTCTTGGTAATGCAGTTTTATTAGCTACAAGCAGTTTTTGGGAAGGTGTGGATGTAAAAGGTGAGACATTGTCATGTGTGATTATTGATAAATTACCATTCGCCGCACCGAATGATCCAGTATTACAAGCACGTATTAATGCTATGCGACAACAAGGACAAGATCCATTTAATGATTTTCAATTACCACAAGCCGTCATTGCTTTAAAACAAGGCGTGGGCCGTTTAATACGTGATGAAAATGATACTGGCATGATTGTACTGTGTGATCCACGTTTAAAAACTAAACCGTATGGAAAGGTTTTTTTAGAAAGTCTGCCGAAGATGAAGATGTTTAGTTAAATTCATGTGGCTTTTAAAAAAAGATTATGACTCAGGCACAATCAACTTTTTCTTGCCAGATTGATGCCGCTTTAATAATTCCACATCAATATAGCGATCTGTAATCGCGCCAGAACTATGACCGGCATCATCACGCACATGTTCTCGCGGCCGTCGTTTGACATCATCTGAGATACCCGTATGCCGCAACCAGTGTACAGTTGCAGACATCAACTGTTCGGCTTCATCAGTCAAATTGTCGAGCCTCAATTTTTCAATCGCTGCATCAAAACATTGTTGTACTATGCGGCGAATATAACGGGTATCACTAATACCACCTAATCCTTTATTTTTAGGCATTAAAGGATTAATTTCGCCAGGTGAGGGTAGTGGGGAGAGACCTAAATATTTTCGATAGCGTTTTAAGGAATTTAACATTGCATCACTCACAGTAATATCGCGTTCTTTATTACCTTTTCCCACTGTTTTAAACCACCAATTATTATATTGATCGCGAAAGAAATGGCCCATTTGTGGTTCCCAACGTGGAGATGTCGTCAGTTCAGAGATTCGCAAATACATGCCATAAAGTGCAGACATAATAAATAAAGTCCGTTCATGTTTTTCAGGTTCTGAGTCTGCTAGCATAACAGCGGTTTCAATGACATAGCTCCACTGTAATTCACTCAGACGACGAATTTGTTTTGCACCTTGTTGCTTTCGCAAAAATTTTGATTTTTGTCGAATTTGAGCTACGGGATTAATTTCTAAATAATCTTCTTGAATTAAATAAGTATAAAAACTACTGAGAGTTGCGAATATTGCTCTGATTCCAGCTTGTGACAATTGATATTTAGCTTTGTCTGGTTCAATACCATCAGCGCGTTGTTTTTTTGGAACTGTGACTACAAAAGGCCGCCATTCAGGATTAACTTCTCGAAAACCACCTTGATTGATAAATCTGGGTAGTTGATTGAAACCAATCCAGGCTTTGGGTGGTTTAAGACAAAATTCAATAAACTCTTCAATGTCATTACGGCGTAATTCTTTCAAATTTTTGTTCGCCACAAACCACGACCATTGTAAAAAACGTTCTAACTCGCGCCGATAAGCATTAAACGTTGCAGGACTACCGCGATAGCTTTTAATAAATTCCAATGCTTTTTGATAATCCACTGTTAGTGTATTTTTATCAAGTTTAGCTTGAGTGAATATGGCATTATGTAATGCAGTTTCTAGATTTTCTAAACTGTCAAAAATTGGAATTGGTTTCATGGGAAGATTCTTTAGTCATGAAAGATTAACATAAACCTAACGTGAAACTTCTTAAGAATCAAATAGAATCTAATTTATTAGGACCAAATTCTGACTTTAAACTAATTAGTTGATAAAAGTTTGTTGTTTGTATAAAATAATAGCATATTTAATCGGCTAACTTTACAATAGGTTTATAATATGGCTGTAACTGCCGTGTTCTTGAAAGATCTTTTAGATTTGCCAATAGGAGAATTGATTGCAAAGATTCAAGCTTACCAGCAAGAGCAAGGTAGAAATTTATTAAACGAGCAAGACGAGATGGGACGAACGTTAATTCACCATCTGGTACAATCGATCTACTACTACTATCATCCGCAGAGCTTCGATTTAATATTACAAAATAATCCGGATTTAATGATTCGTGATGAGCTAGGCAATACCGCTTTGCATGTTGCTGTTTATGCTTATAGGGATCTTCACGAATATACTCACGAAACTGTGACTGTGTTTGTTAAATTATTAACATATGCTTCCCAAAATAGTTTTGATTTTTCAATATTAAATGACATTGGACTTACAGTTATTCATTGTGCTGTAACTAATGGGGAAGTTCCAAATAATCCAGATTTCAATGCAGTTAAGCAATTAATTCAGAATGTACCTGGCATTGACCTTGATGTATTATCTCAAGAAGGAACTACTCCCTTATACCGTGCAATCCATCACTCTTATTTTGAAGCAGGAAAATTATTATTAGAAGCAGGCGCAGATGTTACGAGATTAGAAAATTCTAAATTTAGTATTATAAATGAATTGAATTATATTGTATCGGAATTAGAATACCGTGTGATAGATCAAAAATGGGATGTCGAAAGGGTAAATCTGCGGACAGTAGAAGGTATGCGTTTATTATCAGAGCTCTTTTTTGTTCAACTTTATGATAAGGCATTTATCTTATATTTTGCTAGTAAACCAGAAGATGCAGATGCTGAAAAAGCTTTTGAGTTGTTTAGCAAAATTTCAAAGAAAAGTACGAAATATGCGGATGCACAATATTATTTGAGCAAAATAGTTTGTTTTAATAGTAATTATACACCAGCCTCATTTGAAGACGAGACTGAAGAGAATTGTAAAGCAAGAATAGCGGCAATGCTTCCATACTTACAAGAAGCAGCAGAATTTGGGCATGCATTAGCAATAAATGAACTTGCTGGTTATAAAAAAATGCTAATGGGACCTGGAATTAGCACTGAAAAAAATTCTAAAGCACAGTTAAGAAGTTTATTTTGGACAGAACTAAAAGCCACAGTTCCGCAAGATAATTCTAGTGAGAGCAGTTACACAGCATCAAGCCCTAAATTCAACTCATAAGTGCAACTTTTGTTTAAATTTCAACCAGGTAGATTGCTTTAAAATCTGGCTTGGTTATTATAACAAGGGGTTACAAAGTGAGGAGATACAAACAGCTTGATTATTTAAAACGCTGCCAAATTTATGGACTTTGGCGAGCAGGGTATAACAGAACACAAATAGCAAAAGAAAAAGGAAAAGGAAAAGGAAAAGGAAAAGGAAAAGGAAAAGGAAAAGGAAAAGGAAAAGGAAAAGGGTGGTAAGCTGTATCTTCATTTGAGACATCAGCATAAAAAATATCGTAAACGTTACGGTAGTCCGAGTCCGACAAGGACTGGGCCTATAAAAAATCGTACTTTTATTGATGATCGACCAAAAATTGTAGAAGAAAAAAAGAGAGTAGGTGACTGGGAAATTGATACCATTATTGGCAAAAACAGAAAGCAGTCTATCGTAACCATTGTTGAAAGAGTTTCTAAGAAAACGGTTTGTAAAAAAATAACATCTAAAAAAGCTGAATTAACAAAACAAGCAACCATCAATGGATTAAAACCATTTGCTGATTTAGTTTTAACAATTACAGGGAATAACGGCGTGGAACTTGCTGAACATGCAGAAATTAGTGAAGCATTAAATGCAAAGTTTTATTTTGCCCATCCTTATTCATCATGGGAACGCTGCTTGAATGAGAATACTAAGGGGCTGATTCGTCAATATCTAAAAAAAGGATCTGATTTTACTGTGTTACCGATGATGAGCTTGATATGATTACGGATAAACTAAATAATAGACCGAGAAAAAGTTTAAATTATTCAACACCAAACGAAATCTTTCATTCAAAAGGAAATGAGATAAAAAGATAACTTGGTTTAAAATGGGCTAGCAAAATACATATGAAAAAAGAATATTTAAAATTTCATAATCATAATACTTCTTTTAGTGAAGAATTCTTTACTGATTGCTTAAGACAATATTCTGAAGATAAAAATATAAAAGTGATTAAAGCAGAAACTCAAAGGTCGTTAGCAGATGATATTACGGTACAAGAAATTCATAAAGCAGAAAATGAAAAACATCCCTTGGGCGTAAAAAAATACGATCTTGAACTGCTGAAGGATGGAAAAACTGAGTCACTCGCTATCTTAGTAAAATCTAAAATACCCGATACCGATTATATTGCTGCCTTAACGAAAATCTATCAGCAATGCGGACTCCCATTGGCTAAAAACAAAATCGAGACTGCGCTAAAGAATTTAGCCTTTGCCGTTAAATCTGATATTCGTCCTATTGAAATTTTTAAATTACAAAAGGTTTATCCAGTTTTATTGAAATATATGCCCATCTTATATGGTTATTGCAGTATTCCGGAAGAAAACATCTATGTAATGATCTCTTCTTTTGCTGAAAATGCTAAATTTGCTACTTCACCTAGTGATGATAGTTTATGGGACGAAATAACAATTCCATTAGTCATTGCAGGTTGTTCTGAAATACATGCCATTTGGTATGACAATGTTGCTAACTTAACCAAGCAGCCTTGGATTGGTCACATATTAAATCCTCAGATTATGAAACAACAGCAATATTATTGGCGCAGTTTGGCGGATTATTCCAAAAAATATTTGAATGAGTTTATAACTGAGGCCGAACTGTCTGAACATTATCAACTTATCGAAACTGTGGCATCTTGGTGGCAGGAAATTGAAAAAATGCCGAAAACATTAATATATAATGATCTGACACTTAAAAATATTGCCTTAAAAAATGAAAAAGATAAAAAAAGTATTTTATTATTTGATTGGGATCTGGCCACAATTCATTTGCCTCAACGGGACATTTGCGAATTCTTAAGTTATGCCTTACCCTTAGATTTTAAGGAACAACAATTTCTGGATTATGTGGAACTACAATGGAAACAATTGACCGCATATAGTAAACGGGAAATTGCAGGGGCAGAATGGTTGCGCGGTTATCTTTACTCATTATATGATTACTTAATAGATCGCTTGGGACTCATCCTTGCTGTACAAGAATTTGAACCACGCAACATTAAGAAATTGTATAGAAATACACGACAAATGATTGAGATTTGTCGCAAAAAATTAAAACTGAGTGCGTGAGAAAATACGAATGGCAAATATCCATGTTATTTTAGCAATGCCAAACCCTAAGATTTGTACTTTAGACACTATCAAACCTTATGAAAAGCCAGACATTCATCTTGACCTGTCTTATGCCAGCACCGGCCCTGAATCGGTCAGAAATGAATTTGACCTGGCATTAGTAGTTCCAGGTGTGTTGCGTGCTGCAATAGATGCTGAAAAAAATGGAGCGGATGCTGTTGTTATCGACTGCATGGGCGATCCGGGCCTCCGAGCTTGCAAAGAACTATTATCAATTCCTGTCGTGGGTTCTGCCGAACCTGCTTTTCACGTGGCATGCACATTGGCAGATAAATTTAGCATCATCACAACGGGCTCTAGTGTGCATGCAATGATGCAAAATTTAGCATTGCTTTATGGGGTTGATAAAAAACTTGCTTCTATTCGTACTATAGAACTTGATCCCAAAGCGGATTACTATGATGAAAAGGTCATTGACTCTTTAGCTGAGCAACTTATTCGAGTCATAGAGGATGATAATGCGGGCTGCGTAGTATGGGGATCAGGACGATTAATTGGATTTTCCGATCCGGTTTCAAAAAAATTACGAGAAAAAAAAGACTATCAAATTCCCATTGTCGAACCATTATCTACAGCTATTTATTTTGCAAAAATGCTTTTAGATTCTGGTCTTACCCAAAGTTCCGTTCCATTTGCAATGCCTCCGCAAAAGCCTATTCAAGGGTATAATATATTTTAGATTTGTATGACAAATTTGGCAGTATGTTCCAGAATGATTTTTGACTGTTCAGTTACGCTTATTTGTTGAATTCAGGGCAGTTTAACATGATATAAGCCCGATAACTATTATTATCGGCCTTGTTACGTAGCCTGTTTAGTATCACTTATGAGATTAATCAACATATTGACTCTATCAATGTAATGTATCGTTTATTCAGTCTGTTTCTATAATCGATCCACTTCTATAACTATTGCGATCTGATTAGCACACGATTCTAACAGCCGCATCTGTATAGGCGTAAATAAATAATTAGGTTTCATAGGTTGTACCCGCAATACGCCTACAATGCCTTTCGGTGCAAGCAAGGGAACATATAGCGCTTTTGAAAAAGGTAGCGTGTCTGTTCCTCGCCCTGCAATTTGGCCTGAATCAAAAGACCATTGTGCTACACTTTGTTCTTTAGGATTAAGTGTGTGATCAGTTCTATAATGCGCCTTAGTAACCAACTGTTTTTTTTCTGGTAATAGTATGGCAACTCCGCTATTAAAAATATCACCCATATGATGCACTGCTAACTCCAGCAATTTAGGTAATGAACGTGTGCTTGATAGTTTTTGACTAAGGGTATGTAATGTAGCCATATGCCGTTCTGAAATACGAGCGGCCTCTGCCTGTCTGCGTGTCAGTACAGTCAAATGGCTAATGACCAGAGTCACGATTAACATCACCATCAGTGTAAAAAAATATTGAATATCAGAGATGGCAAAGCTAAAACGAGGTGGAATGAAGAAAAAATCACAGGCCAATACACTTAAAATACATGCTAAAATCGATGGGCCGGTACGTCCCAATAAAGCAACTACAGTCACCCCTAATAAATAAGTCATGATTAAATTAGCATTTGCGAAATAAGCACCAAGAAAAAAATTAATGTAGGTCACCAAAGCAACAACTCCAATTGACACTGCATATGCGGGGATTTTACTTGTTTTATTAGTATAGGTTAAATGTTCTGGAACCACATCTGTATATTCATCGGTAATGCTGGGTGTCACAATAAAAACATTAATTTCACTGCTGTAACGTACAATTTCGTCCGCTAAACTTTTAAAAAATATATTGCGCCAATGAGAATGAATATGTTTCCATACCATTATAAGCGTGACATTTTGTTCTCGGGCAAATGCTATGATTTCTTTGACTAAATCAAAGCCACTCAGAATTTTTGTTTCAGCGCCTAATTGTTCAGCAAATCGTAAATTTCGAGTTACATCATTTTGCTGCTCTTCTGAAAAGTGCAATCGTGGTGAATCTATATGTACTGCTATCCAATCCGCATGTAAATTAGTAGACATTCGGCACGCGGTCCGGATTAATCGATTGGATTCTATTCCTGGCCCTACACAAACCAGTATTTTTTCTTTGGTTTGCCAAAGATGTGTTTTACCTTTCCCTTTACGATATAATAATACTTCAGTCCTCACACGTTCTGCAGTAAAACGTAAGGCTAGTTCTCGTAAAGCCGCAAGATTGCCTTTTTGAAAAAATTTTTCGGCAGCAAGTCTTGCGTTGTTCGGAAAGTAAACTTTTCCTTCTCTCAACCGTTTTAACAAATCTTCCGGTGGTAAATCCACTAATTCTATTGTGTCTGCCAGTTCCAAAATAGAATCAGGCACCGTTTCTTTAATTTTTACCTCAATAATTTTTGCTGCTATATCATTGATGCTTTCAATATGTTGCACATTGCATGTGGTATAAACATCAATACCATGATTTAAAATTTCTTTTATGTCTTGCCAACGCTTATCATGACGTAATCCAGACGCATTGGTATGGGCCATTTCATCCATTAAAATTAAACCAGGGTTGCGGTTTAATGCACCATCTAAATCAAACTCATGTAACTTTATGCCTTTATAATTAATAACTTGTTTAGGAAGTATTTCAAAAATTTTTACTAAGTTTTCTATTTCTTGACGCCCATGCGATTCAGCCACGCCTATGACAACATCAAATCCTTGACCACGTTTAATTAATGCATCTTGTAACATTGAATATGTTTTGCCGACACCAGGCGCTGCACCTAGATAAATTTTCAATTTACCTTGTTTTTCTTGCAGTTCTTCTTTTTGCACTTGCTTTAGTAATTTTTCAGGGTCGGGGCGATGGTTTTCTTTCATTTGACGGCACTATTCAAAGTTAATTGATCTAAGGCTAAATTTAATTCCAGCACATTAACTCGGGCCTCACCCAAAAATTCAAACGTTCTATTTTGTATTAAACGCTCCACCAATGTATAAACAACCGCTTGGGACAATCCTCGGGTCATAGCAATGCGCGGTACTTGATAAAATGCTGCAGCAGGGCTGATATCTGGATCTAAACCGCTGCCCGACGCAGTCACTAAATCAACAGGAACAAGCCCATCATTGAGTGAATCCACTTGCTTAAATTTTTCAACCCGCTTCTTAACCAGTGCAATAAATGCTGGATTACTAGGCCCTAAGTTTGATCCGGATGAACTTGCCGCATTATCCGGAAAAGGTGTGGTTGCAGAAGGTCGGCTCCAAAAGTAATTTGCAGTTTCAAACGATTGACCAATTAACGCAGAGCCAATTGCTTGGCCTTTTTGCTGAATAATACTGCCGTTTGCTTTCCATGGAAATAACAATTGCGCAAGGCCGGTAATGATAGCTGGATAAATTAAACCCGTTAAAAGAGTAAATGACACCAGTAAAATAATAGCCGTTTTAAGTTGTTTAATTATATCTGTTAACATCTATACTAATCCTGTTGCAATCAAGAACATGTCAATTAATTTAATACAAATAAAAGGTAATATTAATCCTCCAAGACCATAAACTAACGCATTTCTACGCAACAAGCGTGCTGCAGAAACCCGTCGATAAGTTACTCCGCGTAACGCTAATGGGATAAGAAAAATAATAATTAGGGCATTAAAAATAACGGCAGATAAAATTGCACTTTGCGGGGTAGCCAAATGCATCACATTCAATGCATTCATTTCAGGGTATGTGGTTACAAACGCAGCCGGTAAAATTGCAAAATATTTTGCAACATCATTAGCAATACTAAACGTTGTCAGTGCACCGCGTGTCATTAATAATTGTTTACCGATTTCCACGACCTCAATTAATTTTGTCGGATTTGAATCTAAATCCACTAAGTTACCGGCTTCTTTTGCTGCTTGAGTACCTGTATTCATGGCCACCGCGACATCAGCTTGAGCTAATGCAGGTGCATCATTGGTGCCGTCGCCGGCCATTGCAATTAAATGTCCTTTTGCTTGCAACTTACGAATTAACGCTAGTTTATCTTCAGGTCTTGCATTTGCTAAAAAATCATCTACGCCGGCTTCTGCTGCAATTGCTGCAGCGGTTAGCGGGTTATCGCCCGTTACCATGATGGTTTTTATGCCCATTTGCCGCAATTGTAAAAACCGTTCCCGAATGCCGCCTTTGACAATGTCTTTCAAATAAATCACGCCCAGCACTTTTTTTCCTTCAGCCACAACCAGTGCAGTTCCGCCTTTACGTGAAACATTTTCTACATTTTTTTTAACATCGTCAGGAAAAAAACCGCCTATTGCTTCCACATAAATTTCTATGGATTGCGCAGCCCCTTTGCGGATTTGTCTACCTGGTAAATTTGCCCCGCTCATGCGTGTTTGTGCAGTAAAGGGGATAAAGGTTGCCCCCAATTCGGAAATGTCCCTTCCCCGTAATCCATATTTTTCTTTTGCTAATATCACGATACTACGCCCTTCGGGTGTTTCATCAGCTAATGATGAAAGCTGCGCGGCATCTGCTAATACCCGGACATCTACTCCTGCAGCGGGTATAAATTCCGTTGCTTGTCGATTACCCAGGGTAATCGTTCCGGTTTTGTCTAATAATAAAGTATCGATGTCGCCAGCAGCTTCAATTGCACGGCCTGAAAGCGCAATGACGTTGGCTTGGATCATGCGATCCATCCCTGCAATGCTAATGGCAGACAGTAAGCTGCCAATAGTCGTGGGTGCTAAACAAACAAATAATGCCACTAATACAGTGATGCTGATGACTTTACCGGCGCCAACTGCAGCCACACTAAACATTGAAAAGGGCAATAATGTGCTGCATACTAATAAAAATACAATCGTGAGTGACGCTAACAAAATGGTCAATGCCAATTCATTAGGTGTTTTTTGCCGTTTTGCACCTTCAACCAATGCAATCATAGTATCTAAGAAAGTTTCGCCAGGATTTTTAGTAATGCGCACAATCAACCAGTCAGAAATAACTTGCGTTCCTCCCGTTACTGCACTGCGATCCCCACCGCTTTCGCGAATAACAGGTGCGCTTTCACCAGTAATCGCACTCTCATTGACGGAGGCAATGCCTTCAATGACTTCCCCATCACTAGGAATAATATCACCGGTTTCAACTAACACAATGTCATCAATGCGTAAACTTGCAGAGGCTACTGGCGTTATTTTTGCATCGCGGGCTGGTTTCGCTAGTTTTTTTGTTTGAATTTCATGCCGTGATTTTCGCAGTGCTTGCGCTTGTGCTTTGCCTCTGCCTTCTGCCATCGCTTCAGCAAAATTGGCAAATATTACGGTAAACCACAGCCAAATTGTAATACTTAGAATGAACGTAGCAGATGTTTTACTATAAACAAACAGTGCTTGTAAAAATAAACAGCTTGTCAGTATTGAGCCAACATACACAGTAAACATGATGGGATTACGAATTTGATGTTGCGGTGTCAATTTTGTCAACGCCCCTAACACCGCAGATTTCAATATCGTTAAATTCCAAAGTGAATGGGGCTGTAATTTATTGGCCATACTGTATCCATAACACTAAGTGTTCCACAATTGGGCCTAGCGCCAATGCGGGAAGAAATGATAATCCACCAAGAATTAGGATGATGCCTATCAGAAGAAAAATAAAAAGCGGTGTGTGGGTTGCTAACGTGCCGGAGCTACTTGGAATTATTTTTTTCTTTACCAAAGAGCCTGCGATGGCAAGTGTAGGAATGGCAATCCAATAGCGACCAATCAGCATTGCAATGCCACCTAACGTATTATAAAAAAGCGTATTAGCATTAAGACCGGCAAATGCACTGCCATTATTATTGGTCATTGAGGTAAATGCATAAAGAATTTCTGTAAATCCATGAGGGCCTGGATTAGCGATAGAATCCAGTCCTGCATGACAGAGCACTGCAATCCCCGTAAACAATAACACCATTAATGGCATTATTAGCACACTAATCGATGCCATTTTCATTTCAAACGGTTCAATTTTTTTTCCTAAATATTCAGGTGTTTTGCCTACCATTAGACCTGCTACAAATACAGTCATAATGACCATCATCAGCATACCATATAAACCTGAACCCACTCCGCCAAAGACAACTTCACCTAAGTGCATTAACCATAAAGGGATTAAACCACCCAAAGGCGTAAAAGAATCATGCATAGAATTTACAGCGCCACATGACGTTGCGGTAGTTACTGCGGCCCAAAGTGCAGAATTTACAATGCCAAACCGAGTTTCTTTACCTTCCATATTGCCGGAAGACACAACATGCATGGAAGTTAAGGCAGGATTACCGAGTTGTTCTCCTATCACTGCAATACTCATAAATGGTATGAAAATAATAAACATCGCAGCGAGCAATGCCCAACCTTGCCGCTTATCATTGATCATAATGCCAAAGGTATAACACAACGCTGTAGGAATTAAGAGTATTGCTAACATTTCTAAAAAATTAGACACTGGCGTGGGATTCTCAAATGGATGAGCTGAATTGGTATTAAAAAATCCGCCGCCATTGGTGCCTAATTCTTTAATGGCTTCTTGGGAAGCAACAGGTCCCATCGGAATAATTTGTTGAGTAACGCTTTGTCCTTGCTGATCGGTTGTTGGTTGAACTAAATGAATGGTTTGATAGGCTTTGAAATTTTGGATAACACCTTGAGATGCAAGCCCAATTGCAAATAATAATGATAAGGGCAATAAAATATAAAGTATGCCACGTACCGTATCTACCCAAAAATTTCCTAGCAGCTTGCTTTCATACCGACTTATCCCTCGAATTAAAGCCATCAACAATGCCATGCCAGTGGCCGCTGAAAGAAAATTCTGCACCGTAAGTGCCGTCATTTGTGTGAAATAACTGAGTGTGCTTTCACCTGCGTAGGCTTGCCAATTGGTATTTGTCACAAAACTCGTTGCTGTATTAAATGCCAAATCAGGCGGAACTGCGGCAAAACTTTGCGGGTTAAGCGGTAGATAAAATTGCAGCCGCTGTATTGCATAAACCAACAACATCCCGAGAAAGTTAAAAACTAGCATGGCAATAAGATAACGCTTCCATCCCATCTCGTGTTCGGGATCAATGCTGCAAATACGATAAATAAAGCGCTCAAAAAAGCCATATGCGTAATTGAGTCCACAAGGTTTACCTTGATAAACTTGCGCCATATACCAACCTAGCGGTTTTACTAAGATTAAAATCACGATTAAATAAAACGCAATTTGAATGACATCATTACTGGTCACAATTTCCGCTCCATGAAAATTGAAGAAATTTAAAACAAGTCAGGTTTAAATAATACTATTAATAGA
Organism: Gammaproteobacteria bacterium; assembly: GCA_041740675.1. Lineage (GTDB taxonomy): Bacteria > Pseudomonadota > Gammaproteobacteria > JBGSLN01 > JBGSLN01 > JBGSLN01. The sequence continues at coordinate 6,604 of JBGSLN010000034.1, read as the reverse complement.
TAAATAAGTAATCCTAAAGCAATAAGTCCAGAAATCAAATATAAGATCATTATTTAATTCCTTGAGAGAAAATCAAAAAATTTTATCAAGATAAAACACAAACTAAAAAAAACAATTGTGCCTATAAGAAATAAAACATCCATCATAAATATTTCCGCTTTTGTTGAATTTATGGGTTTATTAAATTATTAAACCACATTTATTATACTGAATACCACCAAAAACAGTGTTAAGATAGGGCACTAACTTTTAAAAAATATAAAATGTTTATACTCTGCTTATTAGATTTAATGGGACTTATTTTAATTTACAGTGTAAATTAAATACTATGATACGTATATTCTATTTTATCCTTTGCTTGGTTTTATTCTCTTCTTCAACATTAAGCCTTGCCTTTGCCGATACAGTACCAGCGGCCAATAATTATACTTCTAGCGCAAATTCAGAACCTAATACCTCTAGTAACATTGTTAATACTCTTAATCCTAATTTTCAACCGTTTCAAGATTTGGGCATCAATTTTTCAGGTTACCTTGATGGATCTTATAATCGTTTATCAGGCAATGGCTTTTTTATCAATGGAACACCTGACCGAGTGTTTGATACAAAGGTCAATGGTTTCACTCTACAACAAGCAGCAGTAACCTTAGCAAATCAACCTGATCAAGGTCTTGGAGGATTAGTTAATATCATCACTGGAAATGATGCGGGTCCAATCACCGCTTATAACATGAATTCTAATGATCAATTTGATGTAACCCAAGCATTTCTTCAATATGCTACCGGCCCTGTTACTTTTATGGCCGGTAAATATGTTACGTTAGCAGGTGTAGAAACGATTGATCCTACGCAAGATACAAATTTTTCACGTTCAATTTTATTTGGCTATGCCACACCCTATACTCAAACTGGAATACGAGTTATTTATAAAATAAATAAAATAATCAGTCTAAAATTAGGCATTAATAATGGTTGGGACAATATCGTTAATAATAACGCGGGCAACTACACACTGGAGTTGGGTACCACTCTAACTCCCATTGATTGGTTTACCCTGTCCGCTGTTGATTACAATGGCGAAGCGCGTGTCAATGGTTTAGTAAATACAGGGCCATTAGGAAATCGTAATTTGATTGATTTAATAGCCAACCTCAAAGGTACTACTAAACTAACTTATGTTCTTAATTATGATCGTGGTACACAAAATAATGCTACGTTTGTAGATGGCAACATAGGTACTGCGATTTGGGACGGCATTGCAGGCTATATCAATTATCAACTCACAAAAAAATGGTTGTTATCTCTGCGTAGTGAATATTTTAATGATCAAGATGGATATCGTACAGGCGTCGAACAACAATGGAAAGAAGCAACATTTAGCGTGGGTTATGAACCCATTAAATGTTTAGAATTTCGTGCAGAAGTTCGAAAAGATTGGTCAAATGAAAATGCTTTTGTTGATTTAAATGGTGTGACTACGAATACTAATCAAGCTTCTGTGGGCATAGAGGGAATTTTTAAATTTTGAAGTACGAAGAAAAATTTATTTATAATTGATTCAAATTAAGTAGCAACTAAAACAACATTCCATAACAGTGATCAACATTGATTAATATTTATTTGGCCTTGTCGCAATTGGAGTTAGCATTCTAGCTCCAATCGCGCACCATTTGCCCTGGCAAATCAGACTGCTTTTGTTCCGTTGTTTGTTGTGGTGCTTGCCATTGTAAACTTAATGGCATAATGCCAGCCCATACGTGCTGTTCCCTATCTCCGGCATCATCTGTGGGTGGCCCTTGCCGAGATTTCATCACCGCTTCATTGATAGCAATTCGCATAATAGTAACGGCAGCTAATTCTTTTTGATTGGGTGCACGGACATGTTGCCACCGTCCAGGCATCCAATGTTCAATAAAATATTGCATATGTTGGTTTTTAGTTTCGTCCGCTATGACTTCAAAGATGCCATAAATACAGATTGAACTGTAATTGATGGAATGATGCAAGGCTGAACGCGCCAATACTAAACCATGAATCTGAGTGATTGAAACACAAACTTGAGCACCAGTTTTTAATAATTGTAGTAAGCGACTGCCATTTGAGCCATGAATATATAAATATTCTTTTTCCCGCCAAATTGCTGTGGGAATTGCATGCACTTGAGTTCCATCATAAAAAGCAACTGTGCCAAATAATGTTTGATCTATTGTAGCGAATATGGCTGCCTGATCGTAATTCGCTCTCTCTCTTTTTCTTTTAACCCGAGTTCTTTCAGTTATAGCTAATTTTTGTTGCATAAAGATCTCCATAAGAATTACTAGACCTGATTTTATCGATATTAATGTATAATAGGTAGAACCAGATTTTTTCTATGATAGAACCAGATGCAGGCGCCAACAGAATTAATAAATCAATTATGTACGCAGCTAACAACCTCTGAACGATCAGATTTGCCGCGTTATAAACAATTGTATGAAGCATTGCGCCAACAAATTATCGATGGATTTTTACTGCCAGGTATGTGTCTCCCCTCCTCGCGAATCATCTCACAACAATTAGAAATATCTCGAAATACAGTATTAGCGGCTATAGAACAATTATGTGCTGAAGGCTATGCGGTTGCTCGGCCAAAATCGGGTATTTATATTTTATCGACTGCCCCAAACAATCATAACAACGCTAAGATCACTAGTTCTAATCGAGTGAAACGCCATCTTTCCGTTCGCGGAAACAATATGTTTAAACTAGCACAAACGATGTCAATGCGAGGCGCATTTGCTGTTGGTGTACCTGATTTGCAGCAGTTTCCCTATGATTTATGGCAACGTTATGTGTCACGTTATGCTCGAAATCCCAAGTTAGATTGGCAGGCTCATCCGCAACAAGGTGGTGATCTTGAATTACGACAAGCACTTGCTGATTATTTGCGTATAGTTCGCAGTATTCGCTGTGATCCAAAGCAGATATTAATTACCCACGGAACACAGCATAGCTTACAACTCGTTGCAGATTTGTTGGCAGATCCCACTGATCAGGTGTGGGTGGAAGATCCAGGTTATATCGGCGCACGTTGTGCCTTTCATGCTGCAGGACTTACTGTAGTGAATCAACCTGTTGATAATGATGGTCTATCCCCTATCGTTGTCCCAGATCAGCCATCACCTCGATTAATTTATACTACACCGTCACATCAATATCCAACTGGTGTTGTGATGAGTGCTGCACGCCGACGTCAATTGTTAGCATTAGCCGCTGCACAACAATCATGGATAATAGAGGATGACTACGACAGTGAATTTCGTTATGAAGGATCACCACTCGCAGCGTTACATGCGTTAGCACCAGAACAAGTTATTTATCTTGGCACTTTTAGCAAAACTCTTTTTCCCTCGTTACATTTAGGTTATATGGTATTGCCAGCACAGTTTGAAGACGCATTTCGTCTAACTCAAGTTCGGCATCAACGTGAGCCTTCTTATGTATTGCAAAAAACGTTAGCTGATTTTATTCGTGATGGTCATTTCAGCACGCATATTCGAAAAATGCGCCGTGAATATCAAAGTAGGCGTGATATTTTAGTAGAACTGTTACATCGTGAGTTGGGAGAGCTAATTCATTTAGGTGGAATAGACACAGGATTACATTTAGTTGCCCATTTACCGACTGCATTAAATGATCAAGAAATTGCAACTAAAGCTTATCAACAAGGTGTGGTGACAGCTGCATTGACACCACGATATTATTCTACTTCACAAGCATCAGGGCTTCTCCTAGGTTTTGGCGATGCTCATCCGCAAAATATCCCACGCGCTGGAAAAGTTCTTGCTGAAATAATTTTGCGGGAGGTTAGTAAAATTAAACAGATCCTAGATAGTCGATGTTAAGGTTGGCCTTAGATTTGCTTCGTTCTTTCAGGTTATGTTTTTAAAATTCTTTTCACTAAACCTGGCCCTTCATAAATCAAACCAGTATAAATTTGAATGAGTTGTGCGCCTGCTTCGAAATAAGCTTTTGCAGATGCGACGGAATGAATACCACCAACGGCGATAATGGTTAACTCTGGTTTTAAATAATGCCGTAAATGTTTGACGCATTGCAGACTTAACGGAAATAAGGGTTCGCCGCTTAAGCCGCCTTTTTCATTTCGATCACTCTCTTGTACTACCTCAGGCCGCGTAGTGGTTGTGTTAGTAGCAATCACACCATCTATACCTGATTCATTAATTAATTTAGCGCAATCTTTAATATTTTCTTCAGTTAAATCAGGACTTAGTTTAACAAACACAGGAATATATTTTTTATATTGCTCAGCTAATTCTAATTGCTTGGCTTTAATCGCAGTGATTAGTTCCGCAAAACTTTTTCCAGCCCAAAAATCAGCGGGATTGGGCACATTGGGGCATGAAATATTCACAGCAAGATAACTGCAATAATTGTAGGCTTTTGCGAGACAATATAAATAATCTTCGAGTGCATTTTCATAAGCAGTGTCATTGTTTTTGCTGATACTGATACCAATCGGAATTGAAAAATTTTTTCCTTGAATTTTTTTAATCGCATGATCGATGCCAATATTATTAAACCCCATTCGATTAATTAGAGCACGAGATTTTTTTAAGCGAAATAATCTAGGCTTTGGATTTCCGGTTTGAGATTTAGGTGTGAATGTGCCAATTTCAATAAAGCCCACACCTATTCCAGCCATAGCATCTATTGCGTCTGCATATTTATCAAAACCTGCAGCAATGCCGATGGGATTTTCAAATTTGATACCATTGATAATAACAGTTCTTTTTATTTTATTTTTAATTAAACAGTTTAAATGAAAGCATTTTAAAAAGTTCAATAAATGAATTGTAAATTGATGTGCTGTTTCTGGCGGCAATAAAAAAAGAAATGCTCTTAATAATTTATAGATCATTATACTTCACAAACCTGCGCCCAAACGCGTAACATCGCATTCCCTTTCGCTTGAAAACGATAGGGCACTGATTTAATCTCAACACCTAAGGAGGCTTGATGTAAACCTTGGGTTACCGCGCCAACAATCATGGGTATTTCGCCTTGAGAATTTAACAAAGGAAAGATCCGCACTTCTTTTGCCACATCACATAAATTTTTAATGGCATTGACATGAAACTCAACCGATTGATCGGAACAGTTGGCAAAGAAATAATGTGAACATAATGCCAAATCAAATTGAAAATGCTTGAATTTTAAATGAGGCGGTGTATCTGTTAAATATCTTCCCTGCTCTACTCCTTTGTCGAAGTCATTGAGAAAAGTTTGAATATTATTTCGGCGAATGGTTGCAAGTTCTTCCGGTGAAGTAATGTCATTCCAGGTAAATCGATTTTTATTTGCTTCAACCACTTCTAACATTTCTGAAAATACCTGCTCGATGCGATGTTTCAATTGGTTTATAGGAAAAGCAAATAAACTATCAGTGGAAATTACATGGCCACCTTGAGCAGTGAGAATGGCATTAAAACTTGAAGGACCACCACAGCAATCTAAAATTGAAAGCTTTAAATCTGTTTCTGTTAAACCAAACATGCGTTTATATTCTTCGAATGCATGTCCCCAAAGTACTATATCGTGATAAGGAATGGTCATAAGTTCTTCTCGTTTATCATTCTTACATGATATTTTAGAACAAATTACTACTATAGCAACTAGATCTTTACCTTGTTTCGATTCTTCGTTATCTTTGTATACTCTGCGCGCTTGAATTTTAGGCGTTGTTGCAAAATTTACACATCTCGGTCATTTATTACTTTATAAACCCCCTCCATGTGTTCATTTTGCCCCTAGCCTAAAAATTAATCGCTGTGAGTATAACTTCTTTTACTTACTTATCTATAGGCACATACAATGTACATGGGTTTAAATTTTAATTTAGGTGAAACACAAGAAATGCTGCGAGATTCTGTTAGGAGTTTTGCACAAGAGCATATTGCTCCAATCGCTGCAAAAGTTGATATCGAAAATGCATTTCCAAATTATTTATGGCCTAAATTGGGTGAACTCGGTGTGCTTGGAATTACTGTTGAAGAAACCTATGGTGGCGCAGGTATGGGTTATCTCGAACATGTGATAGCAATGGAAGAAATCAGTCGGGCATCTGCCTCAATTGGTTTAAGTTATGGTGCGCATTCAAATTTATGTGTTAATCAAATTCGCTTAAATGGCACTGATGCACAAAAACAAAAATATCTTCCAAAGTTGATTGCTGGAAATCATATTGGTGCTTTAGCTATGAGTGAAGCAGGCGCTGGTTCAGATGTGGTCAGTTTAAGTTTACATGCTGAAAAACAAGGTGACAATTATGTTTTGAATGGCACAAAAATGTGGATTACCAATGGTCCTGATGCTGATACCCTCATAGTATATGCGAAAACAGATAAAAATGCGGGTGCAAAAGGCATCACTGCATTTATTATAGAAAAGTCATATGCTGGATTTTCTACAGCGCAAAAACTGGATAAATTAGGGATGCGCGGATCGAATACATGTGAATTAGTATTTCGAAATTGTGTTGTACCTTCCGAGCAAATTTTAGGCAATCTCAATCAGGGTGCAAAAGTATTGATGAGTGGGTTAG
>JBGSLN010000033.1:0-24420 GCA_041740675.1 Gammaproteobacteria bacterium | reverse complement strand
ACTGCAGATTGCACAAAACACGCTTATTGTTGTAATTATTTTTTCATTGATCTTGTCCTTTTTGCAAGATAGTTTTTCCGCGATGGCGATTATTAGTTATAGAAACGTAAGAAAAAAACTTTTTAACGATATTAAGATCGAAAAATCAGCATTTTATCTCTTGTTAATTGCTGCTATTTGCGCTGGACCGCTAGGCATGTGTACGGCGATAATCGGAATTGATTATGCCGGGCCCGTATACGCTGGAGCCATAACAGCTTCTTATCCGATTATCACCTTCTTGCTTACCGTATTTTTTATCGGCGCAGAAACTAGTTGGAAAAAAACGAGTGGCGTGCTAATAGCAATGATAGGTATTATCGCTATTTCAATACAGGGTGAACAATATACCATTAGCAATCATCTGACGTTGGGGCTTATTTTTGCTGCAATAGCAATGATAGGTTGGGGCTTGGAATCTGTACTACTGAACTTAGCTTATCAACACACCAAAGCTGATATTTCTTTTTTACTTGGCATCAGACAACTTATTTCTGCTTCAAGTTACATTATTATTTTATTGGCTTTATTTTTCTTCCATGAGCATTTAATGCCAATTATCGATCAGACCATAGAGCAGCCAATGTTGGCAATGCTCTGCATACTTACTGCTTCCATTTCATATTTAACTTATTATTATTCGATCAAAGCGGTAGGCGCTAGCATCGCTACTCTATTTAACGCAACCTTCGTTCTTTGGGACGCGCTTTTTACACGGATGTTTGGCTTAGGTGTCATTAATCATTATTATTGGATTTGGGCGACAATATTAGCATTGGGGATTTATCTTGCAGAAGTTTAAGCAATCATGGTGTATGTCTCATCATTGCGACCGTAGTGAAGCAATCGTGTGACATCAGAATTACTATTTAACACTTATCGAGGGTGATGATCTTCGGTCTTCATCAGCTAGCATTGGTTTAGTATCTTTTGGAATAGCCTCTCGCTCAATCGTGGTAATTGCTTCTTGCAACTCTTTTTGCTGATTTAAAAGGTCATTAAGCCCTGAATGAACTTTTTGAAAAGTTTCTATGTCTAGATCTATTTGGTGCTTTAGTTCCTGTAATTTTTGATCGCAACTAGATATATCTACGCCTTCTTGTGATCTTTCAAGAGTTATTTGCACTATTTGGCGTTTAGTACTTTCTAATTTCTCAATTAATGCGTTTGCTGTTCGTATACACTTATCACGCTCTTTTTTCCAACTTTGGATATCACGACCTACATCTTTCAAGTGTGAGTTGCCGTTAAAAGCAGCTCCAAATGCCCTTTCTTTAGTAGTATATCGGTACATAAAATTATCCCTAGTTTATTATGCTGATTGTTTAACTGGCTGAGATGTATTATCAAATAATTTTTCTTTGCCAGGTTCTTCTGGTTCTAAAACAAGCGTCGGTATATCTTTAACTGGTGGGAAAAATGTTAGAGGAGTACCTCCGTTCTGATGTTGTTCTTGCAAATCTTTTTTCGTTTTTTGTAATTCCTCTTTGATAGCCTCTTGCGCATTTTTATAATTTTGGTCTAATGCAACGCTGCTGTCTTGAATAATTGCGATAGTTTTCTCAAGATTTCTTTGCATGTGATCAATTTCCCCAACTACTTTTGGTGTCTCAACTGCTTTTGGTATTTCAACTACTTCTGTTGTCGCAACTACTTCGTCCTTTATCGAAGAGTTTGCTTCTTGTATAGCAATTACCTGAGGATTTGCAGTATTTTTTTTCTTTTTGCGATTCTCAAGTTGAACTGCTACTTGGGCTGCTACTAAAGATTCTAGTGCTTCTTGTTTTTGTTTTTGATGTTGTCCTTTTTCTAGTTGCTTTTGTTCCTTATACGCGATTTTTTCTTGTTTACGTTGTCGTTTTCTTTCTTCCTGTTCTTGCATTCTTACTGCCAATGCTGCATTTTCTTTTGTTAAAGTGTCAACCTGTTGTTTCAAACTTGCTACTTCATCTTCATTCTTTGATGAACTTACACTGGCTAGTTCAGTTTTAGCTCGTACAATAGCTTCTTGATGCGCCTCACTCCTGATCATGTTTGCTATTTTCTCATCATTTAGATTAGCTAGAACTAAATATTCACGCTCAGGTTTTTTATTCATAAAAACAAAACCATATTTTTCAGGTTCAGCTCTAGGGCGAGTGTAGTAAGTTATTTTATTGTTTGCTGCATCAATGACTGCTATTCCTGGTTTAATTTCCTCGATAGTGATTATGTAATTATTGTTTTTATAAGTTTCATGTTGTGGGTGAAACCGGTTTACAGAAACATTCGTACCTCCTAATTTCATGCTGCAATCTTCGTATATAGCGATGATGATGCTGTCAATGGTTGCTTCTAGCGTTTTTCCATTTAAAATTCCTGTCTTTATTGCCTTAGTTGCACGTTCAAATAAATATTTAGCGAAATCTTCGATATCACGAGTATCGATCAACGGGATTTGATAAGCGTACATTGCCACTAATGCTTTCGCCATACTGCCGATGAAGTGATCAATCTGTACGTGAGTTATTACATTATCAGACGAACAAGCATTCTTGACTTCTTTCTTAATCTTATTTGATTCCTCATAGTTTATTACGCCTGCTAAAACATCACCTGCTATCCCTGCTCCTGGCACAACATTATTAGCCATCTTACCGACATTCCCAACTGTATCAGCCAAAAAACCTCCTACAGTTTTAGCATAAGCAAGACGTCCACTTGCAGCCGCTCTTTCTCCAGCAAAATAGATTTGAAGGTCACGTGTAAGATAATTTGTGACACTCGTCACTGCTGATTGTTTACGAATTTCACTCTCCGTCGCTGTAGTTATAATCTGTGCTGCACCATACTGTGCCTCTTGTTTAGCTTGAATGGATTCAATTGTTTCATATGGTAGTATTTCTTTAAGTTGAGTTGGAAGACTGTGTCTTAATATAGCTACTTTTATTCTATGAATATCCTCAGGCGAATTAACTTTGCCTTTTAAAAAAGTTTCAACCACAAAAAGTTGATTATTAGTAATTTTATTTGCTAAATCAGGATCTGTTTTTTGCACATTTAAAATAGCAACTGCACAATGTTCGGTATATCCAATCCAAAAGTTTTGAATATTATCCACAGCAGCATATTCAGAAAATTGTTCTAAATATAAATTCAATGTCTTAATATGTTTGTATTGTGCTTCGGATTCTTGCCGATAAGCATCCAAAACTAAGATATCTTGAAATTTATACCAAGCTTTTCTAAATATAGATTCCATTGGTCCTGCCATGAAGCTGGAACGTTCTGCCTGATATAGTTTAATTTGATCCACCTGGGATGCTTTGGCTAAAACCACAGAAAGGTTAAGACGCAAACGGGAAATAAAATGAAATTGAATCAATTCAGCAATCGCTTTTTTTCGATTCACGATACTATCATCTTTAGTATCAGAAAGATCATGATACATCTGCGATAAAATATTAGCTAAAATTTGTTTTTCTTCTGAATTTGGATCAACAATAGCATCGTGTTTTTCTATGAGTGATTTTATTAGCAATAGATAATCAATTTTTTTGGTTTCCGTTTCCTTTATATTCTTACCATATTTCAAGCAATCAATTGCAGTTGTTGCTGTATCTATTCGAGATGCCTTTGAAAAATTATTGCGTTCATCATTACGATTGCGCCACCAATGCCATAAATCAACCATCCCATATTTCAAATTTTTTAAGACAGAAGATTTTCTATCAGCAATATATTTTGTTAACAATTGGCTACTTTGATAACGAGATGCAGTTAATCTAATATTATCTAATATCTCTGAAGTATCTGGCGTCGGTAATAATCCATAAGCATTTTTTTGTCCATTCAAAACGTTATTAATTTGATAAAGCTGTCCTAACAAAGCATTTTCAGTTCTTTGATGAGCAGTATTCAATAGAAAATCATTAGATAAACGTTTGCCATTAGCTTTAGCATCCTGCTTAAGTGTATTTAAAGCAATAAGTTGTTCTTCAATTTTTTTAGTATAAGTTTCATACCATTTTAATGTTATATCAGATGATGAAATGTTTATACCGTCATTTAAATTTGTTAAATGTTTTTTAATATTATTTAGCTTTTCCAACAAGTTATTTGTATATTCCCAATCGGGGCCACCTTTAACAAGGTGCAGTATAAATTCTTTTTGGCTATTAATTAGCTCTTTTATATAAATAATTAATCCATTCAAATTCTCAGATAAGCGTTCTTTTAGATTCTCAAGATAAGTACGTTTTAAAGTAGCTGTTGCATTGTTAATCTGTTGTTGCACACTTTCATATTCGATGCTAATTATTTTGCTAATTTCTATTTTTTCCTTATCGCCACTTGATCCTAATATGAAAATTAAAGCTCTCCTCTTCTCTTGGTGATTATTTAGTAGATTAATAAATCGATAAGCATGAGTTAAAATCATTTTTTCATTATCACTGAGCGATGCATTATCTCTATTTCCCAATTTGCAAATTTGTTCCACTCCATACTCACAATACTGTGATATATTATTTTCATCAATATTTGCTATTTGAGTAATATCAGTAGGATTTTTCTGCTTACTTAATTTATTTAACAGACTTAATTTCATCGCCTTTAATTTAAAAAGCAATTCTTGTTCTAAAGTAGGAAATATTCTTTCAAGTGCTTCGGAAGGTAATTCATAAACATATTTAATGGCAGGAAGAAAATACTCGACAATTGCAGCATCATCAATCGGCAAAGGTAAATTAGACATTTTTTTAAGTAAGTAGCTAACAAGCTCATCATAAAATTGCTGCGTGCTCATTTTCATTTTATCATCAGAAAAAAGTTCAGATTTAACACTATTTGCCAGTTGAGAATTTTTTTCCATTAATTTTCGAAAACGACTATGAATGATGATAAGATCTAAATCAGCGTAAATTTGATTAAAAAAATCAGCTTCAGATTCTTGTTGGTTAAGATTGTCAAGAGTGATTCCGATATTATTTTCATGAATTTTAAATATAATTTTAAGTATTCTTAGGACAGTGTTTGTTAAAGGATTTGTTTCTTGATTATGGATGAGTATTTCTTTGGTAACTTTGGCAAACGTGAGCCATTTATCTGCTGATGATTTATCATTAGTACGAGCGAGATTACTTAACGGTTTCAGGATCTTATCTTTATGCAATTCAAACTGTGTTTGAAGCATTTCTAGTTCTTTACCTTGAGGAGCTGCAAAATCTGTTTTTTTCTCTTTATTCTCTTCTTCATTTTCAGGCATTTTTTCTTTTCCTTTATCCGATTTATTTTTATCTTCCTCTTTTTTATTGGATCTTGTGCCTAAATTGACTTTATAAATATCTTCGAGTTGAATACTTTGGAGAACTTCAGTTAGCATTGTGGCAAAGTCTAGTAAAGGATCGATATCTAAAGGACTTTGAGATTTTGGCGTTGAACTCGTGCTTTGATCTACTTTTGTAGGGGAACCTAAGTCAACCTTTCGATTCCTCCAACGCGCTATCATGGATGATATTCTAAACATAACCATTCTTCACTTTTACTAAATTCATAGTCTCTTATGTATTATCACCGTCCACTGGTTGTGTTAGTTATTTTTTAACGAACGGATTGGAAAATTTATATAAAATTTGTTAAAAATAAACTAATAACCAGTTGCCGTTTAAACTAAGAAAACAACTACTATTTTGTTTTAGTGAGTGATGATTTAACTAAATATTTAGATTAGAGTAATTAGTTTCTCGCTAAAACAATTAATATTCTTAATTGTATTTCAGCGATGAACCCGTTTACTCCTTAAAACTAGATAAGATTGGTTGGCTTATCAGTCCTCGAAATTCGGCATCGAGAAGACTCATTGCAATAATCATATTATAACAAAATTATTTATCAGTCAATTAACTGTTAAAAGTATATATGAGAGCAAATTCCCTCAAAATAGACATTGCTGAAGAGTTACAGTATCTATAAAGCGAATTTTTATCTTGAAAACTTAAACTGACGATACATCGGTGGATAATAAAAATGATAATATTCGATAGTTTCCTATTTCGATTGATTCAAGAAACTTTATTAGAATTACTATAGCCTGGTTCTCTAATCCAAAAAGTTAATATAAAAGCAATAAACATTCCAAGAGGCAATACACCTAATGATAATCGATACAAAGCATTTATAGTATTACTTAAATGAAAATCATGATTTTGTAATAGCCAACCGATTAATAGTTGCATCAAGGCGCCACTTGACATAATAATCATGTTAGCTGTTCCGAGTGCAGTTGCACGAATACTAGGATCAACTGCTTCCTTTACGACGGTAAAATATAGAATATACACAGATGCACAAAAGCCAATAAGAAAAAATAATATATATAAAACTATGGGTGAAAGAAAGGAATTAAAAATAGTAATGGCCATTAAAATCCAAGCGAGTGTCTCTATCGACAATAATACAGCTCTATAATTTATTGTTTTTGCTAACCATCCATTTATCGGTCCACCCACAGCAATTCCAATAAAAATCATTGCGACTCTATTCGCTGCAGCTTGGTGATTGAAACTGTATACCTGAGTTAAAAATATAATCCCCCATAGCGATGCAAAAGCACTAATAGCAGAAAAAATAAAAAAACTAATCACACTACTTAAGATAACTTGTGGTTGGGTCATGATCTGTTTTAATTGGTAGAAAATAACTTTAAATGATAATGTTTGCTTAGAAGATTCTTGCTGCTGTTTATTAGCAGGATCGCGCACAAAAAATAAAGCTGTTAGAAATACTAAACCCATAATTAAACCGCTATCAAAAATAACATTTCTCCATGATTGATGAGTAACTAACCAGCTTAATAGAATAACGCCGATTGTCACTCCTATCATAGCTAGACTTTCAGATACAGCTACTAACATAGTAAATCGCCTAGCTGGAAAATAATTGGCACTCACATGTAATAATCCGATAAATCCAAATGCTGAACCGGCTCCCATTAAAAATCTAGCTACAATAGCGATAGCATAACTGTGAGTATATGCTAATAAAAAATTACTGCCCATCAGAACAAAAGCAGATATGGCAAGAACATAACGGGTGGAATAACGATCGTATATAATGCCAACAGGTATTTGCACTAAAACATAAGCATAAAAAAAAGCGGCGGATAATTTACTTAATCCAAATGCATTAAGATGAAAATCTTTGACCCATTCAGATCCCATGACACCTGCGGCTGTTTGTCCTAAAAACTGAAAAAAAGCAAAGAAGGATGCAATAAACCAAGGTAAGTACGAATTAATTCTAGATGAAAAAAACTTTGTGGCCATTCTTGAATAGTATTATTTTTATTAAACTCAGACTATTCGTATACGTATGTCAATTCTTTCAATTAACCAAAAAATTTGATATAAAATTAATAATATATGGGTCATGCATGTTGTTTATTTAGTATTTTGTTACGTTGCTATTTTTTTTTGATTCGTAATAGCAGTTAATAAAACAGAAGCTATTAGCATTATTAAGCATGATACCCAAAGCCCAAGACTGATAAAATCCTTAGTTCCTATTAACAAGTGAGTTTGTATGATTGACCAAACTCCAGAAATACAAGCAAATGAGAAAGTAAACAATGCGGCCGCTGAACCATGGTGATGTTTAATCACACTCATGCCCGAGCTAGTACCAAAAGGCACCGCAAATCCCAGCGCAGCACAGACAATATATATACCAAGCATAATTAAGGTGAGTGAATGACTAAAGCTAAAAATTAAAGCCCCCATTACTAACATCAACATCAGACTGATTCTTATCAAGTAACTTGGAAGTTTGATTCCAAACTTTCTAAAAAACAAAATTCCGATGATATACATAATACTCATTAGCAACAAAAGCATTTCAAAGTGTGCTACTGAAATCTCTCGCTCATTAATTAATAACTGATGAATATTTGCGATAAATAATTGCATGAAAATAGATAGCCCAATGCCTAAAAATATCATGTTAAGAAAAAATATTTTTTGTTTTAAGCAATCAACGAAACCTAAAATTAAATTAGACACTTTTTTGTGGCGATATGATGTGTCTTCATGACTCAATACCCACAACGCATAAATTGCTAATATAATCTCAATGAACGCCATCGCAGCATAAGCAAAACGCCAATTTAAAACATTCGCAGTCATTGCTAAATAAGAAGAAACAATGGGAGCAAGAATGATTAAAATTGACATAGTGGCAAAAGATTTTTTCATGCTTTCTTCATTGAGAGCATGTCGAGATATGAGCGCGCGAGCATTAGAAGCATAGCAGCCTGTGCCACAACCTAAACAAAAACAGCCTAATAAAAAAATAGTTTTAGTTTGACTAAAACATAAAATCCAAAGTCCTACAATAGATAATAACTGTGCATATTTCAGCACTGCAAATGTTCCAAGCATGTCAGATAAGCTGCTTAAAAAAATCGCAGAAAGCGAGAATGTAAAAAATAACACGCTCACTCCATATTGTGCATCTGCATAACTGATGTTGAGATATTTCGCAATAAAAGATAAAAGCGGCAATGAAATTGTTAGAGTCATGTAGCCAACTAGAGTTAAACTGTAACTCAATAAGTTGTAATGTTTATGCTGCATCTATGGTTCCTAACATGCGTTAAAATAGAGTTGGAATAGTATATATTTAGGACTTACGAAAACACATCTATTGTGGTTACAATAACTACACTTTTATTTTTATATATACATTTTGATAATACTAATAAAATGCTATTGCCTATCCTCGAAAGGAGCACTCAGCTCGCAATGACACGCTAGATGTTTTCTATAAGCCCTAATATTCTAAAAAATTATTTAATTTTTAGCAAGATATGCTTTAGAAACATAAGGAATTTTTAATAAATCTTCTTAATCGGCGTGAGATCGGGTTAATTCTATATGAAGTCAAACAGCGACCATGTGAACATGTACATGATGATGCCAACCATAGTTCAGGTGCCATTACAGATCGATATTGCATAATTTTTTGTTATGAACAAAAGAAAAAAACTAATAACAACATTAGAACTACTTATTATTAAATTCCCTTGATTTGTACCATAATAATTCAAAGTTGTTGTCGTCCGCAAGGACATGAAACAAAGTATGATGAATAAATTAACTTTTGGAAAAAAATATGAATCTATTAAGCATCAAGCAATTAGTCGATTATCTACAACCAATTTCATTGACTGAAGCTACTCGAAAAAAAATTCAACAATGGATTATTGGTTACGAACTTAAAGATAAATTTCTCAATGGGCATGCAGTTCCAGTCGCAAAATATTCAGTGATGATCGGTAAACGAATTGGCTTATCTAAACGAGAATTACATTTGTTACGTTTAGCAGCATTAGTGCATGATATTGGAAAAATATTTTTAGATCCTGAGTTATTGCAAGTGCCACACGATAAATTATCAGATCAAGATATTGCATTACTTAAACTTCATCCAGAATATGGCGCTGAAATGCTTACAGCAATTCCTGAATTGCATGCACTAATTCCTGCTGTGTATGCACATCACGAAGATTATGATGGTCATGGTTATCCAGTTGGAAAAGCAGGAAATAAAATTCCATTAGCTGCTCGAATAATTCATATCGCTGATAACTATCATGCTATGACTAGCAATGTAGTCTATCAAACTGGAATGTCGACAGCCGAAGCGCAACAAAAGTTACGTGAAGATCATAGCAAGCGTTGGGATCCTTTTCTAGTTAAAGTCTTTTTGGAAGCTATTTCCAAGAAAACTTCATCGAATATTATTTAAAATCTCTATCTTTCAAATAAATATTTAATTATATCTTATAATATATAGTCCTTATGAAAAATGTAGCCACTACTTTAGGCTACATTTTTCTTTTATCTTTTTTATTAACAATATTTTATCACATAGTATTATTCAAATTACTAACTGTGTGCTTTTATTGTCTGAGATATTATTTTTAGCATTTTCAGTAGGCACAGCAGAAATAGAATACATTGCATGTCTTCCTTTTGACACCGTCATCTTAGTCATATTATTTACTAATGAAAATTCTGCAGATTTCGATGGTAAATTAGGATCTATTTCCTTTAGTATATGCAACATAAACTGCCCATATGAATTAGATATCGGTGTTTTAGGATGGAATTCCTTAATAGTTTCTGCAATAAATTTACGACCTTCGACCTCCTCGTTTAATTGACAATCTGTAGAGAATAATTCTTTATAATCCCCCGCCTTTTTCCAGCCGGCCTTGTAAAGAATATATATTGTTACTTTTCTTACATGGCTTTCAAAATCTTTCTGCATTGCCCATGTCAATTGGATTATAGGTTGTTGTAGCAATTCTGGATCTAACAAGCGTCTAAATTCTTTAGCATAAAATTCATCTAATAAAACAGTGGCATCATTTCTTTCATATATACAATTTACATAATTCATTGAACACATTCTTAATAGAGAACAAATATTTTCATCCAGGTCGCTAATTTTGGATTGCTTACTCAACACCTTGCTAAAAATTTCAATAATACTAATGACTAGAGGAGAAATAGTATGATGTTGGTTATCCATATTATCGTATATAAATTTAGTAAGTTTATCTATTAGTTTTGACAATAAATATTGATTTTTAATTATCAATGGAGGGATATTCTGGTCAGCTATATATGCTGAATATAAAGTATCAAATAGTTCGACTATTGATTTAGCATCATACACTAATAGATTGTCTAAACATTTATCTAATAAATTATCATCAATTAAGTTTAAATTATTAGCTAACATATCATTTTTATACGTATTTATGATCTCCAGTAATATTTTAATTCTAGCTGACAATGTATTTAATTCACCGTTCAGAAATTCTGGAGTATTTTTCTTCAACACCCACGTCGTTATATCTCTCAAAAATTCAACTTCGTAGTTAGCATACTGACTGCCACTTGCTTTCTTTAATCCAAATAGTCCATTTGTAATTTTTGGTGCAACGCTCAAATAATTTAAAATTAAATGCCATAGCTGCCGTTTCTGTTCTGCTGTCCCAAATCTAGAAACTGATACCATAGCATATTGAAATTCTTGTTTCCTAGCATTATATTGTTCAGTATATTGTAATTTTAATGTTTCCAAATTAATGCTTGTAATATTTCTAATAGTTTCAATTGCTTGATTTGTCAAGTAGTCTCTACAAAAGTTATAGTTTTGATTATGATAAGAAGCATTCTGTGAATCTTCTGAAGAAGCGATTTTTTGTAACAGTAACTTAAAATTAGAATTTATGCTTCTGATAATACTGTTTTTAAACGAATCCGGTAATTCACTAATGCTGATTTTATTTTTTAATGCAATAAATGCCTCACTTAACAATTTTTGTTTAACTGTAATTTCAGACTTATCATGAATCACTTTTTTAACTTCTAAAATATAAATGTTTATAGCATCATAAAAATGCAATGCTACTACGTTGTCGAATAGTTTAAGTTCTTGTTCTAAAATTTCAAAATGGTTGTTTAATTCAGTAGCTATTGGATAAATATAAGTTTTATTTTCATCATTAGAGCTTAATCGATGTTCTATAATTTTAATAAAATTATAGAACTTTTCATTAATGTTATTGGGACTTTTCTGCAATGCATTCAAAATTAAATTGCTGATATATTTTATGATATTAATATTCACTTCCACATCTGCAATATTTTTTAAAAAAGTTTCTGATTTTTTTTGTAGATCTTGATAATTATTAATTTTTATACTGTTATCTAAAAAATTAATGAATTGCATTGTAATTTGATAGACTTCTATCGATTTTTTGAAATCTTGAATAGCTTTTCTCAAAGATTCTGATGGTTCTATGATAAATAAGTCTTCTTGTATATTTCCTAATAACAAAGCCCTGCTGTTTCCAATAAAAGTTTCTAATTGTTTAAATGAACTGAAAAATACTTGCAAAATTATTTTAAAACTATCATCTTTATAGACTTTCAAAGCACGTATTTGTCCACTAATAAGCTGTAAATCTTTATCCGTAAATATTAGACCTTGTTTTTGATCAAAAATTACTTTTTCAAAATCATCTTGCGATGGTATTTCTTTAGATTTAATTAATGCATATAACGTATTATAAAATTGATGAGTTAATGTTGCTCCAGCAATAATTGCTTTTATTTGTATATTTAACGTCTTAATTATTTCTTCTGAAAACCCAAAATCTTTTAATAATTGTGTTCGATTAAGGGCATGAAAAAAATCTAAGTTAGCGCTATTACCATACTTATATGAATGAATGTATTTTTCAATATTTTTTTTAAGCGATAAAATGAACGTGCTAGATAACAATCCTGCTGTTGTTAAACAGTTCAACATATACTGTAATTCTTTGAGTTTTTTTCCATGATCGTTATCTTTCATTTGACTTATTTCATTTAGTAATTTCAATATTTTTTCTTCTGAAATTTTGGATGAATCTTTGGCCACTAATACCCTAAAAGCATTTATTCTTTCAGAGAATTGCATTTCTTTGCTAGGTAATTCTTTACCATACCCAGAATATTTAAGAAATTCTTCAATTAATTCTTCATTATATGCAACTGCAGTTTCTGTAGGATTAGCATCATTTAATGCGTTTACTTCAATATAAAAACTCTTTAAAGCACGGCAGCGATCTGACAATACAGTTTTTTGTTGTTCTGTACCAAAATTATTAAGAAAATAATAAGCATATTTTAATTGATTTAATTGACTAATATGTTGATCAATATCATCAGTTTTTCTAAGCCATTCTGAATCAACATGCAATCTACCTACGATAATTTTTTCTGCATTATCGATTTGTATAGCTAACCAAGAAGGTTGATTAATAAGCCTAGATAATTCTTTGTCAATTTCGATTAAGGTAGATAGTTGCACATGATTAATTTTATCAAGATTATTAAAAGTATCGAATTTCTTATTTATAGAGCTATGTAAAATTTTTAATTTTTCTTCATTATAATAACGAGGAATTAATGTCTTATATAAATTAAACTTTTCCTGGTTTATTTTTTCTCTGCTACTTGGCTTACTTGTCTGTAAGTTTTCAAATAATCTTGGTGATTTATCTGGATTTAATTCGCGTAATAATGAAACTTTTTTATATATTTCATCTGCTGTGCTATTAATATTTAGCAACTGGCTACGTAAATCCTCGACTTCTTTTTGGTTAAGAAATTGATTTAAATCTCCTATGTCTCTCAATGATTTCAATGCCTTTAGTATAGATTCATCAGAATTTGTAGTTTGATCACTGATGTTAGTCTTCAAATATTCTTCAATAATCGATATATTTTGATTAAAATAAATTTTCTGTTGAATTATTTTTGTTAACGATTGATAAATATGTTTTACCTGTTTTCTTCCAACTAAAGGGGTACCTGAACTTAAGTTCTCATCAATTCTATTAATAGGATATATTATTGTTGTTTTACATTCTTTTAGTCTAAATAATCGCGCCAATATCAGTGCCGCTTCTAACTGCTCTTTTTCTATCAATTGCCTTACGAGTATTTCTATTGTATTTTTGCTTTCTTTTTGCATTGTATTTTTTTGCAATACTAGTTTGCGTAAATTGCCTTGTAATTCAGGCATATCAATAATCATAGCGACATGTTGTTTAATTAGTTCAGGTTCTTTTATAGTTGGCAACTGCTGCATCCATTTAGTTAAAATAATATTTTTAGTTTTCTCATTTCCAAGCGCTAAACCAATTTTGATGTCATGTACTGAAAGAGAAGTTGAATTCGTTACTGTGTGTACTATTATTTTTTGAAAATTAATTATTTGATTTTTATCAGTTAAAGTCTCACGCATATGGGTAAGCAATACTTTCATTAACCCATGATCGATTATTGGAATAATAGCCCCTAAGTTTTTACTAAAGACTAAATTTTCTTTATTGCTTATACTTAATTGCTTTAAAAATTCTTCGGAAAACAACTGTTGATAAAATTTAATTGGATTATTATCAGCAATCGCATTTTGTTCAAACTCTTGAAAATCAAACTTTTGACTATTACTTCTTTGATTTAGAATAATGATGACTCTATCTAACAGATTTTTGTTTTTAACATACTCATTAGATTTTTTGCTATTAAACAATAGTTCAAATTCTTCTTTAGATATTTCATTCTTATAAAGATTGAATAATGGCTCAATCAATGACAAAGATTCTTCATGCTTAAAGATTCCATTATTAATATCATTAATCCATTTATTGGATAAGTTTTTAAATTGTTGTTGCAATACTTTGTTAATACTTTCTTTAAAATGAGGATGATCTTGCGCTAATCTAATTACTTCTACTAGCGCTGCTTTGAAAATCTCCACATCCTTAATAGATTTCCCTTGTGTTAATTGCTCAATACCATGCTTTACAATATTTAAATTAGCATAAATAGTTTTACAATCATCAAATATTTTATTCGGCTCGCGTGTAATAGGTGATAATGCTTTAGCTAGTTTTGTGAATATATCTAATTCGAATGAGTTTAGACCAATTCTATCGGATGAAGCGTTTTCTTGTAGTAATTTAATAAATTGTTCTCTAGTTGGTTCATTTAATAACGCATTACATTCTTTAATAAAAAAATAATCTAATTTTTCGATTAACAACGGAAATTCATGCTTAGCGTCTTTTTTTAAATTTGCTATATGTTCATTAATATTTTTAAGTGTATTTTTAAATAAATTTATCCTGCTATCCAAAAATTTATTTACTATTTCAGTTTCATTCCAATGAGTTTTTCCTTCTATATTTAAGTATTTTTTAGCTGAATCGAATAGTTGATGATTAAATACTAAGGTAAACTCTTCACTGGTTGTGTTTGGATCTTTAGCAAATTCAATTAAAGTATCTTTAAGTATAGAACTGACTTGTATTTGAAATGCATTAATGTCTATACTCTGTGTTTTAGCATACAATTTTGCAAATGAAGATTCTGGATTATACAATTCTGCTAAATCGTCCAATTGCTTATCTTTTATGGAAGTAACGATGAAATTCTTTAGTAAAGCTTCGATTTGTTGTTTTAATGCTAATTTTGTTTTTTGCGGTTCATTGTTATTGCCTTCCAAAAAATTTAGAAAGGAACTTGCATTTACAGCCGTTAGTTTTAAAGCATGATCAATTAAAGCTGTTGATTGACTGCTAATATCTGCTAGCTGCATTATTATACAAGTATAATTTTCTATATTAGTAGGTATTTGTTTTGTTAAATTAACTAAATGCAGTAATAAACCAAAACTCTTCATGTCCTTAAACTCTTCCTTCAATCGATATTTCTTTAATTCATCTTTATTAAGATTTATATATTTGTTGACTTCTTTCGGTAATCTTTCTCTGATAGCTTTTTTATGCTTATAATCAGTCAACCTATCAATGGCTTCTTCTAAAGCTAAACTAAACTGCACCTTAAACATATACACATTTCTTTCATTCTGTCCTTGAATAGATTCAGGGACTATAATTTCTGATGAATGTAATGGAAGGTTTAATTTCGCGCACAATTTTAAAAAGCTGGAATATACAGAATGCAAAGATTTTTTTTCATAAAATCGTTCTAAAATTTGCGTTTTTGATATATCAACTTTTATCTCATTAATTATTGCTGCAATAAAAGTTTTAAAGTAATCTGTCAGCTTAATTTTTAAAGAAAGTAAAGCATTATCAATATCATTTTTAAGTGAATCATCCTTATATAACTCTATCAATCTTGAATATACAGATTGCATGATTGTAATATGAGTAGTTATATCATCAGCTTTGATGTTTTCTATACTATTATTAATTTTTGAATTTAAATCTTTCAATAGAACATTAATTGTATGATTATTTATTGGTTGAATTTCTTCTATGGATGTATTTACTTTCCTTTTTTCTTCTCTATGTAGGAGTTGAGTATATGAAATAAAATCAAGTGGTAATCCAAAAACTTTATTTTCATCCCCACTATTTTTACTATCACTCAAATTTACTAATCGAACAACTTCATCAACTGCTTTTTGTTTAATCGATAAATCTTTACTTTGCAATAGATGGCCGAATTCTTCTACTACAACGCTTATAGCATGTTTTTTTGCAAACTCTGCCATTTCCGGATTTTTATATTGTTTATTATCTGATGTTTTTGTTAAAATATATTCTAATAAATTACTATAAAGTATTGGTTTATCACCTGACTCGAATTGTGCTGAAAATAAGGCGCGCGACACTAATAAAGAATCAATAACATCTTTTCCTATGATAGTTTCATTTCTTACTTTCAAATTGAAATCTGGATGCTTTCCGTTGACTTGAACTTCTTTCTGATAATTAAGCATTCCTGCAAACTTTTCATCTAAAAGCATAATATAGGCGCTAATAGGATCCTCTACTTCTTTAAAATAAATTTCTAATGCAAATTTAAATCCAGTTAAAAAAGATTCAACTTCCTGCGGATTATCTTTTATCATCTCATACAACACAGGCAATAACTCAGATTTTAATAAATTTTCAAATGTAGTTTTTGAAATATATTTCAATATATTATCTTTAATTTCTGGGATTGCTGTCTTATATTCTTCTTGCTCTTGTTGTTGAGCAGTCATATTTTTATATCGAGCAAAAATTTCGTTAACAAAATATTTGGCGACTTTTATTTTTGCTGATTGAAATTCTTTGTTTTTTTTAAATATATTTGCTAGATTGTTTAACTTTTCTAATTGGTCAACTGAACTTGTTTCATATAAATTTAATTTATTAAATTCAGAGAATACATCATCTTTTTTTTCTTCAGAGCTTAGTGCGTCTTGCAATTTTTGTATGAGTCCTTTACTAGATACTGGTGCATCTTTAATATTATTAAACAATGCCTTGTAGATGGGAATATACAAATGTCGATAGCGTGCATCTAATGGCATTTTTTCTAAAAAATATATGACGGTAGTTAAAAATTTATATAGCGATTGCTCTTCATAATCACCAAACAATAGTTGTAATTCTGAAAAATTATTAATTGTGATGCCTTCAAACACTGTTAAAAAAATTGATGGATCACTTGGTTTACTAGACATTGCATAGCCTAAAGAACCTCTAAAGACGCTATGAGAATCTTTTAATCCCATTTGCAAAGATTTTTTTATATTTGAATTATTAATTTCTTTACTTTTATCATTACTTTCAATTAAGGTATTGATATATTTTACAATCGTCCAACGGCTTAGCTTTCCTGTTTTGAAAAAATTCTCTATATCTGCTTGTGAATTATTTAGTTTAGATTTATCTGCATTAGAAGCGTTAATTTTGCAATTTTCCAAAGTCAAATAGAGTTTTATTAAATCACTATTAGGTGAATCTTTAGTAAAATTATCTAAAATATTACTATATACTGTGTCTAAATCGCCAAATCGAAATTTTTTAAACCAAGAATTTTGAATTCGATTTCGCTCAGCAGTGATCTCTTTGAATCGATCAAATACATCTATAGCAGATTTGACTTCAATCGATGTTATTCTCTGTAAAAAATCTTTTGCACTGTTGTTGCGAGGTTTCAATTTTAGTTGACCTTCTGTTTTTAGAACACCTTGCACATTTTTTTGAAAACTTCGTAGGATCGGCATACTCAAAATAGTAAGTGGTGTGTCTAGTTTAACTCCATAAATAGACGGCAATGAGGTGATACCATATGCCTTATATGCTTTTGCGACATTATCATCTATGTTAACTTTTACTCCTATTTTCTCATATATGCCTAACATAGAAAGAGGGATGTTGATTTTTTTGATGACCTTACTTGCACTACAAAGACTAACTTGTATGCTTACAGGAATATTAATTTCTGATGTTTCAATTTTATTTTTAAATTTATTTTCAGTTTCTTCTATACATGTGTAATTTTTAACTATTTTTTTCTCTTCTATAATTTCAATAGCTTGTATCTGGTATGTTTCTATTTCATTTTCTGATAACTCATCTTGAATGTTACGACATAATATTGCACTGAGTTGTATACACATGGCCATTGCTATTGTCATATTGTTAGCAGCGATTGTTGATAGCAACTGTTGCTGAAATAGTTCTGTCTCCCATTTAATTGTTTTTTTAGACTGATAAATTTTATTATTTATTATTTGGCTATGTACACTCTCTGAACTACTTACTGATGACTCACTCATAAGATACCTCACTAACTACTATTCTTTTATTTTAAATAGACATTTTTCTAGTTATTAAATAAACATCTATACTGCGATTAGAGCTGGTATTTTCCTAATTAGCTATTTAGTATTTCTAATAAAAGAATAAGTTTTTCTTAGATTTTGTTGCTAATTTAAAAGTTTTAATGTCATTATTAGTTAGCAGGGTTTTATTTTTAAAATAGATTCTTATGAAATTGTTTTATGATAATAAGTATAGTAATTTCGGTTTTAATAAAATAATTAATAGTAAGTTTAGTTTTTTTAATTTGTTCTAATCTAATTATTTTATTAGCATTTTAGCCATAATTTTTATATATGAGTCAATAATGAAACGAAAATTTGAAAAAGAAAATAATAATTCAAATTTAAACCCAAGCAAACGTAACAAAAGTAACGATAATAGTTCATTTGAACGGTCATTTAGCGCTATAGAAAGAAATGAAGATATATTATCATCTGTAACTCCTTATCTTACAAGTGCGGAACTGCTCACTAAATTTTCTCTAATATCAAAAACATGCAATCAGGTCAGCAAAATTAATTTTTTATGGGAAACTAGAATTAAAAATGAGTTTAATATTTTAGTTCCAAAAGAATATCGTAAAATTGAACCATATAATATTTACAAAAGCTTGATTAAACTTGAAAAAATCTACAAAGTTCACAGGAAATATGGATATAATTCTCCTGTTTGGACATTTCATGGTTTTTTAGATGAGATTTTTAATAAATCAGAATCTAAAGAAAACCCAACTGTTGAGATTAAAACAGCAAATAATGCTTTTTTAAGTTTTGACTATACATTTAGATTATATAATGATGGATTTGATACTTTAAGATTAATTTCATTGTTAGAACAAGCGGCTATTGTTAATAATGAAATACTTATAAATTACATTATAGAGAATCATTTAAGTTATAATTTTGTAAATGTATTACAAAACATTGTTAACAATGAAAGTTTGTCTAATCGAATTTTACGCAATGCACTATTATCAGGTAATGGAAATTTAAAAACTATATTATATAAATTGTTCCCTAAACAGAACATTCATCATAATAGTGACAACATGGAAATCAGCACAGCTCCTTTGATTTATGAAGATGTTTTATTAGTTAATGCAGCTGCCATGGGAAAGACCACAGTAGTTGGATGGGTTTTAACTGAATATAACGCTGCGCTTAAAGAAGAAGACATTATTCAGGCTATGACAAATGCTATAAAATATAAAGCATCTAAATCGATGCTGGAAACTTTATACGAGAGATTGAAAAATAAAAAAATCGTATATTATGTTATAGATACTGCAATAGCTTTTAATTTTGAAATTGCACTATGGTTAGTGAAAAAATTATTTCCAAATCAGAGTACCTTATTAAACTATATAAATACTAAAATACCTAAAAAAGAAAATAATAGCTTGCTACTGCTAAACCAATTTTTTGAGAAAATTATTTCATCAGGAGTTAAACTTGAAGGTGAAGAAATTACATTGATTGCCTGGTTAATTTTGCATTTGAATAAGCAAATTAATGAAACAACATCTTTACGTCTAGCAATACTTGAAGCTATTGCTGAAAGTGGAAACTTACACCGGTTAGAATGGTTTATAAAATATATCGATAATACATTTCTATCTAACTCTGATGATTTAAAAATTATTTTTAAATGGGCAGCAAAAGCTGATAAATTAGAATTAATAAAATTTATAGCAGAATATGTAGAAAAAGATATTACATCGGCTACTATATTTCCCAATTTGATTAAAGAAATGTGTTTAATAGCAACAGAAGAAGGAAGTATATCTGTATTACAGTGGATATTAGCGTTAAATAAATTTGAATTAGATATTGAGACATTTATTCAAATGGTTGAACATGCGGTTGATTTTGGATATTACGAAATTTTTCAATTTCTATTTACTAAATATCCAAAGTTTTTGACTGAACTTACACCAGTTCAAAAGGATGACTTTATAAGTTCTGTTTTAAGAACAGGTAACTTAAAAGCATTTCAATTTTTGGAAGATAGTATTAAACATGATTTTACGTTAAGTTATAAATCAATGTGTGACGCCATAAATACTTGTAATGTTGAGTTAATTAAACATTTAATTGATCAAAGAGACAAGTGGGAAACTTTTGATGAAAATTTTCAAAGTAAAGTCTCTGAGAAACTGACAGAGTATGGTTGTGAGGCATTAATAAATCAATTTTTTCCCGAGCAAGATATGATAGTATCGTTTAACCCCAGATGGTAAGTTAAAATTAATATAACAACAATGAAATAATAAATATTGAAATATATTTTTATTGGCTTTATAAAATGAGTTGACGATGCTATTAATCTAGTTTATTTTTATTTATTACTTCTATTAACACTTTATAAAAATTATATGAATAAACGCACACCTCCGCTGAAAGCTTTATTAGCATTCGATGTGGTATCACAATCTTTAAATATTACTCGTGCAGCTGATGAACTGTGTGTCACTCAATCTGCTGTCAGTCAGCAAATTAAAATTATCGAAGATTATTTAGGTGTGCAACTCTTAAAGAAACACGGTCAAGGATTTAAATTGACATCTATTGGTAAGCAGTATGCGCAAAAAATTAATCATGCATTTGATGAGATTCGCCAAGCGTCGCAGTGGTTGAAAGCAGAAACAGATCGTAGTTATATTATTACATTAAATATGTTTACCACTTTTGCTACTCGATGGCTGATCCCTAGACTGCGTGATTTTAAAAATTTATATCCAAAATATGAAGTTCGAATTGTAACACCAATCAAAAATGTTGATTTTTCTAATGAAGACATTGATGCCGCGATTTATGCAGGTGAAGGTGAATGGAAAAATTTAACTGCTACTTATTTATTTCGCGATGAGTTAACTCCTGTCTGTTCACCAAAATTACTGCAAAGGCTTAACACTAAAGAATTAGATTTAACCCCCTATCCTTTGTTGCATGTACCGCATTATGAACGTAAACTTGATTGGCCCACCTGGCTTGCAGCAGCAAATTGCCCTCCGCTTGAAAAATATCAAGTCCTCGAATATTCAACGCTTGATTTAGCCTTGCATGCGGCAGCCAATGGTTTAGGTATTGCTATTGCACATAAAAGCTTTATTGATAATGATTTGAATTATGGGATCTTAACTCCTTTTACTCCTTTAACCACTCCTGCGCCTTATGCTTATTACTATGTATATCCCACGGGAATGCGAAGTAAAAAGTTAGAGTTATTTGGTGATTGGTTACAACAGCAATTTAATACTGTATAAACTGCAATAATGCATTATTCACTTCTTGCGGTTTCTCTAACATCAGCATATGACCTGCATTTATTATAGTTTGAAAAGACGCTTGCGATAATTTCCGGTAAAAAGACTGAATTTGATCAACCGTAGTAATCTGATCCGACTTGCCCATTAAAATTAAACTAGGAATATTAATCATACTAATATCTGTTACTGGCATTTGTTTCATCCCTTGCATCACTGCTTTGATGATATATAAGGGATTATTGCGCCCTGCTGCAATTTCAGTATTAATAAGCTCTTGTCTAGCTGAAGCATCAAATGCAACTTTAGCAAATCCTTTTTCTAATGCTGGACGTAACCATTCTAAAATACAACTAGGTAAATAATAAATAGGTGGAATTTTTTTATAAGGGGCAAGTGCTGTTGGAGCAATTAAACACAGTTTTTGAATCCGTTGCTGGTTTTGTAGCGCTAGATAAGTTGATAGCGCACCACCATAAGAATGTCCAATAATAATATTTTTCTCGCCAGCAAACTTATTGAAAATGGTTTGCATATCATTAGTAAATTGTTGAAAACTGTAATTAGCATTTCCATGTGGCTTTTCACTTTTCCCTTGTCCATATAAATCAGGTACAACTAAACGGTATTGATCTTTTAATACATTAATTTGCTCATTCCATTGTGCCGAACGACCACCTAACCCGTGGAATAAAAAGAGTGTGCACGCTGAAGTGGGCTTATCATTCAATAAAATATTTAAAACACGATTACCATCTATGGTTACTTTTTGTTCGAACATTGTATTTACTCATTCTTTTGTCTATAGGATATGCATAGTAGAAATTTCAACAAACCCTTAGTTTAACGCAAAAAGTGTCGGTAGTTAATACAAAAATCGCAGTAATTTTCTTCAGGATAATTTTTTAATTACTTGAAATGAAACTTCATACATCAGGTTCAATAACTACTAAAACGTTTCACTTTTTTATGTTCATAACTATCAGTTAGGTCTTTCAATGGAAAAATTGCAGCTTCTTCCTCAAAAGAAGGTAAAATGTTATTCAAAACTTCTGGATTAGCATTTTTACACGAATCTTCTGGAAACTTCTTATCAAAGACTTCAATACAAATTCTTCGGAGTTCATGAAAACATGCTTCAATCATTTCTGCACAGTTAAACCTTTGAAAAGTATTTTGTATAGTGTTATATCTAGTTCTAAGTAAAGCAAGCTGTTGAGGATTATTTTT
This sequence comes from Gammaproteobacteria bacterium, assembly GCA_041740675.1. Classification (GTDB taxonomy): domain Bacteria; phylum Pseudomonadota; class Gammaproteobacteria; order JBGSLN01; family JBGSLN01; genus JBGSLN01. Next base: position 1,654 of record JBGSLN010000033.1, on the reverse strand, counting down.
CATATTCATGAGATTGGCAATGTTGCAAAGTTCTACCGTATATAGTTCAATTTTCCTTATGCACACCCGTATTGTGCCAAGAAGATTATTTATTTCTCTTATTTCATCACGATCCTTAGTCTTATGCTCGCCTTGATATTTGAAAAAAAAGTAGCGATTATCTTTTATTTTCAACTCTTCTTGATAAACAAACATAAATGTTCTTAGCAGATGCGCCTTATTAGTTACATCCACTTTTCTCCCTTCATGCTCAATCATAAAGTATCTCCCTATTAAAAAATTTAGTTTCTCATTTCACTAAAATTGGTGAATTCCAGCTTTCATTAATTTCATTTGAAATACTTTCCACTTTAGAATTAACATTACCCCTTGATATGAATGACGATGCTTTTGAAAAAAGACTATAAGTCAAAGGTATTGAAATAAGCGGTAAAGTAACAGCAATAATAGTTCCTAGAATTAGTAGCGCCCAACCTTTATTTATTTCATTTTTCGCAGTTTGGGCTACTTGATTCAATATTTCTCTTTTATTTTTATTATTTGGTTCTTTAATAGCATCAGATGTTGCAATTACTGTAGACAAAGTTTCTGCAACATGAGTATCAGCAGAAATAAGCTCTGCTTTTGATCTTATTCGAGTGTTACTATTACTAGGTTTAAAGATCTGATGGTGATTGAGCTCTACTTCAATAATATATTTTTTTGTACGGTTTGCAATAATATCACATACAGATGAATTTTTAGTTTTCAATTTTTTTTCAGAAGAATTATTTGCCCAAGTTTGTTGTATTTTATCACCACTTTCAACTTGGTTAGCTAAAAGTTTAGTGGCTTCTATTAATCTTCTATCTAAGAAATCAAATATTACCCTACCCATTTTCCACAAATCATCATTTCTTATCACAAGCTCACGAGCCATAGATTCAATATCTTGATAAAAATCAATCAAAGAAATGCCATTGGGGTTAACATAAAAATGATGAATTTTATTAAGGATTTTATCAATCATAAATATTTGTTCATCTGATAGTAAATCCACTTGATTAATACATTGTTGAAGAATGTTAACTGTTTTATTTAAAAATTCCCTTGCACTATCCGTCAGATTATTTGCTTTTTTAACATCTATTTCTTTTATTTTAGAATAAAACTCTAAATAGTTTTTAAGTCTCGTTATATTTATAAGTTTATTTAACTCAGTTAGGCATGGGATTTGATGTTCAGTATTTTTCACTTCTTTTAAGTATTTATTAAATTCTGATTTGAATGAGTGTGTTGCAAAGTATAGTGATGATGTTACATTAACATTGAATTTAAGAAAAAAATGAAATAATTCTTTATCTTTTAACGAAAAAATATAATCAACCATCGATTCATATTGCTCTATAAATGAACGCTTGGCTATATCTAGAATATCAATCTTCATTGATTTGTTTTTAAAAAGATTTTTTAAATTTTCTTTAAAATATTGCATAAATTGTTTTTTTATAACTTCTGAACTATTAATTAAAGTTGTTATAAAATTATTTTTCTCATCAGCTAAATCCATAAGAAATGGATCTCTTATTTCTATAGCTTTAAGCTGCAGCAAAGTATCATTAGTTTTAAATCGTATCCTATTTGTTTTTCCTAACTCAGCAAGTCTTAAAATATA
>JBGSLN010000032.1:0-5019 GCA_041740675.1 Gammaproteobacteria bacterium | reverse complement strand
TTGTAATTTTATTGTTTGATTTGAGAGGAGTGACGCCCTGCATTGCTTGCATAAATAGATCATGATCTGTCTGACGGCTATCTTTATTTGTCATAATTTTAAAGAAGAAAATTTCATAAAAGCTTTATATTAATATATAATATCTTAAGCCAATCACAGTAGCTATGATTTCAATGAACCAACAACAATGGGCAGATGCAAGACAATCATTAAAAACAGTCCGTGACTGGGTGCGTTTTGGCGCAAGCTGTTTTGAACGGGCAAACTTATTTTATGGCCATGGTACTGACAATCCATGGGATGAAGCAGTTGCGTTAGTATTACATGCACTGAATCTTTCTCATCCGTTTGGAGAAAAACTAATTGATGCTAGATTGAGTCAATTTGAAAAAGATAAACTGATTGAAATTTTTCAAGAAAGGATTATAAAAAGAATTCCCGCACCCTATATAACACATAAAGCATATTATGCTGGTTTTGAATTTTATGTCGATAAACGTGTGTTAATTCCTCGATCACCCATTGCAGAATTAATCGAAAAGCAATTTAAACCATGGGTTGAACCTCATCATGTCTATTCTATTTTAGATATGGGTACTGGCTCAGCTTGTCTTCCAATCCTTTGTGCTTATTATTTTCCTGAGGCGTTGATTGATGCCGTCGAGATTGATAAAGATGCATTAGCAGTGGCAAATATTAACCTAGATAAATTTCAATTACAGGAACACATAAAATTATATCAATCTGATTTATTTGCTGCATTAGCAGATAAAACCTATGATGTGATTATCTGCAATCCACCTTATGTGGATGCAGAAGACATGGCAAGTTTACCCGCAGAGTTTTTACACGAACCACAACAGGCATTGGCATCTGGCGTTGATGGGTTATCACATATCAACAAAATCTTAATTGAAGCTAAACACCATTTAAATCCAGAGGGTATCTTGATTGCAGAAGTAGGTAATAGCGCTTCAGCACTTGAATTAGCATATCCGCAAATTAATTTTACTTGGTTGGAATTCGAACGTGGCGGAATGGGTGTATTTTTGCTAACCTATGATCAACTAAAAACCATAAATTAAAAAATAAAAATATGAGCGGTAATACTTTTGGTGAATCTTTTAGAGTAACAACTTTTGGTGAAAGTCATGGCCCAGGATACGGTTGTATTATAGATGGCTGTCCGCCGGGAATGAAATTATCAGAGACGGATATTCAGGTTGAAATGGATCGACGTAAACCTGGAACTTCGCGATTTACTACCCAACGACGAGAAAGTGATACTATTCAAATTATGTCAGGTGTGTTTGAAGGTGTCACCACAGGGACACCTATCGGTATACTCATGTTAAATGAAGATCAGCGTTCAAAAGATTATTCGGAAATAAAAAATTTATTTCGTCCTGGACATGCAGATTTCACCTACGAAAAAAAATATGGCATTCGAGATTATCGAGGAGGTGGTCGATCATCTGCTCGTGAAACTTCGATGCGTGTTGCTGCAGGTGCAATTGCAAAAAAATACTTATCAGAAAAATATGCCATAAAAATAACTGGATATTTAGCGCAAATGGGCACACTTCAAGTCAAGACGATTGATCTCAATGAAATTGATCAAAATCCATTTTTTTGCCCAGATAAAAAATTAGTACCGCAATTAGAGCAAATGATCATTGAGTTACAACGTGCAGGGGATTCAATTGGCGCTCTTATTCATGTATATGCAGAAAATGTGCCAGTGGGAATAGGTGAACCCGTGTTTGATCGGCTAGATTCTGATATTGCAAAAGCAATGATGAGTATTAATGCAGTCAAAGGCGTTGAAATTGGTGATGGCTTTGCGTGTATAACACAACACGGTTCAGAACATCGAGATGAAATGACTGTAACTGAAGGATTTTTAAGTAATCATGCAGGTGGAATTTTAGGTGGCATCAGTACCGGACAACGTATCACCGTTAATCTTGCATTGAAGCCCACTTCCAGTATTCGTATTCCAGGTAAGACTATTACTAGCCAAAATACAGATGCAGAGGTTGTTACTACTGGGCGACATGATCCGTGCGTGGGTGTGCGTGCAACTCCAATTGCTGAAGCGATGTTGGCTTTAGTATTAATGGATCATTGTCTGCGTCATCGAGGCCAAAATGGCTGAAATGTTGCAAAAACATAATTCGTCTTACTTTTACTACTTTTTTAGTTTTTTACTTGGATATATTTGCATATCTGCTAGCTTCATTTTATTTAATCAAACATTGGCTTTCATTGGCGTTAGTCCAAAAATTTCTATTACGTTATTATCAGTTATTTTTTCTGGATTGATTATCGGTTTTTTATTAGCGATTAGATTTGGTAAAATATTACAGCATTATCTCAAATTTATCTTATTGCTAACCGTACTCTGGTTGGGCTGTTTTTCTTCAACGCTGTTTTTAGGATTATTACAAAAGTTTTTCTCTGCAGATCTAGTCTTTATTAGTTTTGCAATAATCTCACCGTTTGTATTATTTGGTATTCTTGGCTATTTGATTGCAAGTCTTTTCATAGAAAATATAACTACCCAAATTAATTATTTGATTATGCTTGCGTTAGGGCTGTTAGTAGGCACCTTAATCACCGAAATCATTATTTTTAATTTTCTTGGAATTTCTTGGGCTATTTTTTTTAACTGCTGTTTATTATTATGGTGTGTAATAACAAGCATGGAAAATTTTTTTCTTGAGATTATTACTACTAGTTTAGTAGTAGCCTTAATTGTTATTATATTTGGAATTAATATTCATAGCAGCCAATATTCTATTTTTTATAATGAGTACCATGCAATTGATAATCAAAAATTTATTGCAGTGGCTCCCACACAATCAATCATTGCTAGTCTGACAGAGAAGTTAGTTACGCCTACTCATAATAAGTATCCATATCTACCATTGTTAAAAAAAATTATTTATGAAGATTTAAATCTGGCTAATAAAAATGTTTTGGTACTTGGTGATGGAGGGTATCAGTTAGGCAATACGGATAAAAATAATATTCACTTTACCTATCTTACTTTTACTAGCAATCAGCTACCAAGCGCCTGCACTTATCTAGATATTGTTGCAAAAGGAGATCGCATTCTAGCGGCAGGAGAAAACCAAATTGGAAAGTCAGGACAATTGTATAGTGCTATTATTTCTAATATTTTCCCTAATGATTTTACCATTCCCGAAGTGCTATTAAGTTATCAACATATGCTTGAAATAAGAAATGCTTTACCCAGTGAGGGTATTGCAATTTTTAATGTTGTGGCACGACCAACTTTATCGGATCTATACTCTAAAAGAGTGGATAATACTATTCGTGCCGTATTTCCAAGTTGTATGGAAATACCATTGGTATATGGCAAAGAACCAACAAATATTATTTACGTCTGTCATAAGTCCAATGGAGATAAAAATAACAGCATTTATACTTCGAATTTAAGTGCAGCAAATTTAAACTTATTTGGATTGTACCAAGAGGAGAACAGTCATGGCATTATATAACATAGCAGTAGTGGGGGCGACAGGTGCAGTTGGTGAAACCATGTTGCGAATTTTAGAAGAACGAGAATTTCCTGTTGGGAAAATTTTTCCATTGGCTAGCGAGCGTTCAGCTGGAAAAACCTTAGCTTTTAACGGCAAATCTTATATGGTAGAAAATTTAGCTACTTTCGATTTTAGCCAAGCTGAAATTGCATTATTTTCAGCAGGAGGAGAAGTATCAGCAAAGTATGCGCCAATCGCAGCTGCAGCGGGTTGTATTGTTATCGATAACACGGCGCATTTTCGTTATGATGAAGATGTGCCATTAGTAGTACCTGAAGTTAATCCAGAAGCACTTGATAATTTTCGTGAACGTAATATTATTGCAAACCCAAATTGCTCGACGATACAAATGATAGTTGCTTTAAAACCGATTTATGATGCAGTTGGAATAGAAAGAATTAATGTTGCAACTTATCAATCAGTTTCTGGCGCAGGCAATAAAGGTTTATCCGAGCTTGCAAAACAAACGGGTGAATTATTAAATGGTCGTCCAGTTGAAGCAAAAACATTCCCTGAACAAATTGCATTTAATGTTATTCCACATATCGATAAGTTTATGGAAAATGGCTACACCAAAGAAGAAATGAAAATGGTGTGGGAAACTCGAAAAATTTTGAATGACTATACTATTGAAGTAAATCCAACAGCAGTACGAGTGCCTGTTTTTTATGGACATTCAGAAGCCCTTCATATTGAGACTCGTGATAAAATCACTGTTGAAATGGCACAAGAATTATTAGCGCAAGCGCCTGGAGTAATATTAATGGATGTTAGGGCGCCGGGGGGTGGGTATCCAACTCCGGTAAAGGAAGCAACTGGAACTGATGCTGTCTATGTAGGGCGTGTACGTGAAGATATTTCTCATCCGCGAGGATTAAATTTATGGGTCGTAGCTGATAATATTCGCAAAGGCGCAGCACTTAATGCAGTACAAATAGCGGAGTTGTTAATAAAATTTTATTTGTGATAGATAAGCTTTATTCACAATCATCGATTAATAATATCAATATTAATAACAGAAAAACCTTTTATATATGACAAATTTATAATTCATTATAAAATTGAGACGAACCTCAATGTGCGGTATTATACATATGTATAATTAGTAAGATAGAATAGGTGGTTCATGGGTATATTGGAATTAAAGCTCTTAAAATTAGCTAATAATTCACCTTCTGTCACAACATTTGGTTCACAAGCTTTTTTTAGTTCTATTACCAGCGCACAGAGTGAGTTAATAGCACTTACAATGATGCCTTTATTTCAGTTTCTTACTGAGGCAGCATCTTTGACTATTTCTACTACTGGAGTGGAACCCAATCACCTAGCACTTATTAGACTTGAAATAGTCGATAAATTAATAAAACAATTAGAAAAGAAAAAAGCATTCTGTCCAGAATTCTTTGAAAATTCCTTTTCTTTTTCTATAGTTACACAATCGATAAGTCCC
>JBGSLN010000031.1:0-7183 GCA_041740675.1 Gammaproteobacteria bacterium | reverse complement strand
TAGGTATTTTTATCGCCTTAGAAAGTGATTCGTCAATTGAGCTAAAAAAATTACGCGAGATTATCCAAGTAATCGATCAAGAACCAATTTTTGACACTGACATGCAACAACTCTTGCAGTGGATTTCAGCCTATTATCATTATCCACTTGGAGATGTGTACAGTATTGCTATGCCAAGTTTATTGCGAAAAGGAAAGGGAGTTATTTTAAGCACAAGAAAAATTTGGCACTTATATTCACAAGCAGAAGAAATAGATCTGAGCGATTATAAACGAGCACCCAAACAAAAAAAAGTTTTACAATTATTATCTGAAAAGAAATATTTAGCAGAATCTGAGCTAAATGAACTTAAAATTACCCGTGATACTATCCAAGCGTTAATTAAGAAATATTTAATATTAGAAGAGACCGTAGAGATCATTCCAGCAATTTCTAATCAAATCGAATTGCCACTGAAATTGAATGAGGAACAAAATTTTGTAGTTAATAAAATTGTAGAAGCAATGAAAAACTCTGAAGAGTCAAATAATATCGATGGATTCAAGGTTTTTTTAATTGATGGTGTTACAGGCAGCGGTAAGACAGAAGTATATTTTCACATTATTGCTGAACAATTAAAGTTGCATAAACAAGTGTTGGTATTAGTTCCAGAAATTGGATTAACGCCTCAAACAGTGCAACGTTTTCAACGACGTTTTGCTGTGCCTATTGTAATTATGCATTCTGATTTATCCGACAAAGAACGATTAGACAATTGGGTATTAGCAAAAAATAATAAAATACCCATTGTTATTGGCACTCGTTCAGCAATTTTTACCCCAATGCCAAAATTAGGCTTAATAATCATCGACGAAGAACATGATGCAAGTTTCAAACAGCAAGATACTTTGCGCTATTCGGCGCGAGATGTGGCTATCATGCTTGCAAAACAAAAAAATATTCCAATTATTTTAGGCTCTGCTACACCTTCGTTAGAGTCCTATTATAATGCACAACAAAAGCGATATATTTATTTAAAATTGACGCAGCGTGCTGGTGACGCCAATTTGCCACAAATAAAATTGATTGATCTTCGGAATCAAAAACTGGAAGATGGATTGTCGAAAACAGTATTGCAAGTTATTCAGCAGCATTTAAATAATCAAGGGCAGGTATTGCTTTTTTTAAATCGTCGCGGTTTTGCTCCAAATTTAATTTGTCATCATTGCGGCCATATTTTTAAATGCTCTCGCTGTGATGCTTGCTACACTTATCATCAAGAAATAAATAAACTTGTCTGCCATCATTGTGAAAAAAAACTAGATTTGCCGAGACAATGTTCTGAGTGCAAAAGTAATAGTTTATTCCCTTTAGGTTTAGGCACCGAACGTATTGAATCAGTTTTGAAAAAACATTTTGCTCATGAAACTGTGGTTCGGATCGATCGAGATAGTACTCGCAAAAAAGGTAGCTTTAATCAGTTTTTAGAAAAAATAAATGCAGGCAAGTATAAAATTCTAATTGGCACACAAATGTTGGCTAAAGGCCATCATTTTCCCAATGTGACATTAGCCGTGATCGTGAATGCTGATGGCGGATTACTCAGTAATGATCTGCGTGCAAGCGAACGTATGGGACAATTGCTTATGCAAGTTGCGGGGCGTTCTGGCCGTGCTGAAAAACCTGGAGAGGTCTTGGTTCAAACACGGCAACCAGACAACTCACATTTAGTATGTTTGTTACAAAAAGATTACCAACTATTTTTAGACTATTTATTGCAGCAACGAAAGCAAACTCAATTACCTCCTTTTTCATTTTTAGCATTATTTCGTGCCGATGCATTTTCTGAAGCCGATGCTTTTATATTTTTAACAGAAATCAAAAATAAAATTTCAATTGCTAAAATAAATATACATTGTTTAGGGCCAGTTGCAGCGCCATTGCAAAAAAAAGCAGGAAAATTTCGCGCACAATTATTGTTGCAAGCGTTTAATCGAAAAGAATTACAAAATTTGCTAGATCATTTGGTTCAAGATATTTCTAGCTTTGATTCTAGCAAAAAAGTCAAATGGTCCTTGGATGTCGATCCAGTGGATTTATTTTAGATGCTGCAGTCATCTCAATTTGGTAACTAGGATATCAAAATTACTTTGGTACAATTTTCTAATTTTTTATCAAAGATTTCATAGGCTCTAGCCCCTTCTGATAAAGGCATTTTATGAGAAATAATGGAAGATAAGTCATATTTTTTTTGTTGAACGATGGGGATTAATTTTTCTGCATAAAAGCGTGCGGAACATCGACCTGTTTTATATGTTAAATTTTTATCATAGGCCTTCGCTGGAGAAAATGCGAAATGATTTTCAGTATGTACACCCGCTACGGCAATAATTCCGCCAGGACGTAATAAATCCATGGCTAATTTTGCTGCGGAAAAGTTACCTACGACTTCCAATACCGCATCTGCACCTCTACCATCAGTTTTTTCTTTAATAACTGATAACACATCTTCAGTTTGATAATTCAGCGCATTTGCTCCAAAAGTTTGGGCTTGCAGTAACCGGCTTGGAACTGCATCAATTGCGTAGATTGTTTTTGCTCCCATTTCACGAGCTGCAATAATTGCCATTAATCCCACTGGTCCACAACCAATCACCGCATATACACCTTTTTCTGTTACTTGTGCCATGTCCGCACAAAAGTAGCCAGTAGAAAAAACATCCCCAAGTAAAATTGCCTCTTCTGGCAAAATACTTTCGGGTATTGCGAGCAATGTTGAATCTGCCATTGGAACTCGAACATATTCTGTTTGTACTCCTTGTAAACCTTTACCATCTTGCACCCACCCATAAGGCTGGCTTTTAATACAACGACTCGTTAATCCCTGCTGGCAATAAAAACATTTTCCACAGTTTACTGAGAAAGGACTTATTACTTTTGTACCAGTTTTAAATTGACAAACTTCAAGACCTTTTTCAATAATTTCTCCGGTAAATTCATGTCCCATAATAGTGCCATGATCAATACCAGTTTCTCGACCATGGTAAATATGTAGATCAGATCCACAAATAGCAGAAAGCTCGACTTTCACAATCACATCCGTTGGCTCGACAAGCTTTGGATTGGCAACAGTTTCATAATTAATTTTTTCTATGCCATGAAATGTTAGCGCTTTCATTGTATTCTCCAATTAAATATATCGAATTTCATCTTAATAATCCTACACTAGATTTCATATACAGATCTAATGAATTTGAAATTTATGTAGAATCCATTTATAGTCTTTATTTAATTATATTATATTATTAAATCGAATATATGAACTACCGACATATTTTTCACGCAGGGAACAGTGCTGATGTGGTTAAGCATACTGTTTTATTGCTGTTATTAACTGCCCTTAAAGAAAAAGATAAAGGATTTTGCTATATTGATACCCATGCAGGATGTGGTATCTATGATTTGACATCAACTCAAGCGAATAAAACTGGAGAATATAAAGATGGAATTGCATTACTAACTCATCAATATCAACATCCAATTTTGCAGAACTATTTAACCTATATTTCCACTATTGAAAAAAATCATTATCCAGGGTCACCTTGGTTTGCAAGAAAAATGTTGCGCTCGCAAGATAAAATGGTTTTGAATGAGTTGCAACCAGATGATAATCAAACCTTAAAAAATCTATTTAAATATGATCAGCAAGTCTCAATTCATCAACGGGATGCTTATGAATTTCTACCAGCAATAGTACCACCAAATCCCCGGCGCGGCCTTGTGTTAATTGATCCACCCTTTGAAGATTTTTCTGAAAGACAAAAAATTATTACTTTAATGCAAAAAAGTTATAATAAATGGCTTCAAGGAATTTATATGATTTGGTTGCCATTGAAAGATGAATCTTCAACAAAGTTCGAGGTGGAGCTTACTAATATTCCATTTAAAAATAATTTTACAATTAAGTTTTTTTGGCAAACTACTGTGGTCAAAGCCAACCCCATGCTCGGTTGTAGCATAGTTATTTTCAACTTACCTTTTAATGCTAAAGAACAGTTATTAGCTTTAATGTCTGAATTAAAGACTGCTTTAAAAGTAATTAAAGCAGATTTTGAAGTTTCTTTTATAGAAAAAGAAAATACGTAATAACTACTGATTGTTACCTAACTTCATGATGCTAGACTAATCTCATTATAAACACTGAGGAGTCTTTATGAATACAGAACGATATCAAATTGGGTTGAAAATGTTAGAACAATTACATGGCGGACATGTAGGAGAAGGCATGGTCAAAGAGTTAGGGGCTCTTTCGCCTGAGTTAGTGCAAATGACAATTGAATGGGGATTTGGTGAAGTTGTGAGTCGCACTGGCATCGATTTGAAAACTAGAGAATTAGTCACTATTGCTGCATGTATTCAAGCAGGTCATTTAACAGCCCAATTACGCGCACATTATGAAGCAGCATTTAAAATTGGTGTAACTAAAGAGGAAATTATCGAAGTGATTCTGCAGTTAGTATTTTATGCAGGCATGGCTGCAAGCAGCAATGCGTTACGATTGTTGAAAACGGTTGTTGATGAAGAGTAATTTATGTACTCTTCATCATTTTTTTCAAAAAAGGCGTTAATGCAAATAATATAATGGCAGAAAAAATTGCAAACCAACCAAAGTAAACAAAATTTTTATAATAAATAGCAGCAGAATTAACAGAAGTATTTAAATTGGTTGGAATAGCCGTGAGGTCAGCAATTTTTCCGGCAACTGCATAAGAGCCAGCTAATGCTAAAAACCACGCGCCCATTAACATACCAGATAAATTTGGGGGCGATAAAGCAGTTACAGCGGACAAACCCACCGGTGATAAACTTAGTTCACCACACGTTTGCAAGAAGAATAGCCAAACGATCCAAGTTCCGCCAACTAAACCTAATACACTCATAAATTTTATATTTAAGCTCAAACAGATAAAACCTAAGCCTATAAATAAAATGCCAATAGCAAATTTGCTGGATGAAGAAAAATCTATTTTATTTTTACCTAAATAAAGCCAAAGTTTAGCAAATAGTGGTGACAGTATTATGATAAAAAATGGATTGATAGATTGAAACATTGCAGTTGGAATTATCCAATTGAAGAAATGACGATCAACATTACGATCAATAAATAAGGTTATCGAAAGAAATGTTTGCATGTACAACGACCAAAACACAATAGAAAAAAGAAATAATATGATTAAAGCCCATAGCTTTTTCCGTTGTTCTCCTTTATAGGTAAAGCTAACTAATAAAATATATAAAACCACAAAGCAAGAAAATGCAATGAGAGCATAGTTAATAAATGTTTCAAAATGTAATAAATAAGTGGTTAACGCGATTAACCCAATGATAATTAACCAAAAAACATGTTGATAATTAATTTTACCTGCAATAGTTTTAAAAATAATAGAACTGTTAGGAGGTAAACCTTTCTCAGGAAAATATTTGTTAAAGCCATACAAGCAATTAATTAATCCAATGATCATTCCGATGCCAGCTGCGCCAAACCCATAATTCCAGCCAAATCGAATAGCGATATAAGTACAAATAAGAGGTGCAAGAAAGCTGCCAATGTTTATACCCATATAAAAAATAGTAAAGCCGCTGTCACGGCGGATATCGTTTTTTTCGTAAAAGGTGCCAAGAAAACTGGATACACAGCTTTTAAAAAATCCATTGCCCCAAATTAAACAAGCTAATGCGAGATAAAAGTAGGGATTATTCGGTAAGCCAAGCAATAGATAGCCGATGATATATAAAATCGAACCAAGTAAAATTGCTTTTCGAAAGCCTAAAAAGCGATCGGCAATGTAACCACCGATTACAGGAGTGGTATATATCAAAGCTGAAAAGGCACTAAATAAGCCATAAGCTTGCGTATCAGAAAATAAAAATACTTTAGTGAGATAGAGTACCAATAAAGCTTGGATTGTATAAAACCCAAAGCGTTCCCAAAGTTCAGCAAAAAATAAGACTTTTAATCCTACAGGTTGTTTAAAATTTGACATGTTGACTTATGTGACTGAAAAGGAAATTTATTTTATCAGTTGCTAGAGTTTTGTCAAAACTATTAGTACCTTACTAAATTATTTGTTGCTTTAGTTATCTTTTCTTAATCAATCAATGCACTTAATGCAGCGCTAACCACTTTTCTTCTAATATAACCAGTTGTTTTTGTAATTCATTCTGCTCTTGTAGTAATTGAGCTAATATAGTTTTTTTATCAGCTTCATAAATAGAACTATCATTTAGCTTTTCACTATTAGTTTTAAGCTTGGCCTGGCATTGCTCCATTTCTTTTTCAAGTTTTTTTATTTTATCTTTAGATGTTTTTTCAGTTTCTCTATTCTGGGCAGCTTGTTGCCTGGCCAATTTTTTATTGATAGATTTCGTTTCTACGGGGGCTTTGTTCGTTTCAGTGTCAAGTTTATCTAGACAGCCAGGATAATCTTCAATCGAAAATTCAAATTTTCTAACTTTACCTTGATATACTAATAATAATTCATCAGTAGTGGTGCGAATTAAATGTCTATCATGAGAAATCAATACAATAGCCCCAGCAAATTCTTGTAACGCTAAGGTTAATGCATGACGCATGTCTAAATCAAAGTGATTGGTAGGCTCATCGAGTAAAAGCAAATTTGGTTTTTGCCAAATCAATAATGCTAATGCAAGTCTTGCTCGTTCACCACCAGAAAAGTGTGTAATTGGATCAAGCGCTATATCACCATGAAAGTTAAATTGGCCAAGGAAGTTTCGACCAATTTGTTCGGTAACCTTTTTATCGATGCGTTGCAAGTGCAACAATGGACTCGCTTCTGAATCTAAATATTCCATTTGATGCTGAGTGAAATAGCCAATGCTTAAATCGTTATGATAAAAAACCTCACCGACAATCGGTGAAATTTGACCCGCCAGTAATTTTATAAACGTTGATTTTCCAGCTCCATTTGGACCGATAATTCCAAAACGATCTCCTGGATTAATCGTCAAATTAATCTTATCTAAAATAACTTTTGTATCGTAACCAATGCGAACATTGTCCAAACGTATCATTGGAATTGGTAATTTTTCAATTTCTTTAAAACTGAAGGAAAATTCTGAATCCATATGTGCGGCAGCCACTAATGACATTCTTTCTAAAGCTTTTAAACGACTTTGTGCTTGT
>JBGSLN010000030.1:0-2643 GCA_041740675.1 Gammaproteobacteria bacterium | reverse complement strand
ACTAATTATTGCTGATGAAAATGCAAATCCTGACTATATTGCAGCTGATCTATTATCACAAGCAGAACATGGTGCTGATTCACAAGTAATATTGATCGCTTTATCATTAGCATTTGCCCAACGGGTTTTAGCAGCAATAGATAATCAAATGCAATCTCTACCTCGTACTGCAATTTTAAATAAATCACTGCAACATAGTCATATTATTATTGTGCAAAATATTGAACAAGCTATTAGTATTAGCAATCGTTATGCTCCAGAGCATTTAATTTTACAAATTAATGATGCGCATAAGTATCAAAATCAAATAACCAATGCTGGCGCTGTATTTTTAGGTGAGTTAACTGCTGAAGCGTTGGGAGATTATGTAACTGGCTCTAACCATGTATTACCCACTTATGGTCATGCCCGAACATATAGTGGCTTAGGTTTACTAGACTTTATGAAATGGATTAACTTTCAATCTGTAACAGCACAGGGACTAGCCATCATTGGTCCTCATGCGGAAACACTTGCAGAAATTGAAGGGTTGCAAGCGCATAAAAATGCTGTTGCAATCCGAAGATCTGCTCAAAAATTAGAAATATCTGGGACAGAAAAACATGTTCTAATGCAATTAATTCGCCCAGATTTACAAAATTTCAGTGCATATAGTTCAGCTCGTGATGAAGCCCGCAATGGAAAAATTTGGCTTAATGCAAATGAATCTCCATATGATTATATCACTTATGCAAATATTGCGAACAATCGTTATCCTCAAAAACAACCGACAAATATTATTGCTCAACTTGCAAAACTCTATCAAGTAAATAGCAATGAATTACTCTTATCGCGTGGTAGTGATGAAGCGATTGATCTGTTAATAAGATTAGTTTGTACTGCGTATAAAGACGCAATCATTGTGTGCCCACCTACTTTTGGCATGTATAGTATTTGCGCACAAGTACAAGGTGCAAAACTTATTGAAGTTCCCTTAACATTCAATTTTGAATTAGATCTGAATGCGCTTATTTCAAACTGGACAGCTGCTGTAAAAATAATTTTTTTATGTTCTCCTAATAACCCTACCGGCAATTTGTTGCAAGAAAAAGATATTCTTGCTTGCTGTGAACATTTTAATGGGAAATCAATAGTTGTAATCGATGAAGCATATATCGAGTATGCTGACTCACAAAGTTTAACACAGTACATTAAGCAGTATCCTAATCTAGTTATTTTGCGTACTCTCTCAAAAGCTTATGGTTTAGCGGGAGAACGAGCAGGAATACTCATTTCTAATAGTTTCTTAATTGAATGGATATTAAAACTGATGCCTCCCTACCCTATTCCTAACTTTACAACTGCAAATATAGCTGAAACACTGCAACCACAGCGTTTAGCTGACATTCAACAGCAAATTACAATCACAAAGACTGAACGTACAAGATTATTATCAAAGCTACAATCTCTATCAAAGATAAAAAAAATTTGGCCGAGTCAATCAAATTTTTTATTGATTGAAACGGATGATGCCAATGAAGTGATAGAAATATTTGCAACCAATGGAATTATTTTACGTAACATGCATGGTAAACCTAAACTTGATAACTGTATTCGTTTGACCATCGGCACTGTCGAAGAAAATAACCAAGTCATAAGTCTATTTGAGAGAATGAGATGATGAAACAGCGAAAAATAATATTCATTGATAGAGATGGTACACTGATAGAAGAACCAGAAGATAAACAGATTGATCATATTGATAAATTAAAATTTATGCCTGGAGTGATTTCTGCATTATTGCAATTACGTCAAGCAGGATATTGTTTTGTATTAATTAGCAATCAAGATGGTCTTGGAACATCGAGCTTACCGCATGAGCAATTCTCACCACCACATGAAGTAATGTTAAGAATTTTTTTATCTCAAGGAATTGCTTTCGAAGCTGTGCGCATTTGTCCGCACTTTCAATATGAAAATTGTGATTGCCGCAAACCAAAAATTGGTTTAGTGCTTGACTATTTGAATCAGCAACAAATTTTGCTTGAACATTCCTATGTCATTGGTGATCGACAGACTGATATGCAGCTAGCGAAGAATTTAGGAATAAAAGGTATTCATTATGGACAATCAGAATTTATTACCTGGGAAAAGATAGCAGAAACTATTTTAACTCAGCCACGACTTGCAACAGTATCACGAAAAACGAATGAAACTGAAATTCAACTACAAATAAATTTAGACTGCGCTGACCAAACAATGATTGACACCGGACTCGATTTTTTTAATCATATGTTAGAGCAACTTGCAAAACATGGGGGGTTTAGTTTAGTTCTTAAAGTCAATGGTGATCTAGAGATTGATGATCATCATACAGTCGAAGATACGGCTATTGCTTTAGGCAATGCATTAAGTCTTGCACTTGATGACAAAAGAGGTATCAATCGTTATGGCTTTGTATTGCCTATGGATGAAGCACTAGCGAATATCGCAATTGATCTATCTGGCCGTAACTATTTTGATTTTAAAGGTGAGTTTACCCGAGAAAAAGTGGGTGATTTTTCAACTGAACTCGTTCCTCATTTTTTTCGGTCTTTTGCAGATACATTGAAAGCAGCTTTGCATATCCATATCCAGGGTGAAAACACTCATCATATGATCGAA
>JBGSLN010000029.1:0-5221 GCA_041740675.1 Gammaproteobacteria bacterium | reverse complement strand
TGTGGTTAGAAAAAAACTTAATTCCTTGGCTGATAAAACATTATGACCAAAAAATTTTGCCCATCAATAAAACTGAATTACCAGAATATATTGTTAAACCTTGGGAAAATTATCTAACTACTAACGTTGTTTTTTGCCCTTTTCAAAATTAGCGTGGCTTTCTGCTACTTTCATATTGCTTGCAGATCCCAGCTTTGATAATTTTGCATAAGATTCTTTATTTATTAGCGAAAGCTTAATATCAGCGGATATTTTTTGTAATAGAGCATGTTGTATTCGACAGTCGAATCGAATGAGTATCTGACCTTTTTTAAAGGTGCTGCCATCCTTAATTAATAGATTAGTAACAAGTCCGGCCATAGGGCTAGAAATCACAGCACTATTTTCAGAAAAGACAACTGCATGAACTGTATATGGATTGTCAGAAGGTTTAAATTGATTTGGACTTTGATCTGCAAAACACATAGAAATATACAAACAGGCTATTATAGCTATTATTTTTTTCATGGTAATCCCTTTTTTTTCAAAAGAACTGGATAAATCCTCAACTCAAAGTTAGTAATTCTCGAGTTAAGGTTATTCACGTATATTTATGGTATAGGTCGTACCCATGGATTTCGCTGCCGCAGATTATTCGGCAAAGTTTTAATTGCTGATTCCGCTGCAGGTATTGAATCATAATTGCCATAAAGCAATATATACCAATGTTTACCATCTATATACTTATGTTGAATTGTTGCTTTATTTGTTAAATTATTTTGTTTCATAAAACGCATAATAAAAGCTTTATGTTCATCGGCCATTAATTGTATTGAATAAGATTCTTTATTGTAATGATTAGTGGCTGATGCTGTATTTTTTGCTATTTTCGTATTATTTGTCTTTGGAATATTCGCATTAGCAGAGCTATTTTGTGTAGCAAGCAATGAACCAGAAATTGGGATTGGAGCGTTGCTCATTGACACTTGAATTTGTTGAGCCAAGGTATTCACAGGCACATCAACCGAAGTGACGCTATTTAATGGGTCATAACCGACCGAATCCAATAGCTGTCCAGCCGCATTTTGCAATTCAGCATAAGCAGTGTAATACCCCAACTTAGCAACTAGCCATTTTGCTTTGGCAGTAATTACAGCTAAATTATCACTTAAGTTTGCTTTTTGTTCATTCGATAAATTTACATCATACTGATAGCGGGCATTACGCAAATTTTCGGCAATATTCAAATCACGAACAGCCTGTTGATATCTTAACTTTGCGATTTCAATTTGGGTCACCACTGCCATGCTCAATGCCATACGTCGAATATTACCGACTTGTTGTTCAGCTTTGGCAACTTTAATACCATGATAATTACTAAAAATGCGTAAGACATCCCAGCTCAACTGGCTGCCAAAATCAGCCCAATTATTGTTGACCAAGAAACTATTACTATCATAATGTACCCCAGCATTAATGCCTAAATTGGGCAACATTTTTAATTGTGCTTTTTTAATTTCATTTAAACTGATTCGATTTCGATAATCTTCTTCACGCAATTCTGGTCGATTTTGTAAGGCCATCATTTCAAGCGTATTTGAATTCTTTGGGAATCCTTTTGGTAGTGGCCCATTCATTCTACTTGGTTGAGTCAACGTGATATTGCTGGTAGGCCGCAAGTTCATCATTGCTAACAGTTCAGGACGTGCATTACTTAGTTGATCTTGCAAATTACTCATGTCTTTATATTCTTGCCAGAGTTCAGCACGATAATATGCTGCGTCTGTTGGCGAAGTTAATTTTTCATTAGCTGCGGTTTCTGATTGGTTAATTGCTTGTTGAATTTCACCTCTAAATGAATTCACTTGACCCAGTAATTGTTGAGCTGCCCAAGCGCGCCAGTAGGCATAACGAGTATCACGAATCACTTGCTGGATTATTTTGCGCTTGCGCTCTTGAGCAATTAGGTATAAATCTGCCTTTTGTTTGCTTTGGATATAACTTACGCCAAAATCAAGAGCATTCCAGGCAAATTGTAGATTTGCATCTGTTTGATCGCGATCTTCTGTAGTAGAAATTACATTAGGATTTTCAGGAGATCTGACAGAATAATTATTATTCCGAGTTGTATAACCCGCAGAAGTGACAATGCTAGGGAGCATAGTAGATTGGGTGTATTTTGCATCAGCCAATGCGTATGCGGTTTCCATGGATTTAACACGAATATCAAGATTATATTTAATTGCCCGTGCCATGGCCTGATAAATATTAATAGAACTAGTGACGCTTTCTTGTCCTTGAAACATCGCTTGCCAATCTTGTTGAATTCGAGCTGATCGTTGTTCAGGCGTAATTACCTTTGGATTTACAGCACACGAAGACAATGAAATCGATATAGCAATTGCAAGGGCAACTTTTGTCAAATTCTGTGTTTTAGTCATTGCAGTCCCTTAGACTCATTATTTTTATTTTTAACTGTGAAGAATGCATTGTGCGAAGTTAACATAGAAACCTTTGAAATATAGAATTAATTTTTATTCTTGGCAAGAAAAGAAATGCTTTTTTTAAATTACTGAACGATTATTGGGCAAAATCTAAATTTTGTACCTATAATTATAATACGAGTCATGTTTACAAAAAAATAGGTGTCGTAAATGAGTGTTAGGGGATGGTATGAAAGGTCAAGCTTTATTTCAAAAATTCAAAGTTTTTCACACAATGGAATCAGTAACTTTCAACGCATGGAAACAACCAGACCGTATGTTTTCGTTGAGTAGATGTTGCAAAGATTATTGATAAACAATTCTTAATTTAAAAAATTTTTAAAGCCTGTATAAATTGCTGCAAGTATCGAAATACGAAATGATGAGATCGTGTGTGTTTATTTGAGTAATTACTATAGGTGCTGTATGAAAAATCCATTCTTATCTAAAAAGTTTAAAGCTTTTCAAATAGCAGAAGCAGTAAGTATCGAGCTAGGCAAACAACCAAGTCACATGCAAGCATTAGAACCGCGGATTTTGTTAGATGCTGCAGCAGCAGTTGTTGCTGCTGATGCAGTACATCATTCTGATTCAACTCAAGTTCAAGCAGAAACTCAACCAAATGATCAAGCTCATAGTGTTGAAGCACCCAAAGCTATTAGTAACGGTGCCACGATTTCTAGTAATGAATCAGTAGCCAATGCAAGCAGCAATTCCCCAACAGTTTCACCGATTGTTTCACCTGTGATTTCATCTAATAATTCATCAAGTAATTCAGCAACTAATTCCTCAGAACAAGCATCTTCTGTATCTAAAGAAGCAGTATTTATAGATAGTTCTGTAGCAGGCTATCAAGATTTAATTAAAAGCATAGATAAAAACGCTGAAATTATAGTACTCGATCCTAATAAAGATGGTGTTAAACAAATAGCCGATACTTTAACAGCAAATACTAAAGATGGAATTTTATATAATGCAATACACATTGTTTCACACGGTACCCAATCAGAATTAGATTTAGGCAATGCCAATCTGACTCTTGAGTCTATGCAGGGCAAGTATGCGAATGATCTCTCAATTATCAAATCTACTTTGAATGAAAATGCGATTATTAAAACCTATGGCAGTGACTTTGGTACAGGTGATGCAGGACATATTACAGTTGCAAGCTTAGCAAGTGAAACAGGTGCAGATGTTACTACTGTGAGTGATAACCCTACATCAACAACGTTACAAGATGGCAAAGGAATTACTGAACATTCTATTGACTTTAGTCAACTTACTGACTCAGAACGAGCAGCTATCGATAGTGTTGTTCGTGACTCAACCAATCAAATTTGGTTTCAAAACAATGTGGGACAATTTCCTGATGGAGTTGAATATGGATTCAAAACTACTTTTGGATCTATGTTAGTTTACAAAGACCATCTCACCATTATTGCAAACCAATTTGATACTACAACAGGAGAAGTGATTGGCACGCATACTGTAAACTTTACATTTTTAGATAGCAAAAATTGGCAAGTAGTGCCAGGCGATGCTTCGGATGTGACGGGTTCTTATCAACGATCAGATGGAACAGTACTCACACCCGATATTTACAAAGAAATCACACTTAGAAATGTTTATGATGGCATTGATCTGCGGCTTTATTCCGCAGATAAAGGTACTTTAGAGTTCGACTGGATTGTTGCAAATGCTCAAGATTATCAACAAATACGCATGGATGTATCTGGACAAGATGGTATTATTTTTAACAGTGATGGATCAGCAACTCTCGATCTACGTCACAGTGACCTTACTATTAAAATACCAGAAGTTTATCAAGTCATTAATGGAGAAAAACATGAACTGGGTGCTGCAATGGTGCAAGGAACAAACCCAAATGAAATTCAATACTCAGTATTAGGTGATATTGTGAAGGATCAACCACTCGTTATTGATCCAAATGTCGTATGGTCTACATATTTTGATCTAAATGATAATGCAACTCCTTTTGATTCCTATCTTTATGCAGTTGCTGTGAATGCTAATGGTACTTACGCATTTGGTTGGACACGCGAAACAATTACTAATGGATCATTTGGAAACTATATGGAATTGAACGCTGGTTTTACACAAGGTACCGGCACAAACCAAGCTTATATTTATCGATTAGATAGTACAGGTGAACATATTACGGCATGGACAAGTACAGGTGTAGCCGTAAATACAGGTAGTACACTTACTAATCAAACAATACAAGAGCAAGCGGCTGACTTGGAATTATTCCCTGATGGTCGTGTGCTTGCAGGATTTACTTCCGGTAAAATTCAAATTTATTCTGCCAATTTAGCTACTCGATCTTTTGATGGTGAACCAGTGACAATGGATGCACTAAACTCGTTAGCCATTGTTGATAATAATTCATTTTATGTGGGTGGTCGGGTAAGTGCTGCAAATAACACACTTATTCCTAGCGGAAGTAGTTTGGATGCAACTTTTGCTGGTAGCTTAGAAGGCATTATCATACGTTTTTCTAACGCTACAACTACGCCCACTGCCAATTGGGCCACTTATGTTGGGGGTAATAATAGTGAGTATTTTACTGCCATAGCGTTAACGCCTGATAGCAAAGCACTGGTTTTTGCAACATCCACAGTTATAGGATCAGCTTATCCTACGCTGGTGAGTGCTGTTGATTCAACTCCAGGTGCAGCAGGAACAACAGAGCTATTAGTGGGGGTTTTGCCAGAACAAGCAACAAAGCCATCTGCATT
>JBGSLN010000028.1:0-5570 GCA_041740675.1 Gammaproteobacteria bacterium | reverse complement strand
TAAGCGTAAGCTTGTTCTAGCTTTGGGTTCTCAATAAATAACCTAGGCTGCTTACTTGGGACCACACTTTTAGCCTTGTCAAAATCAGAAATATTTCTTTTACCGATCATTTCAAAAATAATATGTGTGACCTTCATGCCTTTTCTTTGAGTATGAAATTTAACAGCAAAGCTCGCATAAGAATTAATTTCTTTCAGTGCTGGTATTAAAGCAAATCGATCCAAGTCACTGAAATTGGTTAGTTTATTTTCGGAAATTTGTAACCGACTTCGTAAATCTGAAATCTCTATACAAAATGTATTTTGCTTATCATAATATACAGATGCAAGAATTTCGTAAATTAAATTACTGTATTTTTGGGTAAAATGTGCTTGCACAAGGCATTTTTCCAAAGTGAAGGGATTGGTAAAAAGCTCACGGCAAGGAGCAGGATAAGAATAATAAAGCTCGTTTTTAAGTCCATTTAATTTTGCACTAGTGAGTAAACTGGTCATCACCCATTTTGTTGTTTCTGTCTTATATTCAACGAGTGTCCTGATTAAGCGTCTAAGTGATTCTTGTAAGCGATCAATGGGAGCAGCACCGGTCCCATAAACACCTTCTAGCTCGTTAAGAGAAATCACAAAATCCAATTGCTTAGGCAGTTTATCAAATGAGTTAAGCAATAAATAATTATAAAGCCGCCGATCAGCCAATGTAAGCGCGGCTGCACTGGTTAATAAAAGATCCTTAGCCATAGAATTATTAACTCTCATATTACCCCCAATAAGAATTTAGTTACGAGTATTGACATTGTTACACTCGTAATGATACTATTAACATCATTAATAGTAAACTACAAGACTAACTATGAAAACATTATATATTAAGGCCCATGCTTCCGAAATAAATGATATTAATATTGAGCTGGTAGAAAAGCCATTACCAACATTGGCTGAAAATGAGTGTTTAATTAAAGTTTTCGCATCGGGTATTAATGCTTCAGATGCCTTAGCAAGTATGGGTTATTTTAAACATGCCGTGCTCCCTCGAACTCCTGGAAGAGATTTTACGGGCGTCGTGGTAGAAGGCCCTGAGGTGCTTATCGGAAAACATGCTTGGGGGACTGGCGGTGCTGCGGGTATTTCTTTTGATGGCACGCAAGCTGAATATATTAAACTGCCCATCTCAGCTTTCTCAGAAGTTCCTAAAAATCTAGATCTTCTTACGGCCAGCGCACAACCGCTGCCTTATGTGACGGCCTATTATAGCTTAGTAAAACGTGCGGGCATCCAGGCAAATGAAACTGTTTTAGTGGTGGGTGCATTGGGACAGGTAGGGCGTGCAGCCATGTCAATCTGCCAATGGCAACAATGCAAGGCTATTGCTTTAGTGCGTGGTGAAAAAGAACATTTGGAGGCAACTGAATTAGGCTGGAATGTAATTAATACCGAAGGGACTCAGCTTCAAGAGAAAATCTTAAATGCTAATAATGGCAAGCCTGTACAAGTCATTTTAAATAGCGTTGGTAATATTTATTGGTCGGATTTTATTAATGTTCTGTCAGAATTTGGCCGGATTGTTACTATTGGAGCAGGCGAAAATACTCGCGAAGCCGTGATTAATTTATTTGACCTGTATCGTGCAAACCAAGAAATTATTGGAGTGAATACCGTTTCTTTTAATTTTATCGAGAATGCCTGTTTTTTGAATGAACTTACATTAGGCTTTGATGAAGGTAAACTCAAACCACTTACGGTAGATCCGGCAGCAGTTTATTCTCTGGAACAAGCCAGCCAAGCTTATAAGGAAGTTGTGAAAGGGACATCAGGAAAACGTATTATTATTAGCTTTAATTAAATGAGTAGTTAGTTATGAACCAAATCAATTCACAGGAAAAATTTACCGGCCGTGTTTTAGAAGCTTATTCTGCTATTGAAAATCCAAGAGTAAAAAAATTAATCCAATGCCTGATTAAGCATTTACACGCTTATGTGGAAGAAATTCATTTGTCTGAAGTAGAATGGGAATTTACCTGGAACTTTTTAGCAGACATGGCAAAGTTTACTCACGCTGAGCGCAATGAGTTTTTATTGCTCGCGGATGTGATGGGCATTAGCCAGCTTATTGAAATACTAAATCACCAGAGGCCGAAAGATGCAGTGGGTTTTGCTTTAGTCGGGCCTTTTTATCGTGCTAATGCTCCGATACGCAACAGAGGTGAAAGTATTGTAAGTAATGACACTCAAGGAGCAAGAGTAACTATCACTGGCAAGGTCATAAACCTACTAGATGGTAAGCCCATTACTAACGCAACCCTGGATGTATGGCAAGCTGCTACTAACGGTCTTTACGAATCGCAAGATCCACAGCAACCTGATATGAACCTGCGAGGTAAATTTACGACAGATGATAAGGGAACATTTGAATTATCAGCACTTATGCCAACGCCTTATCCTATTCCAACGGAAGGGCCAGTTGGAAGATTACTTAAAATTGCTAAACGTCATCCATTGAGGCCAGCTCATATACATTTTATTGTAGCAGCGCCAGATTTTGAAACATTGATCACGCAAGTATTTATTAATGGAGATGAAATAATCAAAACAGATGCGGTATTTACAGCTAATGAAAATATGATGGGTAATTTTATGAAAAAAAATGATCATTACTATCTTATATATGATTTTCAATTAACACCTGGGATTTCAACTTATCCAAAAGCGCCCATTAGCTGAGAGAGAGAAAATATGGATGAAATATCTAAAAAAATTATTGGCACATGGCAGTTAATCTATTCTGTTGAAATTGATGAACATGGAAATAAGTATTTTCCATTTGGCGAAGATGCCATTGGATATATTATATATGATGCTTTAGGAAAAATGGCTGTACAAATTTGCAGAAAAGAGCGCAAACCATTTTCTGCAAAAAATTTTGTGAGTGCTGGTCCAAATGAACTGTTGTATGTTCCAAAAGATTATTTGGCTTATTTTGGTGATTATGAAATTGATGCCAAAAATAATTTAGTACGACATTTTATTTTAGGACATCTTTTTCCGAATGAAGTAGGTAAAGTATTAGAACGCAAATATCATTTTTATGATGATAAAATGTCACTAAAACCTTGGGATAGGACTACTCGAGAAATTTTATGGCAAAAATAGTTTTTCAATTTTTATAAATTTTGCAGAGGAAATTATGTTTATTGCAATCTCAAAATACAAAAAGCCACTAGCAGAAGTTGATGTTTATCGTGCTGAACATCATCAATATGTAAAATCCTTATTTGCAGCAGGAAAATTATTGGTATGTGGAAGGCAAAATCCACCTGTTGGCGGCGTAATTATAGCCATAACACAAACATTAGCGGAGTTTGAAATAATTCTTGAAAATGATCCTTTTACTAAAGCGGATGTAGCAGAATATAATATTATTGAGGTCAAGCCCTCATTTTATGATGATTGTCTTGCACCGCTATTAATACCTTGAAAGATTTTCGGACAGTATGTTTTTTAGTAGATTTAACATCAAGAAAGTGAATAAAATATCTTTAAAACGGTAGCGGTGAGTATAGCTAAGTCGAAACAGCGTTATCCGTTATTTAAACAAGACACGGTTGAAATCCAATTAGCTGAAATCACCAAAACTATTAAAGAATTAATCTAAACCACAGAAGATAAATCCCTCAAAAAATCTTGTGTGGAAATTTTGAAATTATTAATTGCGCCACAATTAATAGGGTTGTGGGTATATAAACAGGGTTATTTCCATGTTTGACTAAATAATAAACAAAACTTATCGACAAAAGCATATAATTCGATTAAAGTATCTTCCAGACAACACTCTAATTGATGCTGATAGCATGAAACCTTAAAATCTTCATGTCAGCTCATAAAAGAGCTTTTATTTCAATAGATTACATTCCTATTATCCATAATCAATGTTATTTAATTACGAGGGCTAATTTTATGCAAACAGCGGATATTGGTGTTGATCTAAAAAAAATATTTAGTTATCTATTTGATTATATGATTACACCAGGCACTTCCACGGAAGAAGCCTATCTAGGGGTATCCATCGCGATAGTATTTGGGCTAATTGCGTTTGTTATTACCCGATTTTATACACGCAGATTAGCGCAAAACGAAGAAAGCATTAAAAGTTTATGGGTACAGCAAGTAATTAAAAGTGGAGTTTGTTCCTGGTTTAATTATTTAATTCCGGTATTAGCCATACAATTTTTCTTTAGTTTTTATGAATTATCTAACCAAGATGTCGAATTAAACATTCTTAACCGACTATTTGAGAGCTATATTCTATTAGCTGTCTTCATAATACTGCTAAAAATTATTGCGGTTTTAAAAAAAGTTTATGCACATTCCAATTCCTACAAACGTACTTTAACTGCTTATTTTCAGATCGCACAACTTGCTATCATTGTCGTTGGCAGCATTGTAGGTATTTGTTTAATTATGCAAGAATCCCCATGGAAGATTTTGAGTGGGTTGGGTGCAATTACCGCAGTTATTTTGTTTGTATTCAGGGATACTATTTTATCAACTATAGCCAATATTCAAATAGAATATCACGATTTGATTCGTGTGGGTGATGCGATTGAGGTGTCTGATTATGATGCAGATGGCACTATCGTAGAAATTAAATTTCATTCTGTTAAAGTTCAAAATTGGGATCAATCGTTTGTGTATATTCCTATTTATAAATTTTTGGAAAACTCTTATAAAAACTGGCGCGGCATCAATGAAGGCAGTGCACGCCGAATCAGAAATACTTTTTTACTCGATCCAGATAGTATTCATTTCTGCACTGAAGAATTACTCACTATTCTTAAAGAAGTAGATTTTATGCAAACTTTCTTCAGAGAAAATAAATTAGATCAGGCAAACAAAAGTTTAGTAGGCAGAACATGGACTAATCTTGGCATATTTCGAAGTTATCTTGGCGCTTATTTAGTTAATAATCTGAAACTAAGGCAGGATATGCCGTGGGTAGTACGACAATTAGCACCCACTAAAGAAGGTATTGTTCCGGTTGAGATCTATGTGTTTACCAGTGAAATTGAATGGATCAATTATGAAAATATTCAAGCCGAAATTTTAGACCATATATTAGCTGCCATGCGTATATTCGGTTTGCGTACGGTGGTATTAAAACAAAAAAAATAAGTGTTCATTAACTTATTACAAGTTTATTCTAGTCTAAAATATAAAGATGGGAAACGATTTAGTATTGAGTACGTAAATGACAGAAAAAGAACTTTTCCAACTAATGAATAATGTCGTCAGTAAAAAAATCAATCCAGAAGAAGCATTTAGCAAATTAATGATGGAGCTTTTAAAATAGTCCCACTTTAAATCACATTTATTTTTAAAAAATTCCCATATTTAATTGAAAAACCACCAAAATTATCTATTATTAATTTAAAGAGATAGCAATTAAGGTATAAATATTATGAAATGTAAAAATTTAAGTGCGCGTTCTATTTTATTGATTTCCTGTATTAGTTTAAGTTCAAGCGCTTTAGCTAGCGTTGGTAGTGTAAGTACAGGAAGCCAATCAAACACTTGTGG
>JBGSLN010000027.1:0-3326 GCA_041740675.1 Gammaproteobacteria bacterium | reverse complement strand
GTAACCATACTTATGTAATAACCTCACCCATTCAATTAAGCAATTTTGTTTAACTGCTTGTAATACGATATCTTTTGGAAAAGTAATACCTTTTCTCAATAACTTTTCAATTGTAGAGATATTATTTTCTTTTAAGCATTGGTCAAATACTTTAATTGAAAATTGGTTTTCAGCAGTATAAAGATCTGGCTTATCAAAACCTTGAATCCCTAAGGAAATGAGTGCAATATAATATTCTTCTCCATGTGTAATCATTATTTCATTTGAAATAGGTTCTTTTAAGACAAATCCAGCATTTAATAATATTGCTATAAACTCAATCGGTGCTTTATTTTTTATTGCTACATCAAGAGGATTAAAATCAGCTGAAAAAAATGCCCCATCATCTAATAGCTGTTTTAGTTTTTGAGCGGCGTCTTGAGAAGCATTTAGCGGATCTGATGTTGTGCTAATAATTAACTCCGCCAGGGTTTGATTATTTTCTTTAATAATTTCAACGCGCTGTTTTAGAATACTCAGCACTTGATATGCAGGATGATCTTCTGCAATTTCGGGTAATATAAGTAATTGTTGAAATTGCTCTTGCGCAGCAGCATCATTTGATTTTGAATTTGCCAGAATAGATTCAGATCTTAACACATTAAAAAAGTGGTATAGTGTTTCTACTAATAATCTAAGTTGATTATATTCTGGATTATGATATTTATCATCGACCAAGCTTTTCCAAGCATCAAAAATTACTTTTAAATGGCGAACTGCTAACCTTATTGGGTGTGAGTCATTTATAAAAATTTTAGCAGGCTTTGTTAATGTGTCAGTCAACTCGCTAATGAGAGAATTAAACTTTATATTAAAAAACTCTAGGCCTTGTTTTTCATATTCTACAATCATTCGTTCCTTGGTAGTGGGAACACCTACTTGTTTTGCAGGAGAAGTCACTTTAACAGACAATAGTTTACTAATTGATGTAGTGGGTATATTGCTAAATTTTCTTGTAGCATTTTCTCCTCTTGGTTTTATTTCTAAAGTATCTTTATATACTTCATCATTAAATTTAGCATCAGCCAGAGGTCGTTCTTTTATAATGTTATAAAGGTTAGTGTTATGTATTGTGATTTCAGGTGCTTTTTTTAGCTGTTGTTGAGACACAGCGATAAATAAAGCTAATTTATTTCCAGCAGGTGTGTAAAATGCGTTTCGATCAGCTTTGCCTTTAGCAGTTGCATCTGAGATCGGAATGACTTCTAAGATTGACTCATTACCTTCTTTGATAAAAGTTGCATCAGTACTTAAAATACCAGGGTATGGAACAAACGGAGCTTGAGTTTCATTAAATGCTTTACGATAATTTCCCCATGATCTCTGTGAGCTAGTAATATTGTTTAAATCTTCAAGACGATCTTTAGTGATTTGATCAAGTTCATCTGAAGTTGGCATTAGTCGATGTATGCCGCTATTTTCAAAAGCAGCATTGACTGCAGCAACAACCGCAAAATCATTATGTTGCTTCCAAGCTGCTGTGGCAATATCAACCCATCGCTTAAAAGCTAACGTTCGTAAGTTAACATCTTTATACTTTACAAGATCCGCAATAATATATTGTGATAAGTTATTAACAAATTTTGGACTTAACAAAAAACTACTATCGGGATCTTTTTTTGCTTCCACTCTGACAGCTAATAAATCTTCTGGTTTAATCGATAAGTAAATTTCACGACTAAGTTTTGCTAATGCTGCAGCATCACGATTAATAAACTCTTGATAAATGTTATTAAATTGAGTTAGCAATGGTTCTTTTTGTAAAAAATCATAATTTTGATCGCTTGCAATTAATCGATAAAAATCATCTACCGTTAAACAGTTATTTTTTAATTTTTCTTTTAGATCTTTAATACAAAAAATAGTTGATAAAGCATTTGATGCAACTTTTTTCAGTTGGCGATTTTTTTGATCTTTTCCTCTGAAATGATAAAACCCTTCATCTAATAGTTGTTTAGCATATGTCGGATTATTATCCACAAATTGGTTTAGCTTTAATAAATCAATTTCATTTTTATTTATGACACATAAACTTAATTCAATTTCATGACCAAATTCCAATAATGATTCTTTTCTTTCATTCAAAACAAGCGTCAATCGTTCACGTAAAAGTTCTAAAAGTTGAGATTTATCTGAGAGA
Source organism: Gammaproteobacteria bacterium (assembly GCA_041740675.1). GTDB lineage: Bacteria > Pseudomonadota > Gammaproteobacteria > JBGSLN01 > JBGSLN01 > JBGSLN01. The sequence continues at coordinate 1,147 of JBGSLN010000027.1, read as the reverse complement.
ATATCTTTTTCGGGAATCCCATATCGTGTAGCAAACTTTTTAAGAGGTTCTAATCCATAAGATTTTATTTTTTCAATCCAAAGTTTTACACGTGTTTCCACATCATATGATGCTATTTTATGAATTGCTTCTAGCATTTCTTTGGAAATACGCCAATCTCTAGGATATTCTCTAAAATGGTTAGTAGGACCAATAAGTACTGGGTGTCTTAAATGGGAGTTAGGATGAATTTCTAGAATATTATTGAGCTTATTAAATGCTCCGCCATAATCAATTCGATATAAATGTAGCATACCTTGATCGTCTGCTGCTACAACAATATTTCCCCAGTGAACATCAAAATCACCGACCAATAATGAAGCAGCCATCATTTCAGCAAATTCTATTTTAATGTTGGGATTTTGTTTTGAAAGATAACCTAGGTAAGACCTTAAGATACCTTGATGAAATGAGTTAGACCCCAGTCTTCTAGGTCTCTTTTGAGGGATTTTAGCTTCGATTTCTTCATCTGAAAGAGTGGGGTCGAGGGTTTTATAATGATATCGAAAAGCACACTGCCACAAGTCGCCTTTAAAACCTGGCACAGCAAAAGAAACAAGGTAAGTGTTTTCTCCAGTTTCATCAATGTCATTTTTTAAATCTTTGGTTTTTTCAAAATCTACTTTAGCTGCGAATTCAGTTGAGGAGCTAATTATTTCTCCTGCCAATTCTTCCATCATTACTTTCGCAACATGTGGATCTTTTTTATATAAACCTCGTTGGCCGGTTTCTACATGCTGATGCCAACCTCCAGCTATTCCAGCATCATTTTGACCAGAGTCTTTTTTACCTACTAAAATTTGATTATCAAAAGCGGAAGGATGTTCTAAAGCATGACGATGCCGGCTCATTTTTTTAAATAGACTAGCTAGCTCATCCTTAACTGCTTTTATTACAATACTTTGTTCTTCCTCTATTGAGCTTTGTTCTATCTCATTAATACGCTGTTGTAAATTAGAGAGAAGATTGTTAAATTTGTTAAATTCATCTGTATTAATTAAAACTCCTTGCAATAATTCGGAAAAAAAAGAAACTTCTGTAAATGATTTCCAAAAGTCTGATTTTAGCAAAATAACAAATTTCTTTAGCTTTTCAACGGCACTAATTT
>JBGSLN010000026.1:0-8702 GCA_041740675.1 Gammaproteobacteria bacterium | reverse complement strand
AAACGTTCCTTACTAGTCATCACTTCAGCAATTTTTTTATCTAAATTAGTTTCAAAACGCAAATCTCGAGATGTCACAATGCCAACTAATTGTGTGCCTTCAACCACTGGTACGCCAGAAATTTTATTTGATTGGGTTAATTCAATTAATTCTCTTACAGTAATAGTTGGATTGACAGTGATCGGATCTTTAACAATACCACTTTCAAATTTTTTCACCCTCCGAATTTCTTTCACTTGATCTGCAGTACTCATGTTTTTATGAATAATGCCAATTCCGCCTTCTTGAGCCATAGCTATAGCAAGTCTTGCTTCGGTCACAGTATCCATTGCAGCAGAGAGTAAAGGTATATTGAGTTGTATCAGTCGAGTCAATTGAGTTTTAAGAGTAACTTCTTTAGGCAAGACAGTTGAATGAGCAGGCACCAATAAAACGTCATCGAATGTGAGAGCATCTTGGGTAATACGCATAAAGCACCTCCTAGAAAATTTTATCGATTATACAGGAATAAAAATCTAGTTAATATTGTTAATTTAGTGAAATATTAAGTAAAATATTGCCAACAACTAAATTTTTTTGTAAGACCTGAAAATAAAAACATTGAGAAATATTTATGAATATTAAAAATTATATTGATACAGTTGGCAATACCCCATTGGTAAAACTACAAAAATTTTCGCCTAATCCCCTCGTTACTATTTTAGCTAAATGTGAATTTTTAAATCCGAGTTGTAGTATTAAAGATCGGATTGTGAAATACATTATTGATGATGCAGAAAAAACTGGTTTGTTAAAACCAGGTGGTACAATTGTTGAAGGAACTTCTGGTAATACGGGCGCTGCCACAGCGATGATTGCTGCAATTAAAGGCTATAAAGCGATACTAACAATGCCTGATAAAGTTAGCATCGAAAAACAAAATGCGCTTAAAGCTTATGGCGCAAAAATTATAGTATGTCCTACCGCTGCTGCACCTGATTCATCAGATCATTATGTTAATACCTCAATTCGTATCGCAAAAGAAACACCTAATAGCTTTCGCATCAATCAATATGACAATAAAAAAAATCCGGAAGCGCACTATCATTCTACTGGCCCTGAAATTTGGCAACAAACAGATGGACAATTAGATTATTTTGTTGCATCAGCAAGTACAGGGGGAACTATTTCTGGTGTTGGAAAATATTTAAAAGAACGTAATCCTAATATTAAAGTGGTGATGCCAGATCCTGTTGGTTCAATTTATTATGAATATTTTAAAACTAGAAAAGTTCCTGCTTCTGAAGGTTGCACTTATTTTGTTGAAGGTGTTGGTGAAGATCATATTGCCCATGCATTAGATTGGTCTATTGTCGATGAAGTAATCCAGTTTACGGACAAGCAAGCCTTTGCAGTTGGTCGGCGTCTGGCAACAGAAGAAGGCATTCTTGCGGGTGGTTCTAGTGGAGCAAATGTTTGGGCAGCTATAGAATTGGCTAAGAAACTAACGAAACCAACTACAATTGTGACAGTATTACCTGATTTAGGTGTGAAATATTTAAGTAAGATGTATAACGATGAGTGGATGACGCAGCATGATTTATTATAATATACTTATAATGATATCGTGAAGAATATGATAAGGTTTAACAAATGACTATTGATATAAAGCAACTAGCAAAAAAATTTATCGAAGGCGAATGGTCATATAGCACCAGTGAGAAGATCTTACAGAAAAATTTTTCGACTGATAAAGAATTAGCCGAACTAAATTTAATTGATGAAGAAGGCTATTTAACTCCAGAGTTAAAATCTGCCATTGAAGAAGCATTAGGCGAAGCAGTATTGGCTAATGCACAAGGGCCTTTTGGCGATGAAGATATTTTCAGCGGTGATATTTTCGATGACATGACTCAGTATAATTTAGAATTGCATCAAATTTCAGAAAATACGATGGATGCATTACAAAAAATTCCAAATGTCACAATAAAAATTATTGATTAATATGCTGGAAAGTTCAGAAAATAATGAGGTCCTTTCAGTCTCGCAGTTAAATGCGGCTGCTCGAAAAACCCTTGAAGAACATTTTCCTTCGGTATGGGTAGAAGGTGAGATTTCAAATTTAGTAATACCTGCCTCAGGGCATATCTATTTCAGTTTAAAAGACAGTGTAGCACAGATACGCTGTGCCTTTTTTCGTGGCAAAAACAGACTCATTAATTTTAATCCTGAAGATGGGATGCAAGTTTTGGTAAAAGCCAATGTCAGTCTTTATGAAGGACGCGGTGATTTTCAACTTATTATTCAACAAATGGAGTTGGCAGGATCAGGTGCTTTACGCCGTCAGTTTGAATTATTAAAAACTAAATTAACACAAGAAAATTTGTTTGCTGCAATTCACAAAAAACCAATCCCTACTATTCCTAAAGCAATTGGAATTATAACTTCTGCAACTGGCGCTGCAATCCGTGATATTTTAGTCACACTAAAACGACGCTATCCCATAGCGAGTATAATTATTTATCCCTGCCAAGTTCAAGGCGTCGCTGCGGCGATGCAAATCATTGAAGCGTTAACAACAGCAAATCTTCGCAAAGAAGTGGATGTATTAATTCTTGCGCGTGGTGGTGGTAGTTTAGAAGATTTATGGTGTTTTAATGATGAAAATCTAGCACGTGAAATATTCAAAAGCGAGATTCCGATCGTGACTGGCATAGGCCATGAAATTGACTTTACTATTGCTGATTTTGTTGCTGATGTTCGCGCAGCCACCCCCACAGCAGCAGCTGAATTAGTCAGTCCAAATCAAGCCCAGTGGCTAGAAGAGTTGAATTATAAACAAAATCGAATAGTGCATTTTATCAAACAAAAACTCAAGCTAGTGTTAGTAGAATTATCCAGTTTAACCAAGCAATTACGACATCCAGGACAAATTATTCGTGAGCGCATTCAATCCGTTGATTTTGCTGAGCAAAAAATTATTCATTTGATTCAGAAAATTATTAAGTATTATCAAACAGTTTTAACAGAATTAAAAATTAATTTAAAACATGTAAATCCTGAAAAAGCAATTCAACAAAAACAAGTTCTGGTAAAGCAGTTATTGCTACGTCTAGCAGAATTAAATAAGTTGGCTATAAAAGAAAAATTGCAAACATTACAACATCTAGCTCGTACATTAAATACTGTCAGTCCATTAGCAACATTAGAACGTGGTTATACCATTCCTCGTGATTTAAAAACTAAAAAAATAATTCGTTCAGTTCAAGAATTAAAACTCAATCAATCAATTGAAGTGAAATTTGTGGATGGCAGTGCGGAATGTGGCGTACATAAAATAAAATCAGATATTTCAACCTAAGCTTTCTTCGAAATATACTTTTTCAAACGGCGTTTTTTTTCAATTTGTCGTTTGGTCAGCGTGTTTTTTTTGTCTTTAAATGGATTGTCGCTAGTTTTAAATTGTAATCGAATAGGTGTGCCAACAAGTTTTAATGCTTCAATAAAAAATTTTTCTAGATAGCGCTTATAATTCAATGGCAAGTGTTGAGTTTGATTACCATGAATGATAATCGTTGGTGGATTATGTCCACCAAAATGCGCCATGCGTAATTTAATTCGTTGTCCATGAATTTGTGGTGGTGCATATTTTTTAACAGCTTCATGTAATAAATTAGTAATTAAATTGGTTGAAAATTTCTTGGTAGCGCTAGCAAAGGAATTATCGATTGATTTAAATAAATGCCCTACACCTGAACCATGTAAAGCAGAAATAAAATGCATACTGGCAAAACTTACAAAACCTAAACGACGATCTATCTCAACTTTAACCCTTTGCTTTTTTTCTTCATCCAAACCGTCCCATTTATTGACTGCTAAAACTAATGCTTTTCCGGTATCTAACACAAAACCTAATAAATGCAGATCATGCTCTACCACCCCTTCTCTCGCATCTAACATATAAATAACCACATTAGCAGATTCAATCGCTTGCATACTTTTAGTGACTGAAAATTTTTCTATTTTTTCATAGATTTTACTGCGACGCCGCATACCTGCTGTATCTATGATGGTATACTTTTTCCCAAATCGTTCGAATGGTATAAAAATACTGTCACGGGTTGTGCCCGCTTCATCGAACACAATGACGCGCTCTTCTCCTAAAATTCGATTAACTAAAGTTGATTTACCTACATTAGGTCTACCGATAATTGCTACTTTAACACCTTCAATTTCTTCTTGAATTTCGTTGTTATTGGCTTTTAATAAGGGCTTCAGTGCATGATCTAATACTTCATTTATACCTTGTCCATGTGCGGCAGAAATAGCAATCGGTTGTCCTAATCCCATCGCATGAAATTCAGTCATTGCGAGGGTTGAATCAGTGCTCTCAGTTTTATTGACTATTACATAAACAGGCTTGCCTGCATGTCGAACCTGCGCGGCAATCACCTCATCAGCAGCAGTACGTCCAGAACGTCCATCAACCACAAATAGAATAGCATCCGCTTCGTGGATGGCTTGTTGTGTTTGTGCATGCATCAACGAATCCATTTTGGTTCCAGCAAGATTAAAACCAATACCGCCTGTATCAATCACTAAAAAACGATGATCATCATATTTTCCTTCACCATATTGGCGATCACGAGTTAATCCTGGCAAATCAGCCACTAGCGCATCTCTAGATTTAGTTAATCGATTGAATAATGTGGATTTGCCGACATTAGGTCGCCCAATAATAGCAATAACTGGTAACATAAATTTTGCAGATTTGTTGAATTTTCCTGGATTATAACAGGTTTGTTTATATAATGTTATGGGGATAATAAGTAATAAATTATGAAAGACATTCAAAAATTAATCACAAAACTCTCAAAACTCACTGAAGCGTTACGCGATCCGCGTCAAGGCGATCCATGGATTTTGCAACAAGACTTTCATTCTTTGGCTCAACTGACTATTGAAGAGGCTTATGAGTTTGCTGAAAGCGTTGCAGAGCATAATTATGCTGCAATGTGTGATGAATTGGGCGATTTAATCCTGCATCTATTTCTTTATGCACAATTAGCAAAAGAACTAGGACAATTTGAATTAGCTGATATTTTCAATAGCACGCTGGATAAACAAACTCGTCGTAGAATTAATTTTAAAAATCCATCTCAAATGTCCGCCGCAGAAGCATTAAAACAATGGGATCAAAAAAAGCAAGAAGAAAAGCTTGAAGCAAATCCTAGCACAGGTTTATTATCAGGCATTACAAAAAAATTACCTAGTATGATGCGCGCCTTGAAATTACAAACTCAAGCAGCAACAGTAGGTTTTGATTGGAAAACGGTTGAACCTATTTATGATAAAATTCATGAAGAATTAGCGGAGTTTCAAGTTGCTGTGCCGATCAATGATAAAAATCACTTAGAGGAAGAATTAGGTGATTTATTATTTGCTGTCATTAACTTAGCTAGACACTATCAAATAAATCCTGAAAATGCTTTGCAACGCACCAATCGAAAATTCATTCATCGCTTTGAACAAATGGAAAAACTGCTAAATCATCAGGGTAAACAGATGAAAGATTGTGACTTAGTCGAATTAGATGCAGTTTGGGATGAGGTAAAAAAAACTAACTATTAATCGTGGTTCCTCCATCTACCATGATAATTTGACCATTGATTAATTCACAATTAATCAAACTTAACACTGCAGCAGCAATTTCTTCCGGCATACCAGTCCGTTTTAATAATGAAACTTTGATACTACGCTCACGTATTTTTTCAGCTGCAGGATGATTGGTACGTGGAGTCTCAATAAAACCTGGTGCAATTGCATTAACCCGAACCTTTGGCGACATTGCTTTTGCTAACAACATTGTTAAATGATTTACTGCAGCTTTTGATACTGCATAAGGAATAGAAGATCCCATTGGACGAACACCGGCAATCGACGAAATATTGATGATGTTACCATTGGCAGATTGTTGTAAATAGGGAAACGCTAATCTCGCTAAATACCAACTGCCCATCACATTAACATTAAAATTTCCATGAAACATTTCATCAGTTTGTTCTGCAAAATTATCATGTGACACAAACGGAGAACTATATGCAGCATTATTAATTAAAACATCGATTTGGCCAAAATGCTCTAAAGTCTTTTCTATTAATGCTTTACAATCTTTTTCTTCTGTAACATTCGCCTTTACATAAATTGCATTCGGTAATTCATCTGCCAACTTTTTTCCATCTGCTGCTGATTTTGCAGAATTGATGACAACACCATAATCTGCTTGTGCTAATGTGCGGGCAATGCTTGCTCCAATGCCGCTACTAGAACCAGTAATAATTGCCGTTCTTTTCATAGTAATTTGTTCCCATAAACTCAAAAGGCGCTAAAAAGCGCCTTTTCAATTACACATCAACTTTATTTATTAACAGTTTTGCATTCTTCTGAACACCGAGTCATATATTTAATTAATGCACCCACAGCAAAAATTGGCAGCATCACTTCAAAGAAACGTGAAATTATAATAACAATGTTAATATCCATTGCAGATAAGGTCACAGCCATAATAGCTAAAACGAGTGCAATAAAGAAAAAACATGCGCTCACAATGAGATTCCACATCTTTGCATGCGGACAATAAGTCAAATAGCGCATCAATGCTCCAACCGCTAATACTGGAATCATTACTTCAAAGAAACGTGAAATTATAATAACAAATTTTAGTTGGTCAGGTGAAAGTGATACGGCTAATATTGCTAAAATCAAGGCAATAATTACAGTGACCGCTGCAAGAATTTTGTTCCACATAAGAAGTCTCCCCTACATTTTTTATTGTTATATTGTAGTGCAGCTTACCATTAAATTTCAAAAAATTAAAGGCATTTTAGGATATTAAATTATCATTCACAACCATGAGAGCTGTCAAAAATATGCTAAAGTATAACAAATATTTTAGTTATTTTGAGAGCATCAGCCTATTTATTTAGATATTGAATTTTATACCCTGCGCTAATGGTAAAGTGTCACTCCAATTGATTGTGTTGGTTTGCCGTCGCATATAAGCCTTCCATGCATCTGAACCAGATTCTCGACCTCCTCCGGTTTCTTTTTCTCCGCCAAATGCACCACCAATTTCTGCACCAGAAGTACCTATATTAATATTGGCAATACCACAGTCACTACCCATAGCTGACAAATATCTTTCCGCTGCTTTCAAATTTTGGGTAAACAGTGCTGAAGACAATCCTTGTTTCACTGCATTTTGCAACGCAATAGCTTCTTCTAAATCATTAAACTTCATTACATATAAAATTGGAGCAAATGTTTCATGTTGCACAATTTTCCAATGATTTTCGGCTTCAATAATCGTTGGTTGCACAAAATGACCTTCTCCAGCAATACATTTGCCACCAAATAATAATTTCCCACCATGTTGAATTGCAGCAGCAACAGCTGATTCGAATTGTTGTACGGCAGCTGCATCAATCAGTGGCCCCATAAGGTTTTTTTGATCCAGAGGATCTCCAATGGTGACTTGTTGATAGGCTTTGACTAATGCTTGACAAAAAGCAGTATAAATTGAGTGATGCGCAATAACGCGACGAGTAGACGTGCACCGCTGTCCAGCTGTGCCAACAGCACCAAAAACTACCGCAGGAATTGCTAATTTTAAATCAGCTGTTTCATCAATAATAATGGCATTATTTCCACCTAATTCTAAAATGCTTTTGCCAAATCTAGCTGCGATTTTTTCTCCAACTTTGCGACCAACCGCAGTTGAACCAGTAAATGAAATTAATCCTACCCGTGTATCTTCTACAAATCGATCTGCAACCTTATGATCACCCGTAATAAACGTAGAAAAAATTCCGGTTAAATTATTTGCCGCCATAACCTCATTACAAATATGTTGTACTGCAATAGCACATAAAGACACTTTATGTGAAGGTTTCCATACGACTGTATTTCCACAAATTGCGGCAATAAAAGCATTCCACGCCCAGACAGCAACTGGAAAATTAAATGCAGAAATAACTCCCACGATTCCAATTGGATGCCATTGTTCATACATGCGATGCGCTGGTCTTTCTGAATGCATAGTGTTGCCATATAACATTCGCGATTGTCCAACTGCAAACTCTGCGATGTCTATCATTTCTTGTACTTCACCATCACCTTCTTGTTTTGATTTTCCCATTTCTAATGCGACTAAGCTGCCTAAAGCATCTTTATATTCTCGTAATTTTTCTCCTAATTGCCTTACAATTTCACCACGTTTTGGTGCAGGAACTTGCCTCCATAGTGCAAATGCATTTTCTGCTTGCTGTATCAATGTTTCATAATCATTGACAGTTGCTGATTTTATTTTTGCTATCATCTGCTCTGTGCTTGGATTCAGAGAAGTTAACCATTTCGTTCCAGAGGCAAACCAATGATTTTTAGCAAAGCTACATCCCAAATTTTCTTCAGTGATGAATAGTTTTTGTAAGATACTCATAAAATAATTTTCCCTATAAACTTATATATGATAATAAACTCCAAACGAAGTCTTTAAAATTTTCTCAAATGAAATTTGCTCCTGATAAATAAAGCCTTGCGGTCTATCTTCATTGAATAAAATTACTTCCGCTACTGCACAAACACCTGCTGCCGTTGCAATTTGAATTGCAGACCAATTAAATCCTTGAATTTCTTCTGGCAAAATCTTTTTTACATATTGTTTT
>JBGSLN010000025.1:0-11215 GCA_041740675.1 Gammaproteobacteria bacterium | reverse complement strand
CATATAAAGGGAAATAAATATGAAAGCTAATAATATTTTGAGTGTTTCACTCGTTCAACATGCCGGTCATCAAGATAGGAATGCTTGCCTTGACCAAACTATTAGCGGAATAAAAGAAGCAGCAAACCAGGGTGCTCAGCTTGTATTATTGCAAGAACTACATGCAGGTACATATTTTTGTCAATCTGAAGATAAAGAAGTTTTTAAACAAGCAGAAGCTATTCCAGGGCCAACGACTGAGTTATTAAGCAACCTTGCCAAAGAACATAAACTTGTGATAGTGGGTTCCATTTTCGAACGTCGTGCTGCTGGACTTTATCATAATACTGCGGTGGTCCTTGAGCGAGATGGCAGTATTGCTGGTAAATACCGAAAAATGCATATTCCTGATGATCCTGGTTACTACGAGAAATATTATTTTGCACCAGGCGATCTTGGATTTACTCCGATACAAACATCTGTGGGAAAACTTGGTGTATTAGTTTGTTGGGACCAGTGGTATCCAGAAGCAGCAAGAATCATGGCATTAGCAGGTGCGGAAGTGTTGCTTTATCCTACAGCGATTGGATGGTATCCAGAAGATACTCCAGAATTAAAAGATGATTTAGTGGATTCATGGGTCACTATTCAACGAAGCCATTCAATTGCTAATTGCTTACCTTTGCTTAGTTGTAACCGTGTCGGTTTTGAACCAGATCATACTGGAGCAACGAGTGGCATACAATTTTGGGGAAATAGCTTTATCACAGGGCCACATGGAAAAATCCTTAAACGTGCATCATGTGAAAAAGCTGAAGTACTGGTAGTCGACATTGATCGTAATGAAATAGAGGAAACCCGTCATGTGTGGCCATATTTTAGAGATAGAAGAGTAGATGCTTATAAAGATATTTTAAACAGATATTCAAATTAATTTAGCAATTTATTTGTTTACATGTATGAAATATAATACATTGGTAAAATGGTTTGATAGGGATCTAATTTTATTACTATTTGGTTGGGTTTTATTAACTTTTATTTATTGTCAATTAGAAAAATATCAGGTAACACAAATTTATTCTGGAGTGTTGTTATTTCTCACACAATCAGGCTGCGATATATTTATTTTATTGATGGCTTTAAAATTATGGAAAATTTCAACGGGTAAATTTAAGTATGTTTATGTTCTATTAATAATAGCTTTTGCAATAGAAGCATTTGTTGATGGTAATCTCAACCTTACTATCTATATATTGAATCATTTTCCATTAACTCGCTTAGAAGAAGCAAGTATTGAATGGCCATTTTTTTTATTTCAACTCTTGCAAATTTGTTTTTGGATTAGCGTATTTAAGGCATCGCAAAACCAATTAAAACGATGGTTCATTCAACTACTACTTACTCCATTTATAATTATATGCGGAGCCGTATTATATTTTTTGATTTTTGTTTATAGTTGGGGCATAGATGCTTTCTCATTATCAGCAAGTTATCAAATAATAGCAGTTATATTAAATCTTATAAATTTTGCAATTATTACATTATGTTTAGGTGCTTCAAACAATCAGTCTATATTATGTATGTCAATAGGCTCACTAACGCTAGTGACTATAGATTTAGTAGAAAGGTTTAGCATTCTCAATAAAACTTATTTGGCTTTTACAGATTTTCAAACAGTATGGTTTTTTGGGTTATTGTTAATAGCATATGGCCTTTTCAAGCTTTACAATGAAAAAATTAATAACAATTATAAGAATTGGTTATATCCAACAAAAAGTTTACAAGCACAATGTACTTTCTGGAGTTTTTCCATATGCATGTGTTCATTGGCAATTTTGCTGATGATAATTTACACTTTTTTCCATAATGAGATACTTTTTAGAGATGATGAAATATCAAAATATCTTCCATCTTTTCTAGTTATTTATTCAATAGCAACAATTTTAGCAAGTAATCTATTTTCTAGAAATATACTTATACCATTTAAAAATATTAGCTTTTTAGTTCATAAAATTATGAATCAACGCTCAGAAGTTGAATTAAATTCTTATAATAAAAATTTTTCAAGCATAATAGAATTTGCTGAATTAGAAGATTGCTTGTTGAAGGCATTTAAAACTTCAAATGATAAATATATTGTCGAAAAAGAATTATCTGAAACAGCAATTCAAGTAGCGCATGATATCAGGTCACCACTTGCAGTTCTTGATATGCTTGCAAAAGATTTAACAGGAATAGCAGAAGATCGTAGGAATAAAATAAGAAATGCAGCGAGGCGTATTAATGATATTTGTAATAATCTTTTATTGCAACATAATATAAAAATATCTAATACTAAATGTAATGAGCCTATACAAATAAAACCAGAATATATAACAAGTATTTTGGAATATATTGTTTCTGAAAAACGTATCCAATATTCAAATAAAAATATTACTTTTGATTTAATGATAGATGATAACGCGCATAATGTTTTTGTAAAATTAAAAATAAGTGAATTCTCACGTGTGATATCTAATTTAATTAATAATTCTGTTGAAGCAATTAGTAAAGACGGCCAAGTGTTAGTTAAATTAACAAAAAATATGGAAAATATAAAAATTATTATTAAAGATAATGGTTGTGGAATTCCAAGCTCATTACTTCCTCAAATCATCCATGAAGGAGTTAGCTTTGGAAAAAAAGATGGACATGGTTTAGGTGTTTCTTATGCAGTTAAATCTATTGAATCATGGGGAGGGGAGTATAATATTAAATCAGAGTGTAATAAAGGAACGGAGTTTGAAATATATATACCATCATCTGAGCCTGCAAAATGGTTCTTATCAAACATAGTGATATCTGAAGACTCCACTATTATTATTTTAGATGACGATCAAACGATACATGATATATGGAATACAAGGTTGAAAAATTTATTTCATGATATTAACATGATTAAAGTAATCAATTGTAAGAACTATCAATATTTTGCTGAGTATTATAATCTCAATCATAGTGAAAAAAATATTTACCTAATTGATTTCGAATTGTCAGGAGAACAAATGAATGGAATTGATATCATTGAAAAATTCAAAATATCTCAGTTTTCAACACTTGCAACTAATAGATTTGAAGATTATGAAGTCAGAAAAAGTTGTGAAAAGATTAATATAAAAATAATTCCTAAAAGTTTTGCAACACATATACCAATAAATATTGTTTATCGTGATCCAGATATTATTCTTATTGACGATGATTCTTTATTAACAGATGCTTGGAAAATTAAAGGTGATATGTTTGGAAAAAAAGTAACAACGTTCACTAATATACAAGATTTTATGAGCGTTTCTCATATATATAAAAAAAACATACCAATTTATATTGATTCCAATTTAGGAAATGGGATAAAAGGCGAAGAAGTTTCAAAAAATTTATTTATGAATGGATTTACTGACTTATATCTATCAACGGGTTTTAATAGCAATAACTTTGAAGGGCTATTTTGGATTAAAGAAATTGTTGGAAAAGAAGTGCCATTTTAACCTGTTTTTATAGGATACTATATCCTAATAATAGGTTGATAAAATAAATTTTTAGTTACTTAAAAATTAGCCATACATGACTAATAATTCTCACTACTTTTAGGAGTTTTATGGACAAGTTTTCTAACATAACGAAGTCTGATTGTGAAATATATGAAGATACTAAAAAAATGATTCATGATATACGAACTCCATTAGTAACAATCAAAACAGGAATTCAGTACACGATCTCAATGCTAAATATAAAAAAACAAAATGGAAACACAGATTCTGATCTTTTTAAGATTATCAATTTACTAAATAATGCATTGAGAGCAGGAGAAACTATCAGCAATTCTTTAGATAGTGTATCAAATAGAATTTATGAAAAGGAGAACCAGCAAAATGAATAACCAAGTTTATTCAGCTTACTATTATCCAACCACCATTTTTATGGTTGATAATGACGAAGACTTTCTTGAAAATATCAGCACAAATCTGTCATTATCTTTTTTTACAGATTATAGTTCCGATATTTTTAATGCTCTTAATACTATTCGTGAAAATCATCTTATATATTATAAAAAGCTAAGTAATCTATTTAGTAACACATTGAAGGAAAATGATAATTTATCACCTGAATGGTTTCAATTAAATAATCTATCGAACATAAATAAACATTTAATTCAAAAAATGCGCTGTAAACATATAAGTACTGTTATTGTTGATTATTCAATGCCAAAGTTAAATGGCATAGAATTTTGCATTGAACTCGAAAACTTACCAATAAAAAAATTAATGTTGACTGGCAAAGCCGATCATGAACTAGCAGTAAATGCATTTAATGAAGGTATTATTGATGGATTTATTCTGAAAGATTCAAAAGACATGTTTAATAAATTATGTCTATTAACAGATAAATTATGCAAGCATTATTTTAGAGACTTAACAAACGCAATTCCAAATTTAATATTATCAAAATATCAAGATATCAATGATGAATACATTAAATTATTTTTCGATATTATTTATTCTAACAATATAAAAGAATATTATCAGTTAGATGACAAAGGAAGCTTTATATTTTTAGGTGAAAAATCTCAAGCTATCTGGTTTCTTATCATTGAAAAAAGTAAATTAGAAGAATATTATGAAATAGCATTTCATTCAGGAGCTGATTTTTCAGTTATTTCTGCTATCAAGAATCATAACAAAATTCCAATATTAATAGACGAAGAAGATCATAGAAAGTCTGTTTTGGAATGGGATAATTTGTTGCAGCCACTAAAGAAATTTAAGTCTATTCCTGATTTTTACTATTTAATACTCAATGAAAAACAAATTAATAAACTTAACTTATGACATTCTAAACATGAGTATTTGTTTGAGATAATGGATTTTTAAAAATTATTATTACTTAAAAATATTTTTTCAGTTTTTGTAAAATTTTATTTAGTCCTGGATACATAGTTCTTCTAAAATGAAAATATAAGAAAATCGAAAATTATTTAATCGGAATATAATGTCTGATTATTGAAGCTGCAAATTTTAACTTGATGTCATATAACGTAGGTTCTTCAACTCGAGAATTAGGGTTTGTGCAAAGTAACATATAAGTGTTTGGTAGCTTGCCTACTTTTAGATAACGGACCAGAATTTTTTCATCATTAGTTTGAACAATGCAAATGGTATTTACAAGTTGTTCAATTTCTTGATCATTTTTCTTTATTCCTGCAACAAATTCTCTCTCCTTAAAAAAAGGAGATAATCCATCGTCTTCGATAGTTGTATAAATTGCATGTTGGTAGAGACTTTGAAATAACATAATCTCTTTATGAATGGATGCAATGTCTTCACTAACATTTTGGATACTATTCTTTTTATCAAGAAGAGGAATTATATAAGGCGCTGGATCCTTTCCATAGAGCAGCCAATTAATATCACAGATCACTCCTTCATCAGCGACCCTTTTAATGACTCGTTCTGCTCCATCAATCGGTAATCCACCATATCTCGCAATCTCCCATCCTTTATAAGTGTTAATATTTAAATTAGGATGGTTACACATTTCTTCGCGAGATAAGTTAGCAATGTTTCTCAATTTTCGAAGGCGTTGTGCACGAGATTCTGCAGATGCAGATTCATTGGAAATAACAACCTTTTTTTTGTATGCACTATTAGTTCCCATTTAATCCCTATCTAATCAAAAAATTTTAATATAATATAAAAAGATACAAAAAGAATCAAATAAAGTTGTATTTGATATGTTTTTCTGTATAATTTCAAATATAACATAAATTTGATTTAAAATAGAGTAAAAAATCACGGTATAGATTTATAAAGAAATGGCACATATCTAAGACTCTCTTTTTAAAAAAATAACAAAAAAGGTATGTTATGAAAAATCTAAAACCATACTTTACGAATATTGGTAGGATCGTTCAGGAAATTAAAAAAATGGATAAAACAACAGAGAGGAAAATAGCACTTAAGTTGAACTATGTGCTTGCGGAAATCTGGCTTAAAAATAAGATAAAAACAAGGATGTTGGAAGGAACCAAGGATATGCAAAAAATTGAGGAATATAAGGCAAGAGAAGATTTAATTTTAAGTACAAAAGAATTATTAACTAATAAATTGCAACGAGTAGTAAATAAGAATCAAAGAGACCAAACTAAAAAATAAATATTATTGGATAACCTATCAAATAAAGATGTTGAACGGTTGAAGTCAATGATACCTATATCAACCATATTAATATGAATTAAGGAAAATAGGATAAATAAAAAACTAATTCAGTAAAAGTGAAATGAAAATCATAAATTATTCTATCGTCAAATATCTAGAACATATACAAGGAAATTTTCGAAGGATTCATGTCGATCCATTGGCAGTAATATTTTAGAAGAATCCGCCATGAGTGCCTTTGATAATTATGGGTGTTGATGTACTTATTTGTTTAGACAAAAATTCAGAGTATACACAGAATTTTATAGATTAGTGAAACTAAGGTTAATTTTTTGGAATAATAATATTAATTAGGAGCGAAATATGCATAGAGATGAACTTGTTGGTTATGATAAAATTCTATCATTAGCTAATGGCATTTATCAAACAAAAGCCGTAAATAATAGCTTTTATGAACTTTGGATGTCTAAGCAATTAAATTTACAACAGCTAATTATATTTTCCGTTAATTTTTATGACCATGTCTCACCAACCGTAGATAGAATTATTAAATCGTTTATCAGAGTTAAGGACATAGAATCAAGGAAAAATTTGATAGAAAATATTTCTGATGAGATCGGATTGCATGGGAAGCCCCATACTGAACTATTGAGAATTTTTTTAAATGCTTTACTTACTAAAATAGCAAATAAAGAAATAGACATTGATAATTTGTCACGAAGTGTAAAAACTAAGGAAACAGAACGTTTAATAGAAGAAGGTGATACGTTATTTTTTCATGAGGATGAAGAAATAGGTTGCGGTGCATTATTGGCTCAAGAATGGCATGCTTATCCACAGCTTGTAAAATTATATGAAGGTGCAAGAAACTATATGAGTTTATTTGGATTAGAAGAATTTCATGAATTTTGTGAATACTTTTACATTCATATTGGGGCTGCCGAAAAAGAACATAAAATCCAAAGCATATTTATAAATGCTAAAATTATCAAGAACAATGAATCTTTTGAAAAACTCAAATATGGATTTGATAGTTATTTAAATTTACTTTCGAAATATTGGGAAGCATTATATCAATCAATCATATTAGTTAATAAACAACACAGTAAACAATTTCTGGAGTTAGAGATTGCATAATCGAAAACTAGTTTTTATTTCATTAATAACGACAATAATCCTTTGGGGCTCTTCTTTTCCTAGTATAAAAGTTGCTTTATTATATTACTCACCTGGACAAGTAGCAACTTTACGTTTTTTGTTTGCGTCTTTTTCCATTTTACTTTTATCTTATAAAAGTCAATTTCGTGTACCTAGATTAAGAGAAGTACCTTTATTTCTTTTTTTATCTTTGATAGGAGTTTTTGGATATCATCTATTATTAAATTATGGAGAAAGTTTAACAAATGCAGGAACAGCAGGTTTTATGGTCAATATTGCCCCGATATTTTCTTTATTGTTGTGTTCCTTTTTCTTTAAAGAAAAACTTACTTTTATAAAAATAATAGGTACAGGAATTTCACTATTTGGCGTATGGCTTATTATTAAATCAAACGGTATGAATTTCATTATAAATACAGGGATTATTTATTTAATTTTAGCTGCATTGGCATGGAGCCTTTTTTTTATTATTCAAAAAATTTTATTACAAAAATATTCGAGTATAGAAACTACCTGTTACGGAATATGGACAGCGACTTTAATGTTTTTTATATTGAATGACCCTATTGTCATAATACAACATAGTATTGAAGAGGGGCATATTTCTGCGTTCATAGCATGTGCTTATTTAGGTATTTTTTCTACCAGTATCGCTTATTGGTTGTGGGCTTATACCTTAAAAAACATGGATGTCTCTACAGTATCCATTTATACCTATTGTGTTCCTTTCATTTCAGCGATTTTAGCATACTATTTTATTAACGAACGTTATAGTGACTTATTTTTGCTTGGTGGTATTTTTGTTATTTTGGGAATGATAGTTGCTAATCACTTAAACGCATTAAAAAAAATAAGCGGTTATTTTAGAAGCAAGCTTATGAATAAAAAAATTAAAATTTAGACCAGTCAAAAATATCAATTTTATATCTAACAATTTAAATATTTGTAATATCGACTTTTGCTAGAGACTAAAAAATTGCAGCAATTAAAAGTATCTATTTAGTCACAAACAGAGTGCTGTCGGACATTTTTGAACACTAACGGTTGAATTACCTAATAAAATAAAATTATAATACAAAGATACCAGTAGATATTTGTAAGCTAGTAATTTAGCATGTAAAAACTATAAGATATTTAAGGTCAAAGATGAATAATATAGAAAAATTGCAAAAACAAATTGATTTTATTGCTGAAATTGACAAACTTAAAAACGTGCTACGTTATACTTCACCAATTGGTATGGAACGTAAAGAAAATTCTGCTGAACATAGTTGGCATGTGGTTATGGCTGCTATGATTTTACTAGAATATGCAAATCAAGAAGTGAACTTATTAAAAGTAGTTAAGATGCTTGCAATACATGATATTGTTGAGATTGATGTGGGCGATACTTTTCATTTTCATAAATCTGAAAAATCAGATCTATATCTGCAGGAATTAGCTGCCGCAGAACGAATTTTCGGACTATTAGATTCTTCTCAAAAAGAAGAATATCTTTCACTTTGGAAAGAATTTGAAAGTCGAGAAACAGTAGAAGCACGATATGCAATTGCTATTGATCGTATAATAGCTTTTATCATAAACTCTCGTAATAAAGGGGGTACGTGGGCAAAGCATAACATTACAGTGCAGCTTGCTTTAGAAAAAAATTCACATATTGGAGAGGGTTCAAAAATGCTATGGGAGATGGCGCAAATACTAGTAAATGAAACTTATGCCAAAGGATACATATCTCAAGCCTAATTAAACAAAAGTTTCAGTTAGCAGCAGTTTTTAGATTTATTTGATGTGTCTTATATACTTTCATTTTTTCTAAAAGAGATGCTACTTTTTTATGAATAATAAGTGCAGGTATATTTGGATTACTATGAATTAAAATTCGATGTAAAAGACAATTTTTAGCTAGATTTTTAACTTGCATATAGATTTATCCTACTTTTTTAATCAAATTTAATTGGTGCTGTTTTTCAAGGAACTCGAAAAGTACTTTCTCTTCTTTAGCTATTTTTTGCTGATAAGTAGTTATTTTATTTATACAATTATCAATAACTTGTTGAATAGATTCATATTCAGTCTTTGATTGTAAACTTTGAAAATCCATATAAAAACTCTCCCAGTATTCCATTTTTGTACTTGCTACAACTAATTTCAAAATTAAAAAATTGATGATGCAATTTTAATTTATATTTGCTGTATTACTACTTTATGTTATATATGAAACCATATATTAAATTAGATTCATAGTGTGTGAATCCATGTAAATAAGAAAGGAAATTTTTACGTGTAAATATCCCAGGCTTTTATTGAACAGTTGAGTGTGATTTATATTTGTTTCGATATTTTAGAGAATTACTTAAGTTATCGATAACACACTTATTGTATACTAATGTGTAAAATATCTGGTATAAGTTATTTGCGTAAATAGCCAATTGTAATTTTTATGGAGTTTAACCATTTGATTATATCAATCTTACATCAGCAGCTTACTTATGATTATCTTTGATCAGAAAAAATATAAATTTATACCTTGGTTAATCTGTATTACAGCCGCGTTATATTTTTTTTATTCTTTTGCACAATTTAATCTTATTAATAGTCTAAATCACTATTTAATGCAATGCTGGCAATTAAATTATTCTCAAATAAGTTTTCTTTCGTCTATTTATTTATATGCGATTGCATTATTTTTCATTCCTACAGGTTTTCTGCTAGACATTTATTCGACTCGTAAATTACTTTTGTTAGGTATGGGGATTGCTGTTATTGCTTCAATATTATTTATAATAGCGAATAATTTTTATAGTGCTGTTATTATTCGTTTTGTATTAGGTGCTGTTCATGCCTTAAGTTTTTTAGGGAGTATACGAGTAGCAACAAAGTGGTTACCAACCCATAAAGCATTTGCGATGGGACTTGTTATTAGTATAGGTTTGATAGGGGGCCTTATAGTGCAAAGCCCTCTAGCATTGCTGATAACTTATATTGGTTGGCAGAAATCTGTTTTTTGTTTTTCTATGTTTGGAGTTTTTTCATGGATAATGTTATATTTTGTTGTAGAAGATATTTCACATATTCAATCTTGCAAAAAGACTAATAATTATAAAACATGGCTTATTGAATTTAAAAAAATATCGCAGCAACCACAAAATTGGATCTGCGCTGCTTATACATGTCTATTAAATTTACCGATTATTATTCTTGGTGCTTTATGGGGGAATAGCTATTTAGTAAATGAACATCATTTAACTTACATGAAAGCATCCTACATTATTACTACTCTTTATTTAGGTATGCTTTTAGGTTCACCATTGATCGGTGCGATTTCAGATAAATTAAATAATCGAAGAACATTGATGATCATTGGTGCTGTTTTTGCTTTAGTTGCTGTGAGCATTATTTATTTCATTACTGTTATCCCTTTTTATCAGTTCATTATTTTGTTTTTTTTAATAGGAATTTTCATTAGTTCTCAAAATTTAAGTTATGCAGTTGTTACAGAAATGAATCCTATCAATAGTGTAAGTACGGCTATTGGCTTAATGTCAATCATTGTTATGGGTGGCGGAGCATTATTTCAAGCATTGTTTACTTGGATAATGAGTTCTTCTTATTTATCGCAAAATTATGTTGTAGCTTTAAATTATGAACGAGCTTTTTTAATTTTGCCTATAAGTTTATTGTTAAGTCTAATTCTTGCTTTTTTTATCAGAACCAAACAAAAAATATTATTAGACAAAAGATGATTCCTTTATTATTAAATTACTTGATGTCTCTAATAACATTAAGTTACTCTTATTATCAATTGATTGGATGTTCTCTATGACTTCATTAATGGTTCTATGTCCAATTATACAGGAGCAGCTTCCTGGTTCATTTAAAATAAATTC
>JBGSLN010000024.1:0-3014 GCA_041740675.1 Gammaproteobacteria bacterium | reverse complement strand
ATTGTTTTCCCTTTGTATAAAATAAATTGAAATGCTCACTTTATGAAAAGCGTAAATATTTAAATCTACATTCACTGAGCCAAACTAAAGCCAAACACATTATATTGAGTATTAAGATGGTTTTCAACGCAAAGTTCCGGTTATGCATTTCCGTTTGGTGCTGATTCACTGACTAACGATTAAAAATATTATTCATTTTACCGTTTTGATAGATATAGAGCGTATATCTTCCATTACTTTCATCGTAACAAAAAAATTTATGACTCGGTTTACCATAGGTATGTATTACTGTTAAGCCCATTAAATTTGAATCAGTCACAACAAAATTATAATTTTGGTATTGATAGAGTTGTTGAGTATTTTGCCATCGGATTGGACTTAATGTATTCCTTGCAACTAATGCAATATGAATTCCTCTCTGAGTAAATGCATTGACCACGTTTGTTACTGCATAATTATCTGAAACACCATTAGTAAGTTTATATTCTTTAGCATAATTATCTAAACAAACAGCAAGTTTAGAGTGAAAATGTAAAAAAGTATCTTTATAAAAATGATGCGCCCTAAACATGAAAATTGTACATGCAAAGATAACTAAAATAATTGCATAAATATAATTAGTATTGAGCTTCTCAACTATCCCCTTATAATGTTTATAAAGTAGTAATGGATACCCTAGAAAAACTGGGCCTATCAAAAAATTAATAAAATAGCGATAAGGCAAAAATGCCAATTCATTATAAAATTTACTTGGGCTTGACCAAAAAGAAGTGGATGGGTAAATTTGCCAAGAAATTGGAAAAGTTTGATTAACAGCTAAAATAATCAGAGGAGTACTCACGATAACAGTGATGAATTGTAACAATACAACATAATCAATCAATTGAGTTGAAGATTGTTTATTTTTAAAACTCTGCCAGATAGAATATGGCGCCCAAAACATAAATAAAATCCACAAAATTCCCCAAACAAAATTCTTTCCTATAAATTCAAGAACGGTTTTTATAAAATAAAGTACCAAAACTATCGAAAATGATGGTTTCAATGACAATTGTACATATTGGATTGGCAATATGTGGTAAATTGTATAGGATGTTAAGAAGGAAATAATTAATAATGCTAAATAGACAACATAATCTTTCATAGATCGTTGTTTAAAAAACCATAAAATAGACACAGTAACTATCATTGGAAAGGTAAAATACACATAAGTGAAAGGATCAGACAGTCCTGAGATCACTAAGAGAATAAAGAATATTACTTTTAAATACACCTTCGGATTCATTAAAATTTTTAAAAACAGAAAAATTAAAGCAAAAACTAAAATAGTTGCTCCATAATGAAATCCTGGTGCTAATAGAGTGGTTATATAGGCATAGTCATCATATACAGAGAATGTATGTTTGATCACTACAGTTGTTAACAATACAAAAACAGAAATAACGCCTAAACGAAGTCCAACAGAAGATTTTGTTGCGGCTTTAAAAATAGCCGGAATTAAAATAGTAATACAAGCAATTTGAAATACTGCATAAATAAGTAAATTAATAAAAGCATTTTTATTAAATAAAGTTAATAAAAACATCAATGCAATTTCAGGAACA
Source organism: Gammaproteobacteria bacterium (assembly GCA_041740675.1). Classification (GTDB taxonomy): domain Bacteria; phylum Pseudomonadota; class Gammaproteobacteria; order JBGSLN01; family JBGSLN01; genus JBGSLN01. The sequence continues at coordinate 1,410 of JBGSLN010000024.1, read as the reverse complement.
AAACTAGGTGCTGTGCCAATATGCCAGGCAAAAAAACTTCCATGTTCATAAATAACATTATAAGCCATGTAAGTAGTCGTATTATAATCAGGATTTAAATAGTACTCAGCAATGATTGGGTGAGAAATGTAACTTGCCAAAGCAAATAAAACCATCGCAAAAACAAAAAATACAAGCAGCCAAATCCCAATTTGCCCCATTCGCATTTTGCAGCTTTTGGGCTGATTACTTTGAATTTGATTTAGCATGCAGATCCCTCATAATGCTTATACTATTGACTTGTGGAATACACCCAAAGTTTAGATAAGGTAAAACCCGTGATAGCAGTCACTACTATAGAGGCCAATAAACCTATATACGGTGATAATGAAAATCCCTCAACTGCAATATGAACAATCAGGATAGTGATCGCATAGTTCAATATGATCATGGTCATATATCGATATACGTGACGACTTAAGCAACTGCCTGAACTTTTAAAAGTAAAATAGCGATTACAAGAAAAATTAAAAAGAATGGCTAAAATATAGGAAATAGTAACGGAGATGTGATAATGGACATGGAACTTACTCCATAATAATCCAAAGGATAAAAAAGAAATGGCCGCAGATAACCCCCCAATAATACAATAGCGTAATGCTGCCTGCACACCAATTTTATGATCAAATTTTAAGATCAAAGTCCGCATATTCAAGATTTTCCAAAAATTATAAAATGTCTGTTTTAAAACTTCCTTGAATAAAAAGCTGGTGCCACTTCATAAATAAATAAATATGAAACAATTTCATTTCCGGCTGTTTTAAAAATGCTTTTTTTCCCACTGAACCTAAGAGTTTTTCAAGTGCAGGATATGAAAAAAACTGTCCAAGAGCCTCCTTTTCCGCATAAAGCTCGGTTCGAAAAATATCACGAAAATCTGTTTTAAACAAGGCTTTCACTGGATTTGAAAATCCCATCTTTCGTCTTTGAATAACGGGTGCTGGTAATGAGTCTGCCATAGCCATTTTTAATAATACTTTTTCACGGAATCCTTGAACTTTAAAATTCGATGGCAAATTTGCAACGTAATTAACCAAATTAATGTCAAGAAAAGGTGCTCGGGGCTCAACAGAATGTGCCATTATTAATTTATCAACTCGCATGAGTTGAAGGTTTGGAAGTTGTTGTGTAAGTTCATAATGTAAAAACTGGTTAAGTACACTCTTATCCTTTAACTTTAAGCTTTGATCTAAATAAGTATTACTATTTGAATTCAAAAACTTTAATTGTTCAGTGCTGTATAAGTTTTTTCTTTCCTGCCGTGTAAAGCCATTAGTCCCGCGAACATATCCCCATTTAAGTATGGGTTTAGGCAACATTGAAAACATATTTAAAGGTTGAAACCGTGAATAACCGCCAAAAAGTTCATCG
>JBGSLN010000023.1:0-2582 GCA_041740675.1 Gammaproteobacteria bacterium | reverse complement strand
GATAATTTAATTGGCTATACTGACTTTCGTGTAGAAGCTTTCATGCCTGCTACCATGAAAATGACAACCACATTCAACAAACAGGCAAATGGGGGTTGGGTAACCAATGATCAACTGCAAGCACTGATCAATTTAAATAATTTGTATGGCTTGCCAGCAACACAAAGTAAAGTTAGCGCCGAATTAATTTTATCGCCAGGAGAATTTTATTTTTCTAAATATCCTGACTATCAATTTATTGACCCTTTAGTTCAAGATAAAAAGAATTTACACACAGTTACTGAAAAATTAACTCCCACATTTACGGATGTTAATGGAAATGCACAATTCAATTTAAACTTTACACAATATAATAATGCTACTTATTCTTTAAATCTTTATGCCAAAGGTTATCATCCTGATGGTAGTGAAGCCGCCGAGGCAACTGCATCGATTATGGTGTCACCTCTGCCTTATGTGGTGGGGTATAAAACCGCAAGTTATTTAAGTTTTATACGGGAAAATGCGGTAGAATCTGTAAATTTTATTGCACTTAATCCGACTGTGAACTCAATAAGTTTGTCAAATTTGACTGCTGCAATCTATGCGTTACAACCTATTTCTGTCTTAGTGGAACAATCTGATGGCACTTATGCCTACCAATCAAAAATTAAATCAACCTTAGTCAATAAGGCTCCTTTTGCTATTGCAGAAAGTGGCAGTGATTTCATGTTACCCACAGCGAAAGCTGGAAATTATCGCTTAGTGATCATGGATGATAAACACGTGCCATTAAGTCATGTTGATTTTACTGTCGTTGGTAAAACAGGTTTTACCATCGCCCAACAAGCAAATTTAGATATAAAACTCGATAAAAAAGTATATGCTGCTGGCAGTGTTATTAAGTTAGCATTACACACACCTTATGCAGGTGCTGGCTTAATTACCATTGAAAAAGATAGTGTAGTTGCCTTTAAATGGTTTCAATCCAAAGGTGGTGATACTACAGAAACCATTCCTGTACCAGCTAATTTTCATGGCACAGGCTATGTTGAAGTGGATTATGCCCGTGCAAGTGACGCTGCTGAAATTTTTATGAATCCATTCAGTTATGTTGTGGTACCTTTTAGCGTTGATAATAGCGCACAAACTATTACGATTAATTTGCAAGCCCCTGAGATTAGCCTTCCAGGTGAAAATTTACCTATCCATTATTCTACCAGCCAACCAAGCAAATTAGTGCTGTTTGCAGTGGATAAAGGCATCTTAGATGTTGCAGATTATCAAACACCTGATCCATTAAATTATTTCTTTGCAAAACAAGCTTTACAAGTTGATACTGCCCAAACCTTAGATTTGATATTGCCACGCTTTCAGGAAAATACTTTATCAGCTACGGGTGGTGGTGATGATAATGGTTTAAATAAACATGTTATTAATCCATTCCAACAAAATTTAAGAAAACCTGTTGCCTATTGGTCACAAATTTTGGATGCGAATGCTACCCCCCAGACAATTAATTATCCAGTGCCCGATTATTTTAATGGTGATATTCAAATTATGGCTGTTGCTGTGAATGATCACGCCATAGGCAGCGCTGAAAAACAAAGCTATATTCAAGCACACTTTATTATGTCGCCCAATGCCCCCAGCTTTGTTACACCGCATGATAAATTCACGACCCTGCTAACAGTCACCAATAATTTAAAAGACAGCAATGCGTCAAATACGATGAGCATTAAATATATCCCCAATCCTAATTTTACTCTTACTAGCCCTGCAGTAATACAAGCAACAATTAAACCGGGACAATCACAAACATTTAATTTTAATTTAGCGGCTAACAATTCATTAGGCACATCTGAATTGAAATTTATTGTTACTAATGGTGTGCAGAGCAGTACGATGACTCAACCCATCACTGTTTCACCGGCAACACTTTATGCGGTAAATCTACAAAATGGGTATAGTGATAAAAGCAGTCTGACGTTAACACTTGATACCTATTATTATCCAGCTTATCGTCATTTATCATTGGCTGTTTCCAATCAAGCAGTGGTTCTCATACCAGGTATAGTTAACAAAATTAAGCATGCTCCGCTTTACGATGTGAAACAATTTAATATCGATTTATTAACAAAAATAAATACTACTCCCAGAAATTCCGTTGTAGGTGAACAATTGCAGCAACAACTCAATAAATACTGTGCTGAATTACCCAATTTCCAAAACACGGATGGCAGTTTTTCTGGAATTAATTTTTTACAAGATCCGATTAATAATAGTTTATTTGTAATGAATTTTTTGACTATCGCTAAAGCACAAGGTTATCAAGTTTCAGCTGATTTATTTTCCGCGGGTTTAAATTATTTGCAAAATTATGCATACCAAAATCAAATGACAGACCCATTGACTCAAGCTGAAGCGATTTTAATTTTGACACAAAATGAAGTGTTAACTACGAATGCAATTGATCACTTACAAACTTATTTAAAACAAACTGAACCTAAAACTTGGCAGGCTAATCTAGCGACTTTATATTTAGCCGCCAGTTATCAATTGTTACAACAGCAAGACTATGCTGCTAAGTTGGCCAAGTCTTA
>JBGSLN010000022.1:0-9067 GCA_041740675.1 Gammaproteobacteria bacterium | reverse complement strand
TTATACCACTGTTATTCCAGTCATGTTATCAGAAGAGTTTCAATTAGCTCCCTCGAAAATTGGCATTTTTATTGCAATATTAGTATTTTTTGAAATTACTGGACTGACACTTTCTATTTTTTTAAATCGGTTATTTAATCCTGTAACCATCACTGCGATTGGAATGATAATAGGATTAGCTACTGCTGTGATTTTATTGATACTCAATCAAGTAATAATGGTGCCTATTATCGTTGTCATAGTATTAATAGGTTTAAGTTTAGTAGGATCAGGAATGGCCTATCCCAATATGATGGGAGAATTATTAAAAATCCGTGAAACTAATATTGCGATGTTGGTTGCAATTTCCAGTGTTGCAGAAAGAATTTTCGCCGGTTTAGTAACTGCGGGTATTAGTGTGATTCATATTCACAGCATAATGGGTTTAGCTATTGCTTTTATTTTGATTTACATGTTTGTTTTAATGTTAATGTTCTTTACTGTTCGCCCGAACACAGTGAGGGATCATTAAAAAACATGAGCAACCTGATGGAGATTCCTCACGTTGTTCGGAATGACAAATGCTACGCTCAGGATGACAGGGGCGTTGTTCGGAATGACATAACAAAAATAAGCATACGTAGCCCATTTTAAGGTAAGTTCGTTCACAGGCAGGTACACTATCAGTTAGAGCACATCTAAACTAAAGTATTTGTATGTTATTTGCGAAGCCTCCTGCACTTAAGAAGCCTCTTAAACCCACGTCTTTTCTTGCCGAAAATATCGAAACCAATGTATCGCAATTATCTGATATTAATTATAACTTAGCAGATTTTGAAGACGCATTACGTGCAGATATTGATGCTCGTTTTGGCATTGTTTCAAATAAAATTCCAAATGACCCTAGCTCTCCTACAGGTGTTACTTGGCACAGAGATGCGACAGTTGCAATACCCATTGCCCAGCGTTTGCCAAATGATCACCCCGTACTAGAAGCAAATAATACCTTATTAAGATGCCTCTCACGATTGCGGGCTATTGAATATGCCATACAGAAAAAAAATCAGAGTGGGAACAATAACGAATCTCTAAGATTGAACTTTGCTAAATTAACACACTTAATGTTAACCGTTAGTAATAACCCCAAGCTTAAGCTTTCCAAGCGTAATAAAATCATTCAAAAATTAGAAGTCGAATTTAATAACTATTTGATCAAAACCTTGGATGATGCAGGATTGACACAAGGTTGTAAAAATAAAAAAGATTATGAGGACCTGCTATTTCATTATCGTAATTTAGCTAGTTTGTTGGATCCAGCAAAAACGCTAGTGACCGTTCTTTATGATCAAAAATATGATATTCATCATCAAACCACTCAATATCCTGTTACCAAAAAAACGGAAAGTCAAAAAAAATGCATCCAGGAAATGGAAATCTTTCCTCCAAAAAACGATGCAAAAAATCACACTTATCATTCGTGTCAAAAAGAAGCCATTCAAGAAGTAAATAGTTATTTTGCTGCATTGTTATTACAAGATGATCGCCGTTCGCCAGCGCAAGATCGAAAAGACATTTTACCCGCTGCCAAAAATGCATATATCGTAAAATTGGAAGTCATACAAAATGGAAAACCCATAAAAACCACCTGGTTTGGACGCACCGGTTCACCGGTCTATGTGGGCAAAGGCGAAACACCAGGGCGACTTAGAAAACAAGCATTAGAAAATATTAATCAAATTAAAGATACAGCCAATAAAATATCTGGAAAAAAATTAACTTCTACGCATTTAACATGCTTACTGACGAATACATCACTCCAAGATCAGGATACAGTGGTAGAAACATTAAAGTACATTGATTCTAATCAACCTAATATTCATTTATCGCGTATTCCAGTAAATTTTCATGGTTTGGCCAAGCCTGTGCACTTGTCATCAGTCATTACTTTTAGTAATAAGACAATAGATACCACTAATGATGGGGGTAAAGCTAAACGATTTAAACTGGTGCAAGAGGTAGCATTAATTACTGCTGAGCAATTAGAAGATTCTCATAGATTTGGAGTTCTTCTTTGTCAAAGTGGACAAGACAGAACCGGAAAAGCAGCTTTACTATTCGAAATAGCGTGGAGAGAACAAGCTTATCGTGATTTAGTCCTCGTAAAAAAAGATACTAAAGACACTGTTCAAAATTTAGAATTAGAAGCAGAAATAGGGAAGATTCGTGAGACCGCACAAATACAGATAGATCTTGATGAACAAGATTATCAAGATTTAGCACCAAATGTGAAAGTCCCTACAAATCCACAGGAGCAAATTCAACAAAGTTCAGATTTTCGAAAGAGGGATGTATCAGCGCTAGAAAAGATGGATTCTGAATTCCCGCAAGTGAATCAAGATGCAGAATTAAAGAAAATAAATATTGAAAACCTGTTGATGACAGGTGCTAATGCACAAGAAATTGCGACACATGCAGCTCCAGGTTCACGAGGGCTAAAATCAGATTCAGCTACTGAAGGCGGTAGTGACGATATAAGAGCGCTTTTAGCTAAAAATGTAGGGGCACTTTCAGATGAATCAGAAAAACAGTTGCATACCAAAAGCGCTAAAACTAATAAAAAGAATCCAATTTCTCATTTACCAACAGAACACTATGATAATCCATACTTTCACAACCGTATTACACAAGAACAAATAGCAGCTATTGCTAACAAAAATTTAACTAGTATTATCTATCATGGAATTATTGAGTATGAACGTGTACCAGTAAATTGTATATTAAATAGAGGAATAAAAAGAGCACACTTATATAAAACCGCATTAGAAAATAATCAATATACTGATTTGCAGATGTTGGTGATGGGACTCGCATTATTGTCTAGCCATGATGGAGCAACATTAAAAAAATCAGTATCCAAACAATATCAATTTCTTGGCACTGATAGCTTGCAGCAAGAAATCATAAAAAAGATTGTTCAAGATTCAAATATAGATATAAGACTGCTTGATAAGATTGTCGCTAAATTAGTGGTATCAGCTAATACGAATGATGAAGCTCAATTTAAAAAAGTAGTGGATATTAGTAAACTCATACTTGAGAGTTCTGTGCCTAATAAAAGATTAGCAAAACCCAAAGAAGATAAAAACCCCCATAGAGAAAGAATTATAAACTTTCTTCGAGAGCTCGATATTAGTGAATTGCAATTACATGCCAAACATACTGCTTTGGAAGGAATAAAACGCTTTTTAACTGCTTCTTCTTATAGTGTTGATACACTATGGCCATATATTCAGAATATATGTCAAGAAAGTACTACTGGAGTTATGAACTCCATTGGGAAAGCAAAGTTTTTTTACGGCAATGGCCGCCATCCTTTAGTAGATATTATTTATCATGCAGTGCTTAACGAAAATAGTATGTATACAAGAATTATTTACAATTTGAGTTCTGTTTTACGAATAAAAACTGATTTAGGCAAAGAAATCAAAACAAAATATACAGATTTAAATCAGCTAATTCCATTGAATGTCACGATAGCTGAAGCAAATTATTATAAAAATATAAAGTATGCAGCAGAAAAGTATCCTGACACCTGGCTTGATAAGATTAATAGCCTAGATAAGTTGTCCGAGTTAAATCAAGAAAGAGAAATTATGAAACTGATTGATGCTGAGATTGCCAGCCGCGCACCTGATATTATGAATTCATATATTAAAATTGTCGTTTATCAAACTTTATTGAAACAAATACATACAAATGGAATAGCAAATTTAAACTTTAATGAACAACTTCAAAATGTTTCATGGGAAGGCAATGAAAAGATAAGCGCTGACGATGGCTCTATAATTAAAAAATTTCAAGGGGATCCTATTAGTTTAAGAGATGCACTTTGCTGGATCAGAAACTCGGGGCTGGGTGAAACAACGTCTGAAACTATTTATCGTAAAATTTTAGATTTACAAAATCCGGAAGCAGCGGCATCGGCAGCAGAAAAGATTGGAAAAACTTTTGGATGGTGATTTGTCATTCAGAACGAAGCATGTTTTTCCGAACGATGTCTGTCATCCCGAACGGAGTGAGGGATCATTAAAACACGAGCAGTTTGAAGGAGATCTTTCGCTACGCTCAGGATGACATAAGCAATGCACGAGCAGCCGGAAGGTGATTCCTCGCGTTGCTCGGAATGACAAGGGTGTTTGTCATTGCGAACGAAACCTGTCATCCCGAACGCAGTGAGGGATCATTAAAAGCACGAGCAGTTTGAAGGAGATCCTTCGCTACGCTCAGGATGACAAAGGCAATGCACGAGCAGCCTGGAGCAGATTCCTCGCGTTAATAGGTATGACAAGTACTACGTTCAAGATGAACATGGGGCACTACTCGAAATAATAAAAGCAATTATAAGGCACAGGGAACATGCTAAAAATAAAATCTAAAAAAAACAAAAAAAATATTCCAATAATAAAAGAAATCCTTGAAATAAAACAAACATTTGAGTTCTTACAGGAATTTTTAAAAATCCATCCGCAACTATTTGAAAATAATGAACTCCAAATAATTAAGTTAAGAAACACATTAAGTACTTCGATAGAAAGTATAGCACTCCATGCGACTGTAATTATCCATCCTATACAAGGAAAAAAAAATAAATTAAAAATTAAATCAAAAGAAGGATTAACAGCAATAATTAAGACTTGTCGAAATAATATTGATGCTATTTTAAACGCATTATTATTACTTCATTTCGAGCCAAAAGAGTGTGAATCAACTTTAAAAGATATAAATGCAATATTTTTTAGTGATACAATAATTCCTATATCGACAAAAAATTCATGTGTAACAAAAATATTTATCGATCAATATGATCAAAACCTTACTATTTTAGCTAATATAATAAAAGAAAAGAGCATACAGTTAATTGAATTAATAGAAACAGATTTTCTTCAGGAAACAACAACTGAAGAAGATATTTTAAGCATAGTAATAAAAAATTTATTTAAAAGATGTGAGGAAATTCCTTCAAATGAAATGCTAGCGATATCTTTGCAATCTTATAAAGATGCTTTAAATGACATTAATACGAGAAATTATTCTAGGCTACAACGATTAGCAGAGTTACAACAAAGTATTATGCTCAGTTTTTCTGATAAACCGAATCCTGATCATCTTCCAAAAATAAAATCTCCTAATCAAAAGGTAGTTCAAGATAAATCAAACTCTAAAAAAATAGAAGATTACGCTAAGCTTTGGTTAAAAATATTCAAGACAGAATCAGCAGAAGCTTTAATAATCCTGAAGTATTTATGTCAAACATCAATAAAAAATGATTTAAAACAAAGCACATTAATAATAGTTATAAAAAATATAGATGACTTTGCAGTATTACTTACCAAAATGACTGGACTCACAGCAGAACAACAAGAAATAATCATTACTGTGCTGATTGAAACAATGGGTAATAGTATTTTTGATTTGATTGCTGCCCATTATAAACAAGAAACCAAATCTGCAGGACGAGATGATTCCATTACTGCAGGTATTGTAAAACGTTTAGTAAAAGTTAATGATGATTTCAAAAAATATATTTTAAGCAGTATTCAGCCTATTCTTGATTTAACTGTTGAAAATAATGCTCTTGCTGAGCTTAATAATTCTGTTTCGCAAGCAATTAAATTTTTGTTTATAATAAACTTGTATCCCTCTGAGATCAAAAGAATCATTCATGGGTTTTCGATAGAACATCAAGACAAATTACTCGGATATATTTTAACTCGGTTTATCAATCCTATTATTCTTCATTATGGTGAACATGCAGATGATCAAAATGTAAAATTTTGGTGTGCAAATATTATTATCTTTGTGTTACAAGCTTTAAATACTATTCAAGCAAAACAAGATTCTTATCATGACAAAATAAGTTTATCTCTTTTTGAGTTTTTTAAAAAACAATGCAATGGAGTAAGTACTCAAGAGCAGCAGATGCAACTGACTTGCTCAATTGCAGCAAAGACTCTTTTAGATCATGTAATTAGTATGCAAGACGACATCAAGCAAGTGTGTGTGGATGCGGCAAAAACAATCGATCCTATTCAATTAGCTATTCCAAATATTATTTTATCTAATGAAGCAGGTTTCATTGGTCAGGCAAGTATACATAGAGCTAAACAACTAGACTATCAAGTGCAGTTGTTATTCATCGGACAGCAATTAATTCAACTTGCTTGGGATACAAAGTTAACAGGAATCATAAACATACCTGTAGCTGAAGAATGCGAACAGTATATTAATTCTTTAACAGAGAACATGAATATGTTAAAGAAAGTAATGGATTTACATCAAGCAGTCAATGATAAAAAATTACTTAATTACGAACAAATAGACGCATATGAAACAGAATTGTTAATATTTTGTTATTGTTTGAGTCAAGAATTAGAAATAAATTCATCAATTTTAGATATCATTGATAAAAAATTTCAAGTTCAAATTTGGAGTGCTTTAGCAAAACTAGGTCAAGTACATAAAGAGGAAGCTAATAGTTATGTAGGAAAAATCATTCAGGCTCACTATCTAGGCTGGAAGAGAGAAAGCGCATTGAAAATGATGATAGAAACAAAATGCAAAGAAATATTAGATACATATGAAGATTCACACAGCCTACAAGCAATTGAAATTGATCCATCGTATTTTGAGCGCTGGCAAGCTTTGTATAATAGTTTTCAAAATTTGAATAATGAATATAAACAAATAGCGAATGGAGATAATGCCCAAGCTGAAAATATTGCTGCTGTTGGGTTTTTAGCTGCGCCTACTGTACCTGCCGCACCTGTATTGCAACAAGTACAACAGTCTGCCGGTGATAATATGAGGCAGTCTTTTAGTTTGGCTGGAGTTAATAAATAGCGCAGTATGTTCCTGAGCGTAGCGAAGGATCTCAGGCAGGTTGCTTGTGCGTTACTTGTCATTCCGAGCAAGGCAAGGAATCTTCTTCATGTGTTCATGATTTTAATGATCCCTCACTCCGTTCGGGATGACAAATGCCCCTTGTCATCCTGAGAGTAGCGAAGGAACTCCTTCATGTTGTTTGTGTGTTACTTGTCATTCCGAGCAAGGCGAGGAATCTTCATCAGGTGCTCGTGATTTTAAAGATCCCTCACTCCGTTCGGGATGACAGGTATTTGTTCAGGATGACAGTTGTACGTTAGGGATGACAAATGCCCCTGTCATCCTGAGCGTAGCGAAGGATCTCCGGCAGGTTGCTTGTGCGTTACTTGTCATTCCGAGCAAGGCGAGGAATCTCCTTCAGGTGTTCATGATTTTAATGATCCCTCACTGTGTTCGGGATGACATGCTTTGTTTGGCATGACAAACACTGCTCTCATGCTGCAGGAATACACGCCGGTAATGCATAAGCAGATAACGTTGCTTTATATAATTGTTGCATCAATTCTCCGACACGATCAACGCCTGAAAACACCGCGCTATTAAGATTAGCAACAATAATGACACCATTACATGGCACATACATATAAACTGCGCGAAAACCCAGCGTTTTACCTTCATAAAACCAAAAATTACCTACATTAGGATCATACAATTGCGCTACACCTAAAGCGAAGCCACCAGGATCATTAGCGGTTGTTTGCTTGATAGGTTTACCTGTTTTAGTTGAAATGAGCGACATTAACTGCATTTTTTGTTGAGGATCTAGAATAGTATTTCCTACAAATAAAGCATTGACCCATTGAACAATATCAGAGCTGTTTGCTACTAGTCCGCCGGCCGCACCTGCCCATGATAAATTATTATCAGAAACATCTTTACCTAGTAACTCAGGATTTTCATAAGGATTAAAACTATAACCATGTGCCATACGATCTTTTATATAACTATTCATTTGTGGCACAGGATAAAAAGTATTTTGTAAGTTTGCATTTTGAATTAAATTTTGTAATAAACTAGTATAATCTTTTTTGCTAGCTGTTTCTGCGATCATTGCTGTTAATAAATAGCCAGTATTAGTGTAGTCGTAGCCGGACTCCATAGCAGGATTAAAATTAGCAGCAGGATAAACAATATTGACGAGTTCTTTATTACTCCAGAGCGTATCTAATTTCTGAGTCACGATATAATTCATGTAGGGTGAATTTGAATAATTAGGTAGACCACTCGTCATATTAAGCATTTGCTCAATTGTAGTCGAGCCCCATTTTGAATACTGAGGTAGCCATTTTGTCACAGTATCATTTAAGGTAAGAAATTGCTGTTTTTCTAATTGTAAAATAATCGCTGCAGTAAATGATTTTGTAATGCTGCCAATATCAAATAACGTGTTTTGATCAACTTTGTCGCTATTAGGATCTTGAGCAACTGTACCAAGATAAAATGCCATTGTGCCATGTTCAGGTGCATAAACCGCTGTACTCATTCCTGAAAAATATTCAGGATCATGATAACTAGTGTAGTAGTTATTCATGATTTTAATAACTTGATCTTTTAATGCGCTCTCCGCTGCAGTCTTAGGTACGATGGGTGACCATGCTAATTGTTGCGCGTTAGCAATTGTTACCGTTGTAGATAATAGTGTAGCGAGTATAGCGAGCTTGAGTTTGTTCATATTCATATTTCTCAGTTAGTATTAATTATAATGTTTGCTATTTCGAGCAACGTCTCTGTGTCATCCTGAGCGTAGCGAAGGATCTCCTTCCAGCTGCTCGTGATTTTAATGATCCCTCACTCCGTTCGGGATGACAATACCGTTGTCATCCTGAGCGTAGCGAAGGATCTCCATCAGGCTGCTCATGATTTTAATGATCCCTCACTCCGTTCGGGATGACAGTTATACGTTCGGATGACAAACACCCCTTGTCATTCCGAACAACGCGAGGAATCTCCTTTTTATACTTTATTTTTCTGGGGTGCAGTAGTGTTGTCAAAAAATTTCAACGAATCCGTAGGCGATTCTTGATCTTTAGCATCAGTACATGCAAACATTGCAAATGGATTACGTTTGAGACTCAATGCCGCTGTAATAGACAATACATTATTCGCTTGATAGTCGATCAATGCTCGATACACATCGTGATCTGCT
>JBGSLN010000021.1:0-4642 GCA_041740675.1 Gammaproteobacteria bacterium | reverse complement strand
AATGTAGATTTAAATATTTACGCTTTTCATAAAGTGAGCATTTCAATTTATTTTATACAAAGGGAAAACAATTATGCTGCATGAATTAAAATATTTGGAAAAAATAAAAGAACCTATCAAAGTAGGTTTAATCGGCGCAGGCGCCATGGGTTGCGGTATCGCACTGCAAATTGGTAAAACACCAGGAATGGAACTAGCATTCATTGCCGATCTAAATATTGAAGCGGCTGAAAAAGCACAAAAGTTGTATGGCAAAAAAGTGCCTCTATATGATAACAGCGATAAAGCCTTAGATGATACTAAAATTCATTATGATGTTTTAGTTGAATCTTCTAATACTATTGCAGCAGCAGCAAGATATTGCTTAAAAGCAATTGAAAGAAAAGCCCATGTGGTTTTAATGAATGCTGAAGTCGATTTAGCGCTTGGACATTATTTAACTGCAGAAGCAAAAAAGCATGGTGTAGTTGTGACCAGTGATGCTGGCGATCAACATGGCGTGTTAATGCGCATGATCGAAGAAATTGAATTATGGGGCTTTGATATTGTTCAAGCAGGAAATATGAAAGGTTTCTTAGATCGTTATGCGATTGCTGAGCAAAAGAAAGAAATTGCAAAGAAACTGAATTTAAGCTTGATTCAATGTATCGCTTATACGGATGGTACCAAGTTAAACATTGAAATGTCACTTATCGCTAATGCTACCAATTTAATCCCATTTATTCCTGGTATGGAAGGCCCTAAAGCCACTTCTGTTACTGAGGCGTTGAATCTTTTTAACTTTGATGCTTACAAAAATAAAGGTCGTATTGATTATATCCTTGGCGCAAAGCCAGGTGGTGGTGTATACGTGATTGGTCGCTGTGATGATAAAGTGCAAGCTGAATATTTGAATTATTATAAAGTTGATAGTCGACATCCATACTATTTATTTTATCGTCCTTACCACTTATGTCATTTGGAAACTCCGCGAGCTATTGCACTAGCAGCACTTTGGAAAAAACCAGTGTTGACTCAAACTTATGGTCGTTTAACAGATACATTTACTCATGCGAAACAAGCTGTAACAGCAGGCACAATTATCGATCATGGTATTGGCGGCGATTTAACCTATGGTTTGGTTTATGAAGCAGCTGTAGCAGATAAAAAAGGGTACTTACCTGTCTGTTTATTAGATGTAGAAGGACATGATACAAAACCAAGATTCAAACATAAGCTAGATAAAGATCAACCGATCACTTGGGCTGATGTTGAATTACCAGAGACTGAATTATTGCGTTTATATAAAATTCAAGAAAAGATTTTAGCAACGCAAGAAAAAGTAACAGCATAATGTAATTTTTGGATAATATACATTGAAAACACAGAAAATTGCTATTTTAGGTGGTGGTCCTTGTGGTCTGTATGCTGCAAGGACTTTATCTCGTAATGGTTATAACGTAACGGTCATTGACAAAGGTGAAAGGCCCGGTGGGTTAGCAACCAGTATGAATTACAATGAAAATTGGTATGATTTGGGCGTACATATGTTTCATGCCTTTGATAAAGAAATTTTCGAGGATGTTAAACAGTTAATGGGCGATGAGCGTATTGAAGTGGATTTGAATGCGCATATCAAATGGGCAGGTGGCTCTTATCGATATCCATTACAATTTCAAGATATGATCAAAGGTATTCCATTGCTCAAACTTACTAAACAAGTATCAGCACTTTTTGGTTCTCAATTATATAATTTAGTGTTTCCTTATAAAGCTACAAATGCCGAAGAAGCATTGATACAACTTTACGGCAAGCCATTATATAAATTTTTCTTTGAAGATTTTACTCATCGGTACTGGGATATACATCCTAAACAGTTATCAGCAACGTTTATCACCGCAAAAATGCCAAAACTTTCAGCTGTGGATGTAGTAAAGAAAGGTTTAGAAAAAATTGGTATTAAAAGCAAAGTGCAGTCTGTTGACAGTGCTTTGTCTAAAGAAACGCTGCATTATTCTCAAACTGGCGCAGAAACCATGACTCGGTGTGTTGCCAAAGCAATAGTGGATGCAGGTGGAGAAGTCATCTTAAATGCCGAAGTAAAACAACTGAATAGCGATGGTAATAAGATAACAAGTGTAATTTATCATAAAGATGATCAAATGCACGAAATTGCTTTTGATGCTTGCATTTCCACAATTCCAATTAATCATTTAATTAAAACAATGCAACCCGCAACGCCAGCCAATGTTTTACAAGCTGCAAATAACTTGCGATATAAACCTATTGTGATTGTAGGGCTATTGGTAAAAAAACAAAAATGTTTGGATTCTCTATACGTCTATTATCGTAACCATGTATTTCATCGAGTAGGGGAACCTAAGAATGGTGGGTTAAAAGTCAATCCTTCTGACCATACTGTATTAATTGTTGAGATGACCTGTGAAGTTGGAGACAATAAATGGAATATGGATGAATCTATTAAACAGGCAATCTACAAAGACTTGGCAGAAGAAAAAATATGCCAAAAAGAAGATATTGTCGAATTCCATGTGAGTCGCTATGAAAACGGTTATCCAGTTTTTGCATTAGGTTTCGAGCAATACCTGAATTGTGTTAAAGATTATGTAAACAGTTTTAATAACTTACAAACTACAGGTCGGCAAGGTGCTTTTACTTATCCCAATATGCATAATGCTATGCGAATGGGACATGAGGCAGCGAATAAATTAATTAAGAGTTTTGAGTAAGTTGTATTGATGATTGAATGGCTAAATGAAAATTCTTCACATCTATAAAACCTATTATCCTGAATCACTAGGTGGTGTGGAACAAACTATTCACAGCCTTTCAAAAGAGCTAGCTAAGAAAAATATAATTAGTGATGTAATATCTACTACAGATAAAAATACAGCCTATGTGCATCAGGCAGAGTATAATCGAGTTTATTTTTACCCTAGAACGATTGATCGATTTTCCTGTCCTATGAGCGTTGCTTTATTGCATCATTTTCGAAAAATCGCGATGCAATATGATATTTTACATTATCATTTTCCTTGGCCATTTGCAGATTTCATGCACTTATTTAGATCTGTAGATAAACCTAGTTTATTGACTTATCATTCTGATATTGTACGACAAAAAACATTAAACAAAATTTATCAACCACTGATGCATCGATTTTTAAAAAAAATAGATTGCATTGTGACCACCTCTAATAATCTTTTGCAGAGTAGTCCAGTGCTGAATAAATTTAAGAAGAAAACTCACGTTGCACCCATTGGCCTTGAAGCAGCGCAGCTACCAGAAAATCAACAAGAATTATTAAATGCTTGGCAAAATAAACTTAAACAACCTTTTTTCTTATTTATAGGGGTGTTGCGTTATTATAAAGGCCTAGATTTTTTAATTGAGGCTGTTCGTGACACTAATATCTCAGTGGTGATTGCAGGTGCGGGTCCAGAAGAAAATCATTTACATCAACTAGCACAAAAATATCAACTTAAAAATGTGACCTTTGTTGGAAAAATAACGGATGCTGATAAATGGGCTTTACTTAAATTATGTTATGGAGTGGTTGTTCCTTCTCACCTAAGAACAGAAGCGTTTTGTATTAGCTTATTAGAAGGACTTATGCATAGCAAACCATTAATTTCCACTGAATTAGGAACGGGAACCTCTTTTGTAAATACCCATGATGTCAGCGGAATTATTATTCCACCTGGAGATCCTGCAGCCTTAAAACAGGCAATGAATAAGCTTCTAAATGATAAACCCTATTATGAAAAATTAGAGCGGGGCGCTCTTGAACATTATAATAAGTTTTTTACAGCCCGACATATGGGTGAAAGTTACTTAAACCTTTATCAATCATTATTGGGATAAGTATATGCGTGTCGGAATCAGTATTGCCCCATTATTTACTTTGAATGGCCAACAAAAAAAATATGATGGCATTGGTAGTTATACGTTTAATTTAGTTGAAGCACTTAAAGATCAAGTCATGCTGGAACCTACTTACTTTAAAACAGTGAAAGAATCTTTAAAGTATCCCTTTCCAATATTAGAAAGAAGATCTCGTTTTACAGTTGCAGTTAACCCTTTTATCAACCAGTATTTACCCATTAATTGCTATCATCATTATGAACAAACAATAGATGTTTATCATAGTACAGATTACAAAGTTCCTAAATTAAAAAACAAACCAGTAGTTGCAACTCTACATGATGCAATTCCTTTTAAAGAAGCTGAACATGCAAGTTCAAACTCTCGTCGATTAAAAAATTATTTATTAAGAAAAGTTGCAGCTAATGCAGATCATGTAATTGCTATTAGTGAGGCTATGCGCGAAGACATACAACAGTATTATAAAATTCCGCAAGAAAAGATTTCAGTCGTTCATCATGGCATTAATCCAGAATGGCTTAAGCCGATAAATAATAATACCACGGTATTAAAAAAATATGGCATTGAAAAACATTTCTTATTAGTAGTAGGAACAATTTCACCTAAAAAAAATTGCTTGCGGATTATGCGGGCTTTTACAAACTTACCACCCAATCTTCAAAAGGATGTTCAGCTTGTTTTTGTTGGAAAGAAAGGTTGGAATTGTGATCAAGAAATCGAGATGCTATTAAAAATGCAATTAGAAGGGCGCGCCAAA
>JBGSLN010000020.1:0-2924 GCA_041740675.1 Gammaproteobacteria bacterium | reverse complement strand
TCTTCTCGCTTCAAATAAATTTTTGCTCCACCAATCGTCTCCGACCAACGTTTTGCATAATAAATGGGTGTTGGTCGTCCAACAAAATGTTTTAATTCATAAGAAATTTCATCGAGAAAATCTTGTTGTGTTAAGTACAGTTCACAGGCTTTAGCAAGTTCATTTAAAGGTTCCATCAGCGTTTCAGCGACAAACCGTCCTCCAAAATCACCAAAATAGCCTCGTTCATCGGGAAAATTATATTTTTGTTTCATAAATATATCCATTCACAGGTTTTGTAAAATCTTATAGATCATAAGCATTTTTTACCTCTTCAACAAATGCTCGCATTTTTTGAAAATCTTTTTTACCTTTTGAAATTTCTATTCCACTAGAAACATCAACTGCATAAGGTTGCACAGTTTGTATAGCTCTTTTAACATTTTCTGCAGTCAAACCGCCTGCCAGAATGACAGGCTTGCCACAGTTTGTTGGAATAATACTCCAGTCAAATGCTTCGCCAGTTCCACCACGTTTTTCAGCATGAAAACTATCTAACAGCATGCCACAAGCATTTGGATATTGATTAACAGCTTGAAGAATTTCTTCATGAGTTTTAACTTGAATAGCTTTAATATAAGGTTTCTGAAATTGATTACAAAAATTATCTGATTCATCGCCATGAAATTGTAGCAAATCAAGCTTAACTGTTTTCAAAGTTTGTTGAACAAATCCAGCAGTAGCGTCTACAAATAAACCAACTTTAGTTGTAAAGGGTAAGAGTTGGTTACAAATAGTAGCCGCCATCTTGTCTGACAAATATCTGGGACTTTTTTCATAAAAAACAAATCCCAATGCATCCACCCCTAATGCTTCAGCATAGTGTGCATCTGCAAGTTGTGTGATTCCACAAAACTTAATGTGGGTCCGATGAAATTGTGTAAGTTGGGTATCTAGCATGATTTTTAGTTAACAAGTCTTTAGGATAATCTACTTTAACTAAGTATAAACCATTTGCGGGTGCAGTCCTACTCGCTGCTTGTCGATTTTTTGCAGCTAATACTTTAAGTATCCATTGCTGAGGTTGTTTTCCTTTACCCACTTCCATTAAAACCCCCACGATATTTCGCACCATATGATGCAAAAAAGCATTTGCCTGAATAGTCAAAACTACAAAACTGCCGTTTCGTACCACTTGTAATTTTTGAATATTGCGATTAGGCGATTCTGATTGGCACTCATTTGAACGAAAAGAACTAAAATCTTGTTCGCCTAATAACAGTTGTCCTGCATCATGCATAGCACTTGCATCCAAAATACAATTTTCCCAGGTTACTAATGAGTGTAATAATGCAGAGTTAAATTGCGTATTTAAAATAAGATATTGATAGGTACGGGCTATGGCAGAAAACCGCGCGCTAAATTTTTGAGGTACCTTTTCAGCCCACAGAACTTTGACATCCGGTGGTAAAATACTATTACATCCTAAAACCCATGCATCTAATTTTCTATCAGCTTTTGTTTCAAAATGAACAACTTGTGCCAAAGCATGTACACCCGTGTCCGTGCGACCTGCACAAGTGATTGCAATTGAGTGATCTGCAATTTTACTGAGTGCTGTTTCTAAAACAGTTTGTACCGTACGAATTTTTCCTGGCTGTTTTTGCCAGCCATGAAAGTTTGCACCAAAATATTCTATACCTAAAGCAATTATCATGAGAACTTTTCTAAGACGATCAGGATTTTTTCATAATCATAGTTAATACAGCAATAAATGCAAATAAAATTGTTGGTAACGATGCGCCTAACAATGGAGGAACTTGATAGAGCAAACTAATTGGAGCAAAAAATTGGTTCAATATATAAAACAAAAAGCCCATTGTCACACCAGTTAATATTCTCACCCCCACGGTCACACTTCGAAGTGAACCAAACACAAATGGTATAGCAAGAAAAATCATCACGGCTGTCGCTAGCGGTTGAAATATTCGTTTCCAAAAATTTATTTGATATAATGCTGCTTGCAAGCCATTACTTTTTAAATAATTAATGTAGTCATTCAGCCCGAATAAAGACATATTATCTGGTCCATTGTCATCATTCTTTAATAAGGTTGGATTAATATTGATAGACCAACTTTGGACGGGTATTGCTTGTGAAATTACCTTGTTACTTAGGATTTGAGTATCCAGCACATGGTGTAGAATCCATTGCCCATGAGTAAACGTCGCAAAATTTGCAGATAAGATATTTACTAATTGATGATCGTTATTAAATTTATAACTAATAATTTTTTTTAGATGTTTATTATTAACAACTTTGTCAATATGGATAAAATTATTCTGTTGCCTTATCCAAGCTCCTTGACCCGTTTGCAAACTTTGCGAATCACTTAATGACATCGCTTGGATTGAGTTTGCATAACCTTCTGTATAGGGGGCAATAATTTCTCCTAACACCACTGAAATGACAACTATAATAAGTGCTACTCGCAAAACCGTAGCAGTAATTTGCCATTTGGAAAAACCAGCTGCTTGAATCACAATTAATTCACTTTGACTTGCAAGAACTCCTAATCCTAACAAACTTCCGATTAAACTCGCCATTGGAAAAAAGTTATATAATTCAAAAGGCATATCCAACAGTACATAAAATATTGCTTGTAATAGCCCATAATTTCCATGACCAATTTTGGGGAGCTGCCCAATGAAAGAAATTAACAGTTCAAGCCCCATTAAAATAAGCAGTACTAGCATAATGCTAGTGAACACTGTCGTTACAATATATTTAGGAATTAATTTCATGCTTATCTCTAAAAAATCTTTTTCCAAACATAAGTACTCCATTTGGATCGAAAAAATGTAATACTAGAAGCAACGATTAATAAACAAACATGTAGCCACCATAATCCAATAGTATATGGGACGATGCCTGACTGTATCCAA
>JBGSLN010000019.1:0-13681 GCA_041740675.1 Gammaproteobacteria bacterium | reverse complement strand
GAATCCCAATAAGCGCCTTTGATTAAACGCACCATCCACCGCCGATTATATTTTTGCGCGAGTGATACTAACCAATCAATCACAAACCAAGCACGTTTTTGATAGGATTGTAATGCTAAACCAAAACCTTCCCAACCATTCAAAGCAGGATTTGCAAAAATATTTTCTAAGATATCTAATGATAAATCTAAACGATTCGCTTCTTCAGCATCCACAGTTAAACTAATTTTTGCAGCTTTAGCATGCAATGCGAGTCTTAATAATTTGTCACTCACAGCAGGAATAGCACGATGTTGTTGAGAAAATTCATAACGAGGAAATAATGCAGATAATTTTACTGAGATACCTGGATTTTTAACTACCTGATCTGAGTTTGCGACAAGAGCCAATGCCTCAATGGCTTTCTGATATGCTTGAAAATATTTTTCAGCATCTTCTGCTGTTTTTGCAGCTTCACCTAGCATATCATAAGAATATAAATAACCTCTTTTTTCAAATTCCTTAGCTCGATTAATAGCTTCTTGAATATGACGACCCATTACAAATTGTTTGCCAAGAATTTTCATTGCATGCGCAATAGCCTTGCGGATCACAGGTTCACCACCCCGTTTTACTAGTCCTTTAAATACTTTGTTTAAATGCCCTGAATTACTTGGCTTAATATCATAAATTTTTCCCGTTAACATTAACCCCCAAGTAGCAGCATTCACGAATATAGAATTGCTTTTGCCTAAGTGAGCTTGCCAGTTTGCAGGACTAATTTTATCTGAAATTAATTTATTCACAGTTTCTTTGTCTGGCACACGCAATAATGCCTCTGCTAAACACATTAAAGCAATTCCTTCTTCACTGGATAAATTATATTGATATAAAAAAGAATCTAGGCCACTGTTACCCAAACGTTGTTGGCGAACTTCTTTAACTAGCTTTGCGGCTGTTTCGTTAATCCGTATTTTTTCAGAATAATCTAAATTGATATTTGTCAGTAAATTTTCTACAACAATTTTTTCATTCTTACGATATGCTTCCGTGATTGCAAATCGTAAAGCTGTTTCTTTCAACATTGGTTCTGGAAAAATCATGATATTACAACCTCACTACGTCAAAAACTTAATCAAACTTTGGTTTTCAGGAAATTCATTAATTAATTTTTTCTGATCACCTAACTCAAAATCTCTAAAATCAAACCCTGGGGCAACTGTACAGCCAACTAAACTAAAACCATCTACTGCTTCAATGTTAGCGCCAAACCAATAGCCATGCGGTATAGTATATTGAAAAACAAACCCCTCATTACCGCGGCCTAATGTAACCGTGGAAAAGCTACCGGTTGGTGAAATTAAATAAAGTACAATCGGTACACCTTCATAGAAATGCCAGGTCTCATCAGCTTTAAGCCGATGTAGTTTGCTTTTTTGATGAGATTCTAATAAATAAACAATTTGTGTATAGAAACAACGATCTCCTGTAAATCGTGTTGATAATACTTGCTGAGGGATTATTTCATTTGATCGATATGTTTCTTTAAAATAACCACCTTCAGGGTGGGATTCTAATTGCAACTTTTCGATCCAATATAAAGCGCTACTCACTTCAAATTACCGTTTCAGTTGCACTCGGCTTGATAACTTCATGCTTTGCTAAAGATGCAAATCCTGCATCCGGCTTAAAGCGTTCACCGTATTTTTCAGTAAACTCTTCTAATCGCTTTCGCACTTCTTCTATTCCACGTTCTTTAGTATAATTAATTGGGCCACCACGAAATGGTGCAAAGCCAGTACCAAAAATCATTGCTGCGTCACATAAATCAGCGTCAGACACTACTGATTCACGCACACAAGACACAGTTTCATTCACCATGCGTAACACTAATCGATCAATAATATCATCTTTTGCTTTATAATCACCTGGTGTAGGTTTAACTGGCACACCTTTTTTATATGTATAAAAGCCTTTGCCCGATTTACGACCCAACAAATTCTTTTTCACCATTTCTTTTAATTTCTCAGGAACAGTGCCACCAAAATGCGCGGTTAAATTAGTTGCAACCGATAAGCAAATATCTAAACCCACCGTATCAGCCAATTCGACTGGGCCCATGGGCATGCCAAAATTTTCAGCTGCTTTATCAATTACTACCGCAGGTACACCTTCATCGAGTAAACTCATACATTCCAGTAAGTACGGCATGAGGGAACGATTAACTAAAAATCCTGGACTGCTAGTGACAGGCACAGGTAATCGGCTAATTTGTTTCACAAAAGCCAACGCTTGATTTACTATTTTTTTACTAGTAACTTTTCCTTGCACAACTTCAACCAATTGCATTTGTGAAACTGGATTGAAAAAATGAATACCCACTAATCGCTCTGGGTGTTGTAAGGCCGCATTAATTTCATCAAGTGGAATACTTGAGGTATTGGTTGCTAAAATTGCGTCCGGACGCATTTTCATTTCCAGCTCTTTAAATAAATTTTGTTTTGTTTCTAAATGCTCAAAAATAGCTTCAATGATCACATCTGCTTGTCTTACCCCATGACCTTGCGGATCTGCTAGTAATCGATCCCTTGCTGCTTGAACTAAACGTGGTTTTTTCAATTTTTTCTGAAATAATTTATAAGCACGAGCAATGGTCGCAGCAATTGCTTTTTCATTTTGATCTTGTAAAGTTACATCAATGCCTCTCAATGCGCACCATGCCGCAATATCACCGCCCATCACACCTGCACCTATTACATGTACATGAGTAGCTTTAAAATCACTGCTTTTCGCTAAACTTTTCATTCGTTCTTGTAGAAAGAAAACACGTACTAAATTTTTCGCGGTATTATCTAGCACTAATTTGGCTAATGAGTCTGCTTCCCCTAAAAGCGCTTTTTCTTGATTAACGCCATGCTCCAGCCAGTTATTCAATATTGCATAAGGCGCCGGATAATGATCAGACTTAGCTTTCTTTGCAATATCTTTACGCGCTTTTGAAGCGATGAGTGGCCGTAATAATTGGTGATTACTCAATCTTTGCAAAGTCGTTGCTTTATGTTTTGGAAGTTTCTTTAGAATAAATTGTTCTGCAGCATTTTTTAAATGTCGCTTGGGTACTGCTGCATCAATAAAACCTAGTTTTTCTGCAGTTCTTGCGGTTACAGATCGACCGCTTAATATTAAAGGCAAGGCATTCATCGCGCCAATTAATTTTGGTAAACGGACTGAACCGCCCCAACCTGGATGGATGCCTAATAGTACTTCGGGCAAACCAAGATTCTTTTTATCATCATCAACGGCTACTCGATAAGTACAGGCCAGCGATAATTCCAATCCCCCCCCTAAGCAAAAACCCTCGATCATGGCAACTGTAGGAACCGGCAATGCTTCAACACGATCACAAACAACTTGACCATGTTGAATGAATTTCTTTGCTTCATCGACTGAATTGAAATGGGTAAACTGTTCGATGTCTGCTCCCATAACAAAACCCGTATCTTTTTTAGAACCAAAAACTACGCCTTTAATCCCATTTTTTTCACCTTGAATCTCATCAAGAATTTGACTCAATTCATCTAAAATATCGGCATCCAACGTGTTAACGGCAGAATTAGCTTTATCTAACCAAAGCCACAGTATTGCTTGATTATCTTTTTCAATTTTCCAATTTTTATAATTTTGATTCATCACTAACCCCTTATGCCGTTTTGTCACAGGATTCAATTAACATTGCACCGCCTTGCCCACCACCAATACACAAACTTGCAATACCCCGTTTTGCATTGTTTCCTCGTAAAATATGTAATAATTGCAAAACAATACGAGCGCCACTTGCACCAATAGGATGACCAAGACAAATTGCACCCCCACGTATATTTAATCTGTTTTGATCCAGCTCACCCAATTTATCTTCTAATCCCAATTCTCTTTTACAAAAATCAATATCATTCCAAGCTCGTAAACATCCTATGACTTGCGCTGCGAATGCTTCGTTAATTTCCCAATAATCAATATCATTTAATTTAAGATTATGTCGCTTTAACAAGGCTGCGGACGCAAATGCTGGTCCTAACCCCATGACAGCAGGATCTAATCCAGCCCAGCTACAATCTACTAATTTTCCGATGACTGGCAAATTATATTTTTTTATCGCATCACTGCTTGCTAAAATCAAATAAGCTGCACCATCCGTCACTTGTGAACTATTTCCTGCTGTGACATTACCAAATTTTTTGTCAAAAAATGGCTTCAATTTTGCAAGCTTTTCTACACTGCTATCAGCTCTTATACCATCATCATGAAGATATACATTTCCTTTGTGATCATAGAGTGTGGTAATTTCTGTTAATAGATTTTTTGTCTGAGCTTCAGCTAACCGTAAATGGCTACGCACAGCAAACTCATCCATCTCAGTGCGTGAAATTTTAAATTTATACGCCACTTCTTCTGCTGTTTGTCCCATCGATAACCCTACAATAGGATCAGTTAATCCACGTAATAAAGCAATGATCGGATTAAGAAAATATTGCGGTCGTGCTTTTAAAAAGGTAAGTGCTTTTTGTCCAGTTGATTTTGCGGCTGCCATTTCCGCAAACCAATTTACTGCTTGGTGATTATAAACTAATGGTGCATGACTCATAGCGTCAACACCACCTGCTAAAATTAAATCTGCTCGACCCGAGCTAATATTGGTTGCCGCACTATCTAACGCTTGCATTCCAGAAGCACAATTACGCATGACTGTCCATGCAGGAACTTTTTTGCCGCAACCTAGACGCAATGAAATTACACGACTAATATTTGCTTCATCTGCGCTTGGCATTGCTGCCCCAGTAATCACTTCATCAAACTCAGTGGGTTCAAAGTTCTGTCGTGTTAATAATTGCTTGGTAGTCGCAACAGCTAAATCGGAGCTGGTAAATGGACCTGGTTTAGCTCGCGCTTTTAAAAATGGAGTGCGTGACCCATCTACAAAATACACGTCTCGACCTTGGTATGCTTTATTTTTCATAATTCTCTCTCAAAGATTTATACACCTTCAAATTCAGGCTTTTGTTTATTAATGAAGGATGAAACCCCCGTTTTAAAATCTTTTGTTTTAGTTGATTTGATAAAATTTTCCTTTTCAAAATTTAATTGATTAGATAAATCATGTTCTAATGAATGATTTATCAATTGCTTTGCTTTTGCATAAACTAATTTTGGCCCATGCACTAATTTCTCTGCTAAACGTTTGGCTTCATCGAATAAATGATTTGCAGGAACCACAAAGTTAATTAAGCCTAAGGCGGTTGCTTGTTCCACGTCTAATAGCGTCGAAAGCATAATCATTTCTTTGGCTTTAGTCACACCAACAACGCGAGGTAGAAAATAAGTACAACCACCATCTGGGGTGGTACCGATATTACTATACGCTGTCGTAAACTTAGTGCCTTCAGCAGCCATCACCAAATCACAGGCCAGCATAAAACTCAGGCCTATGCCAGCAACAGAACCATGCACACAAGCAATCACAGGCTTTGGGCTATTAACAATCTCATGAATAAACTCATGTACAGTATCAATAATATTATCAACGTGTTCATGTAAGTTTTCTATATTTTTATAAAAAAAACCAACATCTCCACCCGCCATAAATAAACTGCCCGCCCCACGAAGAATAATCACATCTACATCGCTACTACTGTTTAACTTCTTGATGCTATGCAATAACTCCGAAGCCATTGTCGCATTTAAAGCATTCATTGCTTCAGGGCGATTAAAAGTTATTACTCCAATTTTATGATCAATCGTCAATTCAATGGTGTTCATTCAGTGGCCTATGTTTTTTTATTGGCAATCATACCACGCAAACAGCCCTTAATCATCTTTCTGATTTGTCAATTTTTTAAGTTGATGATGGCTAATTTTTAATTGCATTGCTGCATTATGAAAATTATTTGCGATGATCAATGTTATTACACATAAGAAAACCAAAACGGTAATTAAAATAAATCCTTTTTCTCTATGATTCATTCACTTAACTCCAATAATGAAACTCAAATCTTTAATTAAAGGTTTATGATTCAATGCAGCATGCTCTGGCTGTATTAATATCTGAACCTTTATCAATTTTACACTATTCCAATTTGTGATTTGTGTAGCTGGAAGAAACTCTAAAGTTTTTGTAATTAACATCCCATATTTTATTTGCAAATCTTTAATATTTAGGGTCAATCCATCTTGAATATGCACACTCTCTGTCAAATTTTTTCGATGTAATGCAGCGCTTTTATTAATTTTATTCACGAAATAGACTATTTTTTGTTTATTTGTCCCAATTAATAACCCATCTGTGTTTTTTGCTATTCTTTGTAAAATTGTTTGTGGAATTTGCTCAGGATTTAAAATTTGCGCATTTGGTTGATCTAAATCTTGTTTCAGAAGATGAAAAAACATAATTGCCGCTTCTTGGATTTGAATTAAATCATCCACATACTGTGCTGTGGTTCTTGCCGCTTGAAAAGCGATCGTTAAAATACTTAAAAGGAATAAACTAATGGTCAATGCGACCATCACCTCGATCAGGCTTTGACCGTAGTGATTTTGATATTTCACAATGATCCTTGTAATAAATTTTACTTTATATTACCTTAATAGTCACTTATAGTAAATGGAGTAATACTCTTACCCTCATAAATTCCCTCTCTTTAGAAAAACTAATCTTTATCCAATTTCCAACAATGAGGGGGATTCATGAGACTATTAGCTTGATTTTCAAAACATTTGTTGAACATAGGATCAATTTTTAGTTAAATCAATAAGTTGATTTTTATAAATATGATTATATTTGGAGAGAAAATATATGCAGACAAAAAAAATCTTTGGAATAATTGGAAGTAGCATCATAGTATTCAACATTGCATTGGCATCGAATACAACAATTCCTGACTCATCAAGCAATGCGAAAATTAACCAACAATATCCTTTTTACATCGAATTGGGTAGCGGTGCGTCTTTTTCTAAAAGTGCCAATATTTCGGCTGATACTAGTTTTTGGGATCCCAGTCCAGAAGGTTATAACTCTACTCTAGGTACTGCTCCTTTATTTACTGCTGGAGTTGGCTATCGTCTAAATCCCTGGTTAAGTCTTGATATCGATGCAACACACCGTGGTTTGTATTCATATGAAAAATTTCAAACCTCTACTGCTGTTAACACGCCAAATTTTCTTGGAAACAAAACTCGATTTTTCGACTTAAGCAATAATGCAATTATGTTTAATGGTACATTGTATGGTGGCGGTCTTTCGGATCATTTACTCATGCATTTAAGTTCGAATAGTACCTTACAGCCTATAGTAGGTGCGGGTCTTGGTATCTCTTATAACACTATTAGTGATTTCCATTCTGAACTTGCCAACTCAAATGCAATAGTCTCCCTCATGCAGGATCATTCAAGATATGCATTTGCTTATCAACTAATGGCAGGTATGGAATGGCAATATAAGCGTTTTAGTTTAGATGCAGGTTATCGATATTTTGATGGTGGAAAATTTGTAACTAATGATTATGTCTTTGCTTCAAACCCACCCATAGCAGCACCTGCTTGGTCAGGTGATTTAAGGGCTAATGAACTTTTTGCAGCTATAAAAGTTGCAATTTAATCTTATCCTAATTTATCAAAAGAGCTCGCCACCCAATGGTATGCCTTATTTTTAAATAAGTGTTTCAAGATCGATAGAGATAGGTTAAAAGAAACGACTACTATTTTTTGTGGTTGTAGATGTAATAGTCTACTCTATCGATACTAATTTAATTGAGCCTGAATTTTAAAAGTATTGTTTCTAAAACTATCATACCAAAGTAGATCAATTTTTTTATCCTGCTGTTCTACTCTAGTTTCTGGTAAATAAAGATTATTTTCGGTAGCCCAATTGGCAAATAATTCAGAAAAATTGCTTGGACCTAACGCATAAATGGAACGAAGTGAATCTAATCGAATAATTGCAATTGAAGTAGTGAGTGCACTATTTGCTGCTTGCATTGCATAAATTTGCATTTTTAAAATAGCTAATAATCCTATACTCATAATAACTAAACTAATTAATACTTCCATCAAACTTATGCCTTGTTGATTTTTTTCCATGCATTTTCCTTTTGAACCTATATTTCTACCATTGCGTAGATCGTAACTCACTCGAGCACAAAAAGTACGGACTACACCTTAAAATATTTTCTTCAAAATAATATTTCCTGCTGAATATCCTGCACCAAAAGAGCATAAAATCCCAATGCTGCCTTTGGCTAAATCTTTACAGGTTTTGTGAAATGCAATCACGGAACCTGCTGAACTCGTATTAGCATATTCATCTAAAATTATTGGTGCTTCCTCTGTAGAGGGCTCATGCCCAAGTAATTTCGTACCAATTAATCGATTCATATTGCTATTAGCTTGATGCAGCCATAAACGTGTTAAATCATTTGGCTTAATGTGATTTTTTTCCAAATGTTCTAAAATTAAATTTGCAACTAATGGGGTAACTTCTTTAAAAACTTTTTTACCATCCTGAACAAATAACTTATCTGCATTATCACGGGATTCAGGTGTACATCGACTTAAAAAGCCTCCATTATTACGCACATTGCTTGAGAATAATGTTTTTAATTTGCAATCAACAATTTCATACTGACAATCAGCAGTTGCTGTATCTGCAGCTTCCACCACTATTGCTGTGCCAGCATCACCAAAAATAAAATGGCTGTTGCGATCTCGAAAATTTAAATGTCCCGAACAAATTTCTGGATTAACAATCAAGACTGCTTTGGCACTCCCCGCTTTGATTGCATTGACTGCGGTTTGTATACCAAACGTGGCAGAACTACAAGCTACATTTAAATCATACGCATAGCCATCGATCTGCAATGCTTGCTGCAATTCAATAGCTATTGCTGGATAGGGTCGTTGCATGTTTGAACAAGCAACAATTACAAAATCAATATCATTGCCAGTTTTGTTAGCCTCTTGCATAGCCTGCTTCGCAGCAAAAAAAGCCATTTCGCATTGGAGAGACATTTGTTCATTAGGACGCTCAGTCAAATTAGGACGCATCAGTTTTGGATCTAAAATACCTTCTTTATTCATTACATATCGATGTTTAATTCCAGAAGCTTTTTCAATAAACTCAACACTGGATTCTTGTAATGGTTCCATCTTGCCTGAGGCAATGTCATTTTGGCGTGCGTCATTAAATTGCCGAACATATTCATTAAAGCTAGTGACTAACTCTAAATTTGAAATACCTTCCTTAGGAGTATATAAGCCGGTGCCACTAATAACAATTTGCATAAATTTAAACTCTTAATGAATATTAGAACATTCAAAAACCTAAAACCAATTCTAAGTTTTAATTTATTCTAAATTTTTTCTTTTGGTAAATTATTTGAAGTTTACCATAAAACTAATTCACAGCAAGTTTAACTATTGAAAAAGTACTATACTAAAAAATAAAGGGGTGAGTTAGTATGTTTCAATCTAATTACACAGCAAAACAACCTGATAATACTGGATATGTCCATTACACCCATGAAGAAAATGCGATCTGGAAAGATTTATATGCTCGTCAAATAAAAATCATCGAAGGTCGTGCGTGTAAAGAGTTTTTGCAAGGTTTGAAAATTTTAAATCTACCTCATCAGCGTATTCCACAATTATTTGAAATAAATCATGCCCTCGAACATACCACCGGTTGGAGGGTTGAACCAGTCCCTGCTTTAATTCCATACCACCAATTTTTTAATTTACTTGCTGCGTGTAAGTTTCCAGCTGCGACTTTTATTCGTCGAAGAGATGACTTTAATTACATCAAAGAACCTGATATTTTCCATGAGTTTTTTGGGCATTGTCCGATGTTGACTTTACCAATTTATGCAAATTTTATGAGAAAATTTGGTGAGTTGGCAAAAGGCCAATCTGAACCAGTACAGATTCAACTAGCTAGACTCTATTGGTTTACCGTTGAATTTGGTTTGATAGAAACACCAGAAGGATTACGGATTTATGGTGGCGGGATTCTGTCTTCGCCTGAAGAAACTGTATATGCTTTAGAAAGCCCACTTCCAACCCGAATTCCGTTGGATCCTAAAATTGCATTTTCAACCGATTTTAGAATTGATATTAAACAGTTAACTTATTTTATTATTAAAGATTACGCTGAACTTTACCAAATGGTTAACCCCTCTCTATTTAATCTTATGGTATAATAATCACCTGTCGTAAACTTTTGAGATCTTTATGGGCTTTTTCAACTCATTCATCCGCAGCTGGCAATTTCTAATTCAGTGTGTTCGATTTTTTAAACATAATAAAGATTTATTATTTTTCCCCGTAATTAGTTTAATGCTGAGTACTTTATTATTGTTTATATTATTTGCAGGTGGATTACTAGATATTAAACAAGTTTCTAGTTTGTTTGATCATCATTTTGGATTGGCAACTTTAATTTTTCTAGGATTATATTTTTTGTTTTCTTTTTTAATTGTTTATTTCAATGCAAGCTTAATCGCCTGTGCAACATTGCGATTACAAGGAAACCCAGCTAGTGTCGGCGATGGTTTGGAATTAGCGGCAAAACGATGGTGGGTATTATTGCAATGGACTATCTTGAATACAACTATTGGTTTTCTAATTCGAATTTTAGAGAGATCACATAACATTATTGAAGATATAATTGTCGCAGTATTAGGCGTTGCTTGGGCTATGAGTACTTATTTTATCATTCCAATCATGGTATTTGAAAATGTTGATCCATTTACCGCAATCACTCGTGGTTTTTCTATTTTTGGCCGTGGTTGGCGTCGAGTTTTAAGCATTTTTATGATCTTTAATTTAGCTGCCATTGCAATTTTTGCTGTTTTATTTGGTTTACAGCATTTAATGCCCAACCAAACTACTCTTTTTCTTGAAATTGGTATTGGATTGATTGTAATTTTATCTCTACTTTCAGCTACACTTGGCAGCGCTTTTAATGGTATAGTTAATAGTGCGCTTTATTTGACATATGCTCAAAATCAAGAACCGCTTGGTTTTGATTCAAATTTGTTACAACAGGCATTTGTAAAGAAATAATAATGGAGACTGTTTACAGTTCATATCGGTAACCACTTAAAACCACAACACATCATTGTTACCATGGACTCATAATTAGTTTAATGAAAACATTATTTCCTAAATTTTATCTTGACGGCGGAAGTGATGAAGATACAACTGAGGCTTTTGGTTTTAATAGATCTTCTCCTATCTTCTCCAGTACGTTCGTACGTTTAGATTGTTGCTTTTCAGTGCTAGGATCCGTAAAAAATCCTCTTTTTTTATTGCCTACAAGTGTCTGTTGGTTAATAGAAAGTAAAGTACTCGAATCAGTGGAGGTTGTCGTTGATTCAGCTGTTTCAATACTGGTATGTTCTTCTAGATTAGAATCCATAAAGATTGCATTATTGTTATTTCTTTTATCTAACTCTTGTATATTATTATAATTTATAACTGCTGTACTAATAGCCATTGTTACACTTTCTGTATTTATTATCTTAAGCAGAGCAATTTGTTTTATTAATTCTTCTTTTAATTCCTGTTTGAAACTATACGGTAAACGCCTTTCTTCTTGTGCCGTTTTCAAACAAGACAATACAATTTCTTGTGCCTACTTCAGTTGATCTGGAGTGAGGATATATTCATAAGATCTCTGTTGTAATGGCCTATTCTCAACTTGTAAAAGCTTAGTCATTTCTTCTAATGTTAAACATCGCGCACCTGTTGTCATTTTCCACTTGCGAATGCTAGCAAGCGCAATAAAGCTAATAGGTTCTTCTAATAAAATGCCTAACTGAGGTTCGATAATTTTTGGCAGGAGCGGTTTAATAAACTTAAGTTCTGGATGTTCAGTTAGCAAATAGTTAAAAACAATTTTCAATGAAAGTTCATCTGGTAAAGAATGATCAATATCTCGATAAAATAATTTAAGCCCTCGTTGTAAATTAGTTAAAAGATTTTTTTGATAATCTTTCAGAACGTTTTTTTGCTGTTCAGACGCTAAGTTAATATCAGCGCCCAAGAGTATGAATGTTTTTGTTAACGCTAGATCGTCTGCAACTAAGTCCCATATTGTTTCATTTTTCACTTTAAGATTAAAATTTGCCATAGTTAAAAGTTGCGGTAATTGTTTGAGTAATCGTTGACTCTCTGAATTTGCTGCTAACAACCACAACATGGTTTTGCCGGCATTGGGCCCCTGAGTAGGGGCTGCATCGAGATTGCATTTTTTAAACAATGCCAGCACTCTGTTTGGATTTTCCTCCGCTAACTTTAGCCACAATGTTCGGCCTTCTGGATTTGCTGCTAACAACCAAAACACGGTTGAACCGGCATCTGCGCCCTGAATAAGGGCGACATCGAGGTTGCATTTTTCAAGCAATGCCAGCACTCTGTTTGGATTTTCCGCCGCTAAATTTAGCCACAATGTTCGGCCTTCCGGAGTTCCTGTAAGCCACCACAATACGGTTAAACCAGCACAGGGACCCTGAGCAGGGGCTGCATCGAGATTGTATTTTTCAAGCAATTCCAACACTTCGTTTAAGTTTATCATCGCTAATTCCAACAACAATTCTCGACCTTGTGAATTTTTCACTAGAGACCATAACACTGTGCTATTCTCTGCATTTTCTACTTTTCTATCTAAATCCAATTTATTATTCAGCGCAAATTGGTCCCATAATCCTTTAGTGAAGTCTCTTTTATAAAATAATTGTTTCAAATTAATTGTTGTCTTTAACATCGCTACCTCATTAAATTCTCTAAAATATACTCTTCAGTCTTTCTAGTTATGACATAGTTGTAAAGCAAATAACTGAGTATTGTTTGCTAACAGCAATTGACGATAGGCTCGCTCTAAACGAATTGCCGCTTCAATTTGCCTAAATATGAATACGCAATTGGCACAACAAATAATGAGAAAAAGGTTCCAAACAGTAATCCACCTACAATAACCCAACCAATCTGTTGCCGTCCTACAGAACCCGGACCGGTTGCAAATGCCAAAGGTAGTGTACCAAAGACCATTGCAGAGGTTGTCATCAATATTGGACGTAATCGAATTGCTGCTGCGCGAATAATGGCTTGAGAGAGAGGCATTCCTCCTGCTCGTAGTTCATTGGTAAATTGAGTAATCAAAATTCCATGTTTACTGACTAAGCCAATTAATGTAACCAAACCTACCTCAGAAAAAAGATTCATGGTACCGCCAAACAATTTTAATGTGATAAGCGCACCAACGATACATAAAGGCACAGTTAATAAAATAATTAATGGATCAATAAAACTGCCGAATTGCGCAGCTAAAACCAGATAAATAAAAATCAAAGCAAGCATCATGATACCAAAAATATTGCTATTAGATTCTAGAAACTGTGCTGCAGCACCATCAAATGCCGCACTGACATTTGAAGAAGTCACTGCAGGTAACTTACTTTGCAAGAATTTTACAGCTTCGCCAACTGTATATCCTGGTTTTAATGTCGCACTAAATTGTGCAGACCGCATGCGATTAAAGTGACTTAAATTTTCTTGCCCAATAATGGGCGAAAGACTGATTAAGCTTGCGAGTGCAACCATTTGATTATTCAAATTTCGGACATATAATTTATTAATGCCATCAAAATGGTTTAAG
>JBGSLN010000018.1:0-3011 GCA_041740675.1 Gammaproteobacteria bacterium | reverse complement strand
TTGAATGCTGATACCCCAAACTTTCTAACCGTTTGTTAACAATATCACTCACATTAACTGAAGGTAATGGGCCCACTTGTACTCGGTACAATTTCATACCATTACTCATTGCTGTATCAATGCGGCTAGGTTGGTTAATTTCTTTATGTAATTGCGATAAAATTCGTTCCGCACTGGGCGCTTGACTAAATGCACCCACTTGAATGTAAATCTGTGGATTGCCGGGTCGTTGTAAAGTTGGACTTTCTGCATAGGATGGATATGATTGTTGTTGATTCCAGGTACGAGGGTCAATAGCACGAACTTCAACTAAACCAGTACCTCGTTGTAATATGCCTAACTTACCTGCTGCAGCATAAGATAAATCGATAATGCGGTTATCTTTAAAAGGACCACGGTCATTCACTTCAACGATGACTTGTTTACCATTTTCAAGATTGCTGACTTGCACAAATGAAGGAATAGGTAAAGTACGCATAGCTGCTGTCATCGCATATAAGTCATAGCGGTTATGTGTTGAAGTTAATCTGCCATGAAATTTTGTACCATACCAAGAAGCAATACCTCGTTCATCAAAACCTACAGCTGTTTTGCGCACATAATATGTTCTACCAAGCACAGAATAAGAAGGCGGATTACCATACCGACTTTCAGGCAAAACTTTGGGAACTGCATTTGGAATTGCATCGAAGTCCACGTATCCTGAAGGTGCGCCATCTTGAGTAACGCTACTACAAGCTGATAAGCTAAGTCCAATTAATAACAGGATAAGTAAATAAATTTTTTTCATGGTAGTCCTACAAATTAAAGCTCAGGATATTTTTTTGAATTTTTTTTAAGTGCAACAGAATGTTGTTTATCCCAAGTATGTTGCAATAATAACGATAATTGAAATGCAGCCATTGCATATAGATTACTGGTGTTATAACTAGTAATAACAAAAAAATTATTAAATGTTAGCCAATATTCAGGGCCTTTTTCTCCTTGAAAGCTGATTAAATTAGCAAGCAGGTTTTGATTGTAACCACCAATAATTGGATAAACACCATATTTCGCTAACTCAGACAGTGTCATTGTTGGTTCGGTTGGAGGTGAGCTAGAAGATTTCACCAATTTATAAAATTGATTCCCAACTAGTTTTGCTGGAACTGCAATCGGTTGATTAACATCCCAACCATGTTGGCGTAAATAGTTTCCTATACTAAAAATAACATCTGACTTATTATAAAATAAATCAGGTTTTTTCTCAGTTTGGAAACTAACAGCATAATGTAAATAGCTAGAAGGCATAAATTGACATTGACCCATTGCTCCCGCATAAGACCCCATTAAAGTCAAAGGATTGATATGATAAATAGTAATCATGGCAATAAAGGATCCTAGCTCACTTTGAAAGAGTTTTTCTTGGGGAGGATAATTGAATGCCAAGGTGGTTAGAGCATCAAGCACTCGAAAATTACCCATTTGTGTGCCGTATTTGCTTTCAATACCGATGATAGCTAACACCAAACTACCCGGAATACCATATTCATTTTCTTCCCATGCAACAAGTTTATTTTGTTCTTGCCAGTATTTTATGCCATTATCAATTCGATCTTGAGTAATGAATAAGCTGCGGTATTGATACCAAGGCTTTGCTTCATAAGGTGTTTCTATTCGAGTGATTACTTCAGGATTATAACTAGCACGATCCAGAATACTTTTAATATAACTAGGATTAAACTTATAATTTTCTGCAACTTGATTAATAAATTGTTTGACTTGAGGTTGGGAGGTTAAGCTGTTTGCAAAAGTGATATGACAAACTAATATGAATAATATAGTTAGTAAGCCCAATTTCTTATAATTAATAAATTTGATTTCCATTTTAGTAGCTTCCCAAAG
Source organism: Gammaproteobacteria bacterium (assembly GCA_041740675.1). Classification (GTDB taxonomy): domain Bacteria; phylum Pseudomonadota; class Gammaproteobacteria; order JBGSLN01; family JBGSLN01; genus JBGSLN01. The sequence continues at coordinate 1,127 of JBGSLN010000018.1, read as the reverse complement.
GTTATATTTTTTTAAGAAGTATACCTTGAAATAGCAGATGCTCAAATAAAACTTACTCTTAATTTTTTAGTGATTGTTTTATCTATTTTAAACTAAACTAGAATTAGACTAAATAAAAAAAAGAGTGATTATGAATACGGCTCATATACCTTATGCGAAAACACATTTCTGGTTGAGTTAATAAACTAGAGAGTAGAAAATCAACTAGACACTAAATTTCGATGTGTCTGAATGGACATAATAATCCCAAAAGAAGCGAGCACTGTCACTACGGATGTTCCACCATAGCTGACTAATGGGAGCGGCAAACCTACTACAGGTAAAATACCTGTGACCATACCAATGTTAATAAATACTGATATAAAAAAAATTAAAGCTAAACTACCAGCAAAAAGACGTGTAAACGTATCTTGAGCACGCGAAGCAATCAATAAGCAACGAGCAACAATAAATAAACAAATTGCCAGCAAAATAATGCCACCTATTAAGCCGAATTCTTCACCACAAACTGCAAAAACAAAATCAGTAGCATGTTCAGGCAAAAATTGTAAATGTGATTGAGTGCCGTGTAACCAGCCTTTACCCCAAACTCCACCAGAACCAATGGCAATTTTTGATTGAATAATATGATAACCTGCACCCAAAGGATCTCGCTCTGGATTTAAAAAAGTCAGTACACGTTCTTTTTGATAGTCTCGCATGAAGTGCCAAATCACAGGCATTGTTGCAATGGCTAATGCAAATAAAGTACCAATAACCCGCCAACTAATACCCGCTAAAAGAATTACACAAAAACCAGAAGCCATAATTAAAATAGCCGTACCTAAATCAGGTTCTTTAGCTATGAGTAATGCAGGGACAAGAATTATTCCACTGGCAATGAGTAGTTGTTTTTTAGTAGGTGGTAACGGTTTATCAGCAAAATACCAAGCCAGTATCATCGGCATACCAATTTTCATTAATTCAGAAGGTTGAAATTTAAATATTCCTAAATTTAACCAACGTTGTGCACCTTTACCGATATGGCCCAAAATCAATACCATCACTAATAAAAATAAACTACTTACAAAAAACCAAGGCGCCCAGATTCTAAATTTATTGGGGGGGATTTGCGCCATGATAAAAAG
>JBGSLN010000017.1:0-3605 GCA_041740675.1 Gammaproteobacteria bacterium | reverse complement strand
TTTCTCTTCTGAATTTACTTTTGTAGCTAGCTCAGAAACGCTCTTTAAATCTACTTGCTCAAGAGGTTCACCCTTTTGAATTTTTTCGACTAAGTTAATTTCATCTTGGGTTAATGTAACAGCCATTCTCTACTCCAAATTATATCAATTCTTTTCTATTATAGTCTAAAACTGAAGAAATGACTTAGGTAGAATCAAATTTTTATAACATCTTATGTGTTATCATTTAAAGGGATGAATTCTTTATGTGTCATGTATGTATTATAGTTTAACATTTAATAGAAAACATATGAAACTACAATCATTTATTCAATAATGCTAAAATTGGCACAAACTGAAACGCTAAACGAGGTAACCATGAAAGCTCTGGGCAAATTACACAAAAAACCTGGCATTTGGATGTATGATGCACCTAAACCTGAGGTGGGTCATAATGACGTGTTAATCAAAATTAAAAAAACAGCAGTTTGTGGTACTGATATTCACATTTATAAATGGGATGAGTGGGCGCAAGCGACGATCCCAGTGCCTATGACGACCGGCCATGAATTTGTGGGAGAAATTGTTGAATTAGGGAGTGAAGTCAAAGGCTTACAAATAGGGCAGCGTGTTTCGGGCGAAGGCCATATTAGTTGTAATTTTTGCCGAAATTGCCGTGCAGGTAAACGACACTTGTGTCGTAATACTGAAAGTGTAGGTGTAACTCGGACGGGTTGTTTTGCAGAATATTTAGCAATACCCGCAGTGAATGTATTTCCGCTACCAACAGCAATTAAAGATGATATTGCTTCAATCTTAGATCCGCTAGGCAATGCAACGCATACCGCATTATCGTTTGATTTAGTCGGAGAAGATGTGTTAATTACCGGCGCAGGTCCAGTAGGTATTATGGCTGTAGCCGTAGCAAAACTAGCTGGAGCTCGCAGTGTGACTATCAGTGATGTGAACCCTTATCGTTTAGGGTTAGCCAAGAAAATTGGCGCAGATTGTGTGGTTGATGTGCGTAAAGAAACATTAAAATCCGTATTTTCTAAATTAGACATGCATGAAGGTTTTGATGTAGGAATGGAAGTATCGGGTAATCCACAGGCCTTTAACAGTATGTTAGATACCATGAACCATGGTGGTAAAGTGGCTATGCTAGGTTTTCTGCCGCAAGATACCCAAATTAACTGGAACCATGTGATTATGAAAGGATTGATCATTAAAGGCATTTATGGACGAGAAATGTTTGAAACTTGGTACAAAATGGCGAGTATGATTCAAAGCGGATTAGATGTGTCAGCTGTGATTACTCATCGTTTTCCAGTAGATGAATATGAAAAAGCATTTGAGGTGATGGCGTCAGGTGAATCAGGTAAGGTGATTTTGGAGTGGTAGCAAAAATTATTTAATGTAACAGCTCTGTTACAAAAAATGCTCAAATCTACGGGTTGCATACTAGCTTTTGTTAAAATTTAAGGTAAAATTGTCCAAATAATAAAAATCACCTGAAAATATATTAATTTTCCTATTTTTTTTCTGAGGACATGTAATATGAAAAAACTGACTGTAATTGGCTGCTGTTCATTGCTAATGTTAAGTTTAACAGGATGCTCCAGTATGAGTAACCAAGATGTGGGTGTATTGACTGGGGGCGCTATTGGCGGTGCGGTGGGTAGCTTATTTGGTAGTGGCACAGGTAAAATCTTAGCGGCTGTTGGCGGCGCTGTAGTTGGCGCTTATATTGGTGGTCGTTTAGGCCACACGATGGATCAAGTCGATAAAATAAAAATGAATCAAGCATTAGAAGCCAATCGAAATAATGCTTCTTCTAGTTGGCACAATCCAAACACGGGTAATAGTTATACTGTAACCCCAACACAAACTTATTATAGAAATGATGAACCTTGTCGTGATTACACCACCAAAGCAATTATTGGCGGTAAATCTGAAACAATTTATGGTAAAGCTTGCCGTATGGCTGATGGTACTTGGAAAGTTCAGTCGTAGCTGAAACAAGATATTACCTAAACAAGTCTCGTTCGCTATCACATTATGCAGTTAACCTATAAAGGCATTCCTGCCTTTATAGGTTTACGTAATAAAAATATTTTTCCACACTTGCTATGCTCCCGAAAATTTATGGGAATTTCTTCGAATGCATGTTTCTCTATTAGCTTTAATCATTCTTATGTGTACCGGTTTTTGTGCTGCTTTCATAGATAGCATTGCTGGGGGCGGCGGCTTATTAATGGTTCCAGCATTTTTAACAGCAGGCATTCCTCCTTATTTGACTTTAGGCACAAATAAATTAGCAGCAACCATGGGTGTTGCGACTGCAGCGTATACGTATGTAAAAAAAAATCTGTTCAAAGCACAACTCTGGATTGCAGCGATCATTGCAGCGTTTATTGGATCGGTAATAGGCGCGATAGTAGTGCATTTATTTTCTGCTAGATTTTTAAAGTTATTTTTACCCCTTGCAGTTATCTTAGTAGCTGTTTATGCGCTCTGGCCAAAGAAAATTGAGAATGAAAAAAATAATTATACTTATAAGCCAAAAAAATTCTCGAGTGCAGCAATTGGCCTCTCGCTTGGCTTTTACGATGGATTTTTTGGTCCTGGTACAGGATCATTTTGGACTACAGCAGTGATGTTGTTTTATAAAATGGATATGTTGTCAGCTTCCGGTGTGGCGCGGTTTATGAACTTTGTTAGCAATCTTGTTGCGCTAATCACGTTTATTATTTTAGGGAATGTCGATGTTCCCTTAGGATTTTGTGTTGGACTAGCCATGATCGTTGGATCATATCTTGGTGCACACTCTGCAATAAGATACGGAGTAAAATTTATAAAGCCAATTTTTGTTACTGTTGTTATTATCATGGCAATTCGATTAATTTATGTGGAATGGTTATGAAAGCAAAAATTCAATATTTTTGTAATGAATGCGGCGCAGTTTTTCCAAAATGGCAAGGACAATGTATGGATTGCCAAGCCTGGAACAGCTTGACTGAAGAGCGAGTTGCAGTTGCACCAAAAAATGCAATACGCCCTAATGGTTATGCTGCCGCAGTAAATAATAATGTGGTATTAATGGCTGAAGTTGCTTTAGAACATAAGCCACGCACCAGTACAGAATTAAAGGAATTAGATCGTGTTTTGGGAGGAGGTTTAGTCACAGGATCAGTAATTTTAATTGGCGGCGATCCAGGTATAGGCAAATCAACATTATTAATTCAAACCCTATGCCATTTAAGTCAAATGCAAGCTGCAATGTATGTTACGGGTGAAGAATCATTGCAGCAAGTCACTTTGCGTGCAAGACGTTTAGGTTTAAAAGAAGATAAATTAAAGTTATTAACAGAAACCAATGTTGAAAAAATTATTTCAGTTGCTGAAAAAGAACAGCCACAAGTTATGGTGATTGATTCAATTCAAACTGTTTTCACGGAATTTTTATCATCAGCACCTGGTTCAGTGAGTCAAATTCGCGAAAGCGCAGCGCAATTAGTGCAATATGCAAAAAAAACGGGAACAGCATTATTTTTAGTTGGGCATGTTACAAAAGAAGGTACGTTAGCAGGGCCGCGAGTTTTAGAGCATATGGTTGATACCGTTTT
>JBGSLN010000016.1:0-17088 GCA_041740675.1 Gammaproteobacteria bacterium | reverse complement strand
GCAGTGGTGTTAGTAATCAAAGCATAGGACTTGTAGGTGGTGCTGTGGCTGGTGGTGTGATTGGTAGTGCGGTGACTGGGAATAGTGCTGTGGGTACCATCGTGGGTGCTGCTGCAGGTGGCTACGCAGGTCAAGCGATTGGTAAAAAAGTACATTAAAAAAGTCAAACTTTTTTGGTATACTCTCCTCAAATTATTTTTGAGGAACAATGAGCATGATATCGTTAAAAACAAATTACGGTGATATTGAAATTAAATTAGATTCTGAAAATACGCCAATTACGGCAGAAAATTTTCTGAACTATGCTAAAGAAGGCTTTTATGATGGTACCATTTTTCATCGCGTGATAGATAATTTTATGATTCAAGGCGGTGGATTTGAATTAGGTATGCAACAAAAGAAAACAAAAAAAACAATACAAAATGAAGCCAATAAAGCAAAGCCGAATATGCGAGGCACAATAGCCATGGCGCGAACTTCAGATCCGCATTCTGCAACAGCTCAATTTTTTATTAATGTGGCGGATAATAAATTTTTAAATTTTACTAACGAATCTCCACAAGGTTGGGGTTACTGTGTATTTGGTGAGGTAACTGCGGGTATGGATGTGGTTGATAAGATTAAAGCAGTTAAAACGACACACAAAGCAGGTCATGCAGATGTACCTATGGATGATGTTGTGATTGAATCCGTGGTGGTCAATGGCTGAATTTGTATGGCCACCTGAATATATTATTCGACATAGTAAACGGGCAAAGCGTATTAATCTCAAACTTTGCCCAAAGTTTGGTTTGATACTAATCATTCCTATTAAAAGTTCAAAAATTGCTGCAATTGATTTTTTAAATCAGCAGAAAGAGTGGGTGATCAAACATCAGCATTTATTACAACTAAAATCTCAAGACAAACAATTACCAACAGAAATTAAATTGCAAGCTCTCGATAAAACTTGGAGTGTTCGTTATGAACGAATTTCAGGTTATAAAAAAATTAAACTATTGCAGTTGCCAAACGAATTAGTTTTGTATGGCGAAAACCTTAATTTTGAAAACTGCATCACTGAATTAAAAGAGTGGTTATATTTCATCGCAGAAAGAGAATTGTATTATTGGCTAAAAAAATTAAGCGTTCAGTATCAACTATCTTTTAATCAATTATCCATTCGTGATCAATCAACTCGTTGGGGTAGTTGTAGTCATGAAAAAAATATTAATTTGAATTTTAAATTATTATTTTTACCAGGTGAAATAACCGAGTATATTTTGATTCATGAACTGTGCCATACAAAACATTTGAACCACTCTGAAAATTTTTGGCAATTGGTTAAATCATTTGTACCCAATTATCAATTACTAAAAAATCAATTGAAACAAATTCATCATAACCATTTTCCTAGTTGGATTTAATGCGCAATTAATTTTTCTGGTTTTTTTTCAAACCATGGTTGAGCTTGTTCCAATTGTTTAGCCAGTTGTAACAAAGTCACTTCATCACCAAATTTACCAAGAAAGTGACTGCCAATAGGAATATTATTTTCTGTCCAAAATAAGGGTACCGACATTGCTGGTTGACCTGTGATGTTAGCAACAGAAGTGTAAGGTCCGAAGGCTAACTGTTTGGCATTAAATAAATTAAAATCCTGCGAATGACTTGCTAACTCACCTAAAGGTCTTGCAGTTTTTGCAGTGGTAGGCGTGAGTAATACATCAAAGGATTCAAACCAAGTTGCAATCTTTCGAGTATGAAAATGAATGGTTTGTACAGCATTCGCATAGTCAGCAGCTGTAGTTTTATTGGCAAACTCAAGCACTTTTTCTTGGATGGGTTCGATTTGATTAGATGTAATTTTCTTTCCTAATTGCTTTTCAGTAATTTGAATAAAATTTAAGACATTAGCAGCAGCAATGATGATAAAAGCACGACGGATTGTTGCTATGTCCGTTGGAAAAGTTACTGGAATTAATTCATGACCTAATGCAGATAATAACTGAATGCTTTTTTCAAAAGATAATTTGATATCTGCATCTGGTTTTTCTGAAGGAGCAAATGAATCTAAAAAGCCGATTTTTAATTTTCCAACAGGTCTTTCTAAGCACTGCAAATAAGATTCAGTCTGTGGAGGTGCAAAATAAGGATCACCTAATTCAGGGCCAGCCAAACAATCTAACATAGCAGCAGAATCCCGCACAGATAATGTCAACACATGATGTGTAGCAAAACCACCCCAGGATTCTCCAAGTATAGGTCCCGCTGAAATCCGCGCACGCGTTGGTTTTAAACCAAAAATACCGCAACAACTTGCAGGCACTCGAATTGATCCTCCGCCATCACTTGCATCTGCAATTGCTACAGCTCGTGCCGCAACTGCAGCGGCAGCTCCACCTGATGAACCTCCTGGGGATAAATCTAAATTCCAAGGATTGCGGGTCGCACCATAGGCTAATGGTTCAGTAGTAAATGACATACCAAATTCACAGGAATTACTACGACCAAAGAGAACTAATCCGGCATTCTTATAGCGATTCACAATCTCATCATTGTAAGAGCAAACATTGTTTAAAAATAATTGGCTACCAAATGATAGCGGTGTTTTTTCACAAGATGCACCTAAGTTTTTTAATAAAAAAGGTACTCCTTGAAATAAACCTTTGGGCAACCCTTGATTAATTTGTGCTAAAGCGTAGTCATAAAATTTGTGTGATAAGAAATTTAATTTAGGATTTATAGTTTCAGCATTAACGATGGTAATCTCTAATAATTCTTTTGCAGTTAACTCTTTCTGTTGAATTAATTGGGCAAGACCAAGAGCGTCGTGAGAAAAAAGTAATTTGTTCATATAATAAATAAGTTTTCTTATAAAAAATACTAGGTAGGGGAAATCAATATAGTCGCAGTGCCTGAATACGCTCCAGAAGGTACAGCGGTGATAGCTGCTTCAGAAAACGTAACCGAAAAAGTAGCGTTTGAACCACCGGCGCAATTAACACTCGTTGTATTTGCACCTGTTCTACCGGTTAATTTTGTACCTGCAGTCAAAGGAGCCGTGATGCTATTAGCAATCCAATCCGCAGTATAAGCAATAGTGCTTGTTGTTGCGGGTGAGGGACCAGCAATTGTGAAGGCCCCGCCTGCACCACTACCGGTGACAGTCACCGCATAGTTGCCGGAATTATTAGAATAAATACATGCTGTTGTGTTACCTGAAACGGGAGCACCCGAAATAGTTCCTAATGCAATATCCGATAAACCAGAAATTTTAACTAGCTGTGGAATCGTTAAAGAAATATTAACTGTACCGGTTGAAGTCGGCCCTAGAGTACCTTGCGTTGCAGTAAAGCCAGTAGAAAATAAACTAGTGGCAATTGCTAAAAATCCAATTTTTTTTAATCGCTGCATTTGTGATTTCCCTTATTTAAAAAAATAATTAACAATAATAGCTAGGTTCCAATATTTTTCAAGCATTTAATCATAATTGCGTTATTGTGGAACAATTAAGATTGATAGAGTATCCGTATAAGTACCTGCCGTGAGTGAATCATTAAAACTAGCTGCAGGAATAGTAATTCTAAAATTAGCATAGCGGTTTATCGGAGCTCCACATAAGGGCGTATTTCTTTGACCACGACGCAAATTTGCAGCTCCAGGAGTAAATGTTACATAATTTGTATCATTGGTATTACTAAGTTTAACTTGATAAACCAACCGACTAGACCCATTGGCTAATTGAAATTTGCCTGCAGCATCATGTAAGCCAGTGATAGTAACAATTAGATTGGGTGGATTTGCGCTATTATATAAACAAATACTATCCGTTTGTTGTAACGCGCTAAATGGCAATGTGGCAGTCCCAAAATTAAAATCTTGCAAACTACTAATTTGTACTAAACCATAAGCTGATAGAGTGATCAAGCTTAAAAGTGCGATGATGATTGAACGGGTACGCATATCACATCTCCTAAAAATAGATAATCGTTGGCTGTACTATTTGCATTAATAGCAGGTAATTTTAATTGACAATGGTTATTGCCATATGCAGCAAGAACCTTTGGATTTTTTGCGGTAGTATTCACTTGAAAATAACCATTGTCATCGGTAAATGAATTACCCAGTTCAGCAGTGAGTTCTGCATCGGTAATTGGTTTTCCTGTTGGCGTTAGCAACCGGCCAATTAATATTTTTTGTAAAACCGCATGCCAATGTAATGTTTGTATATTGCCTGGATAAAGTGTAACAACATGTTCGGGATTAGTGAAACTATATAATTTGTCTGAATTATTGCTAATTTGGATATCATATTGTTGATAGGGGGCAAGAGGAATAAAATAGGCTCTATTTGCTGTAATGTTGAACCCAGGTTGCATAGCAGTATGCACAATAAAACTGGAATTTGAATCAGGGCTGTTAACATAAACAATCACACCAGTGGTATGATTAAATGCACCATTGCTAATGGTCGTTCCTTTGGGAGTCCAATTCAATTGGGAATTTAATTCTCCACCATATTGAGTAGTGCCACCATACCCTTGAGTATTATTATAATTTGCATAACCAGAAATCACTGAGTACTTATTGATATTTTGGTAAGTAGTTCCGACATTTTTGCTGCTGGTCGATGTGATGCCATGCAAACCAACATTATAGCCATATTGATTTGAATTATTACTAAACCAATTAATATTACCCGATGTTTGTAAGCCAGAATTATTCACATTAGCAATCACTGGCGAGACGTCATTTTGATATAAATAACCCGTTTGTAATGATGCATTTACTTTAGGCGCATCAAAGGTAAATACTAAGTTAGCATTGATTGTAAAATCAGTGTTTGAGCGATTGGCACCCATAGTGAAAAGTAGTTGATTATCATTAAATTGAGCTAAGGTTTTCGTTAAACTTAATCCATAACTATACGTGGATGGACAACCTGGGGTTGCACCATAAATGCCAATAATATTAAAAATTGTTGTATCATTTAATGCATAATCTACAGTGCCATCAATTTGTTTGTCGTTGAAAGTTAATAACCGGTCATAATAATAATTTGGGCTATTAGTATCAATACTGTTTTGACTCCGATTATTAGTAAATAATTGTAAATAATTTAATCCAGCACCAAATTTGTTTAAGGTATAACTTATATTTGTGCTTGCACCCAAACTATTTTGTGTTCCCACAAGTAAACCAGTACTCAGTTGTGTTGGGCCATAAACCCAAATTGGCCCTGCTGCTAAATATGCATTTTTGTCACTGCCGATTGAATTAATGCCCACTCCAATTGTGTTATCCAAACGTCGGCTATAATTGAACTGATAAACAGGAATATTTAATAACTGAGTCGAGTTAGAACTATCAAATTGTGGAGAAGCAACTTCATCTCCAGTCGTAATACTGTATTGTGGTAGATGTAATGGCGGCAATTGATTGGTTTTAACATAATAATATTGTCGTGTATTTGTATTGCCTTGAGAATCAACTGTTTTTACAGTTAATTGATAAGCACCTTCAGGAAAATTGCTAGTATTAATCTTTTGATATCCGCCAGGTAAAAATTTTGAATAAATTAATTGACCATCTTTAAAAATTGAAACTTGGCTTGGCAAATTAATGAAAATAATCAACGGGGTTGAAGACGCATTTAATGCATTGGGCATAGTATTCAATGTTGTTGCGTATTGCACGCCTAAAATTGAAATATTTGGAAAAAATTGACTACCATTTGTTTGAATTAAACCTGCTGCATAAGAGTGCTTGCCATGATCACGTTCGATATCAGCTTGATTGATCAGCACTTGATTTCCCCCTGCCAATGGGTTGTTATACGATAATGAAAAGTTTGCTCGATTATTCTTATATGCCAGTACACTGTCGGTTGTAAATGAAGAGTAGTTATTATTTTCTGTATCAATATTAGTATTAAAAGCGGAATTTTGATTATTATTGCCTGATAAAAAAGTACTAATTGCATTGGTATAAGACCAACCTGAACTAGAATTTGGTAATAATCTGAAAGAACTATTTTTTGGTTGATTCAAATAATTCTGATTTATAAATAAATTAGCTACAAAGTTATTAGGATCATAAATCACACCAATCATTGCTGGAAACAAAACACCACAACTGTTAGTAGTATGTAAATTTTGACAAATAGCTGCGCTGTGATTTGGCGCTGTCTTCGCTAAAGTTTTTGCTAATAAATATTTTTCTTTTAACTGAGGAATTTTATTTAAAAACAACAACGGATTCACAAAGCGTATAGTTGTAGGAGAAATGATAGCAGGATAAGTTCCAAGATACCGTCCTTCATATTGAACATCAATTAAAATTTTTTGCGGTTTAGCTGCAGCTACAAAACCAGGCGGTGGTGCATTTGATACCGTAAATAAAACACTGGGTGCAAAACCAAATGCTTGAAATAAAAACAAAGTCAGACTCGTGGTGATTAATCGAACTATCCATTGTTTCAGCATTATTTAATAGAATATTTTTTAACACTATTTAACCATCTCGTATTTATAGAAACTGCTGTTAGATAGGGTAATTTAATTTGCCACTGATTGCCTGCATAAAGGCGATCGCTAATCAACTTGATACAATGACTTTTACTATTACATTGAGTTGCTGTAATGAATAAATTAGTATTTCCAGTATTTTTGATATGTAACGCTTGTCTTTGTCGTGAAAAGCTGATGGTGGGCATAAGGTTTTGCGGGCGTGCAGTGATTAAGGCGCCGTAACCCACAATAATATGCAGTCCTAATTCTTTTCCTTTAATTATTTGTGTGGTTTCTAGCCCAGCAATTTCAGGAATGAAATTAACTCGATACATTCGATCAGTATTACCTAATGACTTTGTTAACATGATACGCACATAACGTTGCTGTCCGGCTGGAATAACTAGGCTGCTAGGAGAGACTAAAATACCTGAAACAGAAGGATTATAAATTCGAACTTGCTTTTCTTGTTTAGTTCCTGGATTTTGCACTACATAAGGCGTTACATTCACATATGCAGTATTGCTACCGCTGTTTTGTACTAATATATTTTGTGCTAATGGTTGATCAGCAGTGAAATCTACGATAACAGGTGAAATGCCAATTTGTGCCTGAGCCTGGATAAAGATCCCTAGCATTAATAGTATTGTCAAAGAAAGAAAAAAATTTTTTTTCATCTACTCGATCCCTTGAATTGAAATGATCTATTAATCAATATATACGTATTTTCTAGTGATCTAGGTATTATGAGTTACTATATATTGTGTAATTAGGAAATAATAAAAAGTTGACTATTTTAAAAATTTATTTGACATTAAACAAGCTTTTTAATCATTCACCCATGAGGCGAAGAAAAAATATACAATTGTGGACAAGGGCAATTGCTTACATGTTCTGCTGCCTATCTCTCACATACAAAGTTGTATAAATTTGGCACAATATATTTTGTTGTAAAGATTTATTCATTGAAAACAGGAGTCATTGAAAATGCCTAGAAATGTGAAAATACAATGTCCTTTATGTCGAATTCCGATGGAATATACGCTTCGACAAAGCATTCAGAATCCGAAAGCAAAACAAGTGGTAATGTATTGTCCGAAGTGTGGCAATGATCCAAAAAATGCATTGAAGCAAAAGTTTCTAGGTCATGAATCGTAATAATTTAAATGTTGAAGTGGTAATCAAAAATATTTTTTAAGCAACTGCAAACATTCTTTTTTAGTCGTGATTTGTTGCATTGCAATGGTGAACTCTAATCTGTTTGTCAAAGATCGGCCGTAATATTTAGCAAGTTTACGTGCTTGTAATATCGCACGTTTCTCAGATTCTAATTCAATTAACCCATCAAGGTGTTCTAGAAAAATTTCAGCAATTTGTGCAGAGGATGGTGATGAAAATGATAGTTGCTGATCTTGGGCAAATAACTGCTGAAATAGCCAAGGTTGGCCTACACTGGCACGGGCAATCATCACTCCAGCGCACTTTGTTGTTGCAAAAATATTTTTAAGCGAGTCGTAATTTTCAACATCACCATTGGCAATAATTGGTACTTTGGCATAATTAACTATATCTGCGATTGCATTAAGTCGACAAGGCGAATTGTAACGTTCTGTCCAATGTCGTCCATGTACCGTAATAAAATCAACCCCGGCTTGTTCTGCCGCATTAATGACTGCTTGATCATTATGATCAGCAACATCTCCTGCCACACGAATTTTAATTGAGACTACCGCATCAGTATTTGCTTTGATTGCTTTAACGAGCATATGAATTTTTTCAGGGGTAGTTAATAATTTTGATCCAGCTTGTTTTGCACGAATTTTGCTAACAGGACAGCCACAATTTAAATCAATTAAATCTGCACCCGCAGTAGAAACCAAAGCAGATGCTGTTGCTAAAAATTCTGGATTATTGCCTGAGAGTTGATAACATAACAATCCTTCATTGGGATTTTTGCCAAGATAGCGTTTTGGTTTTGGATTGCGATGCATTAAATCTTTTGCTGAAATCATTTCTGTTACACAAAAAGCAGGTTTGCCGTATTGATGAGTGACTAAACGGAATGGCGCACAGCTATATCCTGCAAGCGGGCCTTGAATTAAATTGGATGGTAATTGTAATGTTCCAAGTTTTAGAGGTTTGATCAACATAATTTTGTTTTGCAAAAAACTTAACACATTGTATCAAATTTATTTAGAAGTTACGAAAAAACAGAATATTAAATATAATTTACATGCTTTAGTTATGCTATGGTGAAATTATTGACAAAGTACTGTCATGTGTGCTAAAAATCTAGAAATAGTAATGAATGAACTGCTGTATGGTTTTTATAAATAAACAAACAATTCCGTCTAATTTTACTAAATGTGGAGTTTTTATTATTAACTACATTATTCACCTGTCTTAGCGAAGTTTTATTTTGCGACACTAAGACAGGTAAAAAAAGCAAAAAATCAAAAACTTTTTTAATTCGAATAATGGGGTTACTATGAATTCATCAACTAAAAAATCTTTTTATCCTTGGTTAGTCATCAGTTTTTCAGCTTTATTCCTCTTCTATAAATATGTTTTACAAGTTTCACCGAGTGTAATGACCACACAATTAATGCGGCACTTTCATTTAGATGGCATGGGACTTGGCAACTTAGCAGCGATGTACTTTTATACTTATCTTGTGATGCAGTTATTTGCCGGACTCATCTTAGATCGTTGGAGTCCAAGAAAAATTACTGCCATTGCAATTGCAGTGGCAGCGATGGGCTCAATATTCTTTGCCATAGCAGATTCTTTATACACTGCTTGGATTGCCCGTGCTTGCATTGGCTTAGGTGTTGCATTTGCAACTGTTAGTTATATGAAAATGGCGACGCTTTATTTTAAGCCAGAAAGATTTGCTTTTGTTGGAGGATTATTAGCAAGTGCGGCAATGTTTGGTTCTATGGGAGGACAAGCACCGCTTGCTTATTTGATAGAAAAAGTAGATTGGCAAAATAGCTTAATTTATTGTGGTATCGGTGGGTTAGTGTTAGCAGCATTATTTTTCTTAATTGTGAGAGATAAAGCCAATCCACATCAAACAAGTTCCGGCAGTATTACTTGGAAAGATATAGTATTAGTTTTAAAGAAACGAGGCAATTGGTTAATGATGTTGTATAGTGGTTTAGCATTTGTGCCATTATCATTGTTTGGTGGCTTATGGGGTAATCCATTCTTAGAAACGGCGTATAATTTAACAACAACGCAAGCGGCTTCATTGTCAACTGTGATGTTTGTTGGACTAGCATTTGGCAGCCCTTTCTTTGGATATTTATCAGATGCTTGGAGCAATCGTATCGGTATCATGATAGCAGGACTTTGGGTATCACTCATTGCAATATTAATTGTGTTATATTTTCCACATTTAAGTTATTTTTTCTTAGCCTTATTTCTCTTTATTTTTGGCTTAGGCAGTGGCGCATTTATGTTGGCATTCGCAGTTGGGCGAGATATTAATAATGCTGCCTTAATGGCTACAGTGGTAAGTTTACTAAATACCGGCGAACCTATTCTAGGAGCATTCTCAGACCCATTAGTTGGAAAAATTCTTGATATATTTTGGCATGGTAAAATTGTCAATGGCGTTCATGTTTTTGGAGCCACTGATTATCGTCTAGCATTAGCCATTTTACCGATATATTTATTATTAGCATTGGTATGTTTGCTTTGTTTACAATTTAAACCAGAGGATAAATATAAATTGATGCCAATCCCGCAATAAGACCAAAAAAGTGTCCTTCCCAGGACACTTTTACATCACTGGGGAAAATACTAAATAACATGCTGCCGAAATAATATAAGCATACTACCCCTACCCCAATGGAAACCACAGTGACGTGATAATAGGCATTCATCAAACAATAGCCTAAATAGCCCATAATTAGACTGCTAGCACCGATATGCAGTGATTTGCGACCGAATATCCAAATTCCTAATCCACTTAGAACAATGATAATAGCTGAAATCACTAAAAATGAGTGAACCCCTTCTAGCAATACAAAACTTGCCAAAATAAAAAAAGGAATGCTATTAAAAAACAGATGGTCAAAATGTCCATGCAAAAATGGCGCAGTGAAAATACCAATCAGCCCAAATGGATGTCGTGGATAAATGCCCAAAATATTTAAACGGTAACCCATCGCCCAATTAAGAAGATGTATCCCCCATAAAAGTCCTAATAAGGATAAAACAATAGGTAAATTGAGTTTCAGAATGGAAAAGGTTAAAAGCAGATTTTCAACTAAGCCTTGCATTAGGTATGGTTACTCCATAAAATTTTGTGAGCTATACTTGTCGCGACTCGAAATGCGCAAAGTATACAAATATAACGGAAACTGAGGACTATATGCAACAACGTCAATTAGGAGCATGGGAAAGTGGGTTTCGCTCAGCACATGATATGTTAAACGGAACGATGTTAGTTGTTTCAAAAGCACATATCATCGGTAATTGTCAACCAGATAAAATTAAACATGCATTTAAATTATTATTTTCTCGACATCCTTTATTACGAGCCACGATAGAAACAAGAGGGTACAATTCTTTTTTTGTGCTAAATGCATTGTTTGAAGATATTCCACTGCAACAAATTAACAGTGAAATGAATTGGGAAACACAATTCGAGCTAGAAATTCACCAACCGTTACAAACTGAAAAATACCTTTGGCGAGTATCTATCATAAAAAATAGAACTGGCTTTGAATTATTTCTTATTGCGCACCATGCTATTGCAGATGCATTAAGTATTGTGAGTTTATTAGACCAGTTTATGCAAATTTATACTGAACTTTTACGCGATAATTTGCCTAATTTACCGCCATTACCTTTTTTAAAAAACATTGAACAAAATTTAAAAGAAACGCATGATTGGCAAGAATTTGCAAAAAAGTATCATGAATTAGATCAAAACAGCATTGATAAAATTCCATATGAAATTACCGCTACAATTAATCATAGAACAAGTAAATCCGAATTTTTCACCATCGAAAAATATGAACTGAGTGTATTGTTAGAAAAATGTAAGCAACATCAAGTAAGTTTGAATTCATGGTTAAATGCAACGATACTCGCTACCCAAGCAAAATTAAATCCAGAGTATCGCAATGCAAGTTTGAAAACACCAGTGAATTTACGACAATATGCTGAACCGAAGATTACCCAAGAAAATATTGGTTGTTTTTTGTCAATTGTTGAAACTATTCATAAAGATATTGGATCTCAAACAGATATCTGGTCATTGGCGCAGACGTTTCAACATGAACTTTATACCGCAATTCCCAAAATTGGTTTTTTACCCAGAAGTACCGATTATGCTGAAGTAGATATTGCATTGTTGACACAATTATTTGGTGTAAGTAGTGCCAAGCGTTGGACTGTTTTGCCTAACACATTTGGAGTATCAAATATTGGACGAGTAGATATTCAAACTGATTATGCTGATTTTAAATTAATTGATTTTGTATTTAGTACCAATCACCTGGTTGGAAATTATTATATGTTTGTTTCGTCACTGACATTACATGATCAATTGCGATTAATTTTTTCTTATGTCACGCCGTTAATCAGTGAAGATAAAGCCAAACAATTTATTAATGAATTTATGAAGTTTAAAGATCTCTAAATTGTATACGGTTCATTGCAAATTTACATATGATGAGTGTATAGTACGACCTAACTTAACAAATTTTATCAGATAAATCATGAACAATTATCCACATTTATTTCAGCCGCTAGATTTAGGTTTTACTATTTTAAAAAATCGTGCCTTGATGGGATCTATGCATACAGGTTTAGAAGAAGAAAAGCCAAATTTAGATAAGCTAGCCGCTTATTTTGCAGAACGTGCAAAGGGTGGAGTAGCCTTGATGGTGACAGGTGGCATAGCACCTAATTTGTTCGGTAAACTTTCACCCAATGCCGCAAAATTAACCACTCGCAAAGAAGCAAAACGACATCAAGTAGTTACGGAAGCAGTACACCAATTTGATGCGAAAATTGCTTTACAAATTTTGCATGCAGGACGTTATGCGTATCATCCTTTTGCGGTGGCCCCGTCGGCAATCAAATCACCTATCAGTCGTTTTAAACCTTTTGCACTTAGTAATTGGAGAGTGAATAAAACCATTGATGCATTTGTTCGCTGTGCGAGTCTTGCAAAAGAAGCTGGCTATGATGGTGTAGAAGTTATGGGTTCAGAAGGTTACTTAATCAATCAATTTATTACCACTCACACTAATCATCGTAAAGATGACTGGGGTGGTTCTTATGAAAACCGGATCAAATTTCCAATCATGATTGTCAGAAAAATTCGAGAAACTTTAGGAAAAAATTTTATTATTATTTATCGATTATCCATGTTAGATTTAATAAAGCAAGGGAGTAGTTGGGAAGAAATTGTCACTTTAGGTCAAGCGATTGAGGCAGCAGGTGCAACATTAATTAATACGGGTATCGGTTGGCATGAAGCAAGAATACCAACAATTGCAACGTCAGTACCTCGAACAGCCTATACTTGGGTAACTAAAGCAATTAAAGAAAAAATAAATATCCCTTTAATTACCACTAATCGTATTAACACACCTGAAATTGCCGATAAACTCATTGCAGAGGGTCATGCAGACATGGTTTCGATGGCGCGACCATTTTTAGCTGATCCTGAATTTTTAATTAAAGCTCAACAAAATCGTGCCGATGAAATTAATACTTGTATTGCCTGCAATCAAGCCTGTTTAGATCATGTGTTCGTAGGAAAACATGCGACTTGTTTGGTCAATCCGCTCGCAGCAAAAGAAACAGAGATTATACTAAAACCTGCTTCGACTAAAAAATCTCTAGCTGTAGTAGGCGCTGGACCAGCTGGATTGGCATTCGCATTAACGGCTGCAAAGCGGGGTCATCAAGTAACATTGTTTGAAGCCAGTGGAGAAATTGGCGGTCAATTTAATATGTCAAAAATTATACCTGGCAAAGAAGAGTTTCATGAAACCATTCGATATTATAAACGGCAATTAGAACTCAGCACTGTAAATTTGAAATTAAATCACACAGTGACAGCAGAAGAATTATTATTAGAGGCACAATTTTCAGAAATAATTTTAGCTACCGGAGTATTGCCACGAAATATTAGTATTCCAGGTTTAGATCATCCCAAAGTATTATCTTATATTGATGTATTACGACATAAAAAACCGGTAGGAAAAAGCGTTGCGATCATTGGTGCGGGCGGCATTGGTTTTGATGTCGCAGAATTTTTAGCTGAAATTCATGCTGATAAAGCACAAACTATAGCTGAATTTTTAAATGAATGGGGTATTGACGGCACATTGATGCAACGCGGTGGTATTACCCAGCCAAAAAAACTAGAAGCGGCACGAGAGATTTATCTATTACAGCGAAAAGATACAAAGCTAGGTGCTGGGCTTGGCAAAACGACAGGTTGGATCCATCGAACCAGTTTGAAACATCGAGATGTTAAAATGATTCCTGGTGCTCAATACCAAAAGATTGATGATCAAGGGTTACATATCATTGTAAATGAACAACCACAAATTTTAGCGGTAGATAATATTGTTATTTGCGCTGGGCAAGAACCTAAGCGAGATTTGTTTAGTGCGTTACAAGCCGCTAATATCACAACTCATTTAATTGGTGGTGCGGATGTAGCAGGTGAACTGGATGCCAAACGTGCTATTGCTCAAGGTACTAAGCTTGCGGCTGCTATCTAATATACCCTTCGCATTTCAAGTTGCGGCGTTGTTGCAAAACTCATAAAGGTCAGTCATGTACTACTCTCTGTACATCATTCCTTTATTCGTTATGGGCCTAGCTGCAACTCGAATTACTGTGAGGAAATAGGATGTTTATACGATTGGAATATGAATTAAACTAACTTGTGTCGAAGGATTTTCTTTACGAAGATGTACATCTAGATATTCAATAAAGCTGGGTACATCTCGTAATTCATAACCACATTTAGGATACCACTCAGAAAAAATAGCGCTATAAGTGCTATCTAATTTTTCATATTCGCCGATGTGTTTAAAAACGGCATAACGCCCTTCAACTAAGTCTTTATATCCAAATGGTTTTTTTATTGGTATAGCTTTTGGAACAGTGATGCAGGCATCATAACGAAGTTTGTCTGTTGCTGTAACTTTTGGATTGTCATAAGCAATACCAAAATAACGAACTTTTTCTGTAAGTAAGTTATTTTCTGTGGCGAAACTTATTAATTCACTCCATGCCGCTGGTGCGGTTGTGTTGTAATCGCCGTGCTTATTTAGATACATTACGTGTTGAGCTTTTAAATTAACAATTTCAGGATTCATAATCAAATCTCCATAAGTTTGTTTGTGATTTCGAATACATTCAAAAATCGAATGTTGACCGTTGCGTCTAAAGTTAGATGGGCTCATACCAGTAATTTGCTTAAACGCTTTGTTAAAACTAGTTTGTGATTCAAAACCGCTGCTTAAAGCAATTTGTGTTATGGATTCTTTTCCATAAAGTAATTGCTCGGCTGCATATTGAATTCTTAAGCGTTTGATATAAGACCATAAACTTTCACCGGTATATGCAGTGAATATTCGATGAAAATGAAATTGTGAAAAGCAAGCCACGCCAGCTAACTCAGCAATATTAATTGTTGCTCGAAAATTTGCGTCAATATACTGTAGAGCTTTACTGATTCGTTGAATATAACGTTCTGCTGTCATTATTAATCTCATTTTACCGCAATTCACAAAGGTTATTATAGAGAGCTGAAAATTAAATACTTATCCATTCTTGCTGTTTTATATAAAAATTCCATCCAAATACGGATTTTGTTATAATTCTAGATAATAAACATACTTAATCAAATATAAAGATAATTTTATGAAAATCAAACTTTACCAAATTGACGCCTTTACTCAAAAATTATTTCATGGAAATCCTGCCGCAGTATGTCCATTGGAAATTTGGTTGGATGATGATATTTTGCAAGCCATTGCAGCTGAAAATAATTTATCTGAAACTGCATTTATAGTGCCGCGTGGTAAAGATTATCATATCCGTTGGTTTACCCCAGCAGTAGAAGTTGAATTATGTGGACATGCTACATTAGCGGCTAGCTATGCAGTAATGCATGAACTTGAACCAGGACGAGAGTTTGTAACATTTCATTCACAGGTAGGTGCATTACATACTGCAAAAAAAGGAGATGGTTATGTGTTGGATTTTCCTATTTCAAGTTTTGAAAGTTGTGAACAACCCTTACTTTTAACTGATGCATTAGGAGTGCAGCCAACAGCGGTTTATCGTTCGAATAAATATTTGGTGATACTAGATTCAGAGAAAACAGTTCGAGAATTAAAACCCAATATGGAATTACTAAAAAAATTAGATTTAACGGGTGTAATTGTCACAGCAAAAGGAGATTATGTTGATTTTGTATCACGCTATTTTGCCCCTAAGAAAGGTATTGATGAAGATCCAGTGACGGGATCTGCGCACTGCTTACTTGCACCTTATTGGACTGAACAGCTAGGCATCCATAAACTGAAAGCGCAGCAGCTCTCAAAACGAGGTGGAGAAATGCTATGCGAGGTTCAAGGCGATCGTGTTTTTTTGACGGGGCATGCAAAGCTATATTTAAAAGGTCAAATTGATTTATAAAATGAGAAATGTGAAAAATACATGAAATCAAAACCAGAATTAAAAATTCTAACCATAGATCAACTTTCCCGGGGTCAATACCAGCCACGTCGTGAGTTTGAAGAAGTTTCTCTCAGAGAATTAGCAGATTCAATACAATCTGCTGGCATGATTCAACCGATAGTCGTGCGACCCAAAGCTGGCAGATTTGAAATTGTTGCAGGTGAAAGGCGTTGGCGGGCAGCTCAGATAGCTGGATTACACGAAGTACCCTGTTTAGTGAATCACTATACTGATGAACAAACTGCGGCTGTGACCACAATTGAAAATATCAATCGTGTGGATCTAAACCCTATTGAAGAAGCCCAAGCTTATCAACGATTAATTGATGAATTTGGTTATATTCATGAGGAAATTGCCGCCGTTGTTGGAAAATCGCGTACCAAAATTACCAATAGCTTGCGGTTATTAAAATTAGATCCACGAATACGGCAATTACTTATAGAAGGAAAACTGAGCGAAGGTCATGGAAAAATTCTAGTGAGTCTTCCACAAACTCTACAATATGATTTAGCTGCAAAAGCATTATCACGTGGTTGGAATGTTCGAAAAATGGAGCAAGAGGCAAGAAAAGCTCAACAAGCGCAACCTGCCGCGGTGGATAAAAAAGATATCAATATTCGCGCGTTGGAATCCTCGTTAACTCAATATGTCGGCTGTAAAGTAACAATTGATTCTGATGAAGAGAAAGGTCAGTTAAAAATTGATTTTCACAGCTTAGATATCTTGGAAGGTATTTTCCAAAAATTGGGTTTTAAGTTTGAGGATTAAAACTTTTATTGATAATACTACCCAATCTTTCTTATTTTTATTATGCTTCGTAATATGCTAAACTTTTAATTATATTCCTTTACAATCGAGATCATTA
>JBGSLN010000015.1:0-20783 GCA_041740675.1 Gammaproteobacteria bacterium | reverse complement strand
ACGGCCATACCAAGTAGCAGATGTTTCAGACTTGCTTTCTATGTATCTTTCTAGTGTCGATAGAGCTTTCCAACTCGTCCAACTCTCAGTTAAAGCTCCTTGGTACATTGTAGAATCATTGTTATATACCTTATTACCTGCTAATAATGTCAAAGCCAAAAGTGTTAGTCCATATTCCAATATAAATTGAGGATCAATTTTTACCCCTAAAAATAGCGCAACAACAACTGGCACCAGTAAACAAAGCGAAAAAAAGCGGATAATTTGAGCGCCATGAGCAGTTAACGCTGTTCCACCTTGAATTGTTTTAGAATTTTGTTTTTCTGCAATCCTTTGGAAAAACTCGTTACTCCGTTTAACCAATTGATCTTGATTGTCAATGCTCATTATTTCGGTTGTCGGGATGTCATCATTTTGTATTTGTTGAGCTAAGAGTGGTTGTGTTTCTTTGTTTTTCTCAGCTCTGCGATTTGCTAGTTCTTCTGGACCCATTGCAATTAATGCACTCTTTTCGCGATTCATTCTATAGTGAGAATAAGCGCTATGAGCAAACAATACAGTACCAACACTCGCATCAAGTACGTAATTCCAGGGAGAACCAACCTTCGCTAACTGATGTACTAACAACCCCCCTGCACCACCTTGAATTAGGCTAAATACTAAATCTATAAGATAGCCTTTGCTTACCTTGGCATTTTTATATTCTTCAGGCGTAATTAATTTATAATCTTCATGCAGAAATTTTTTGTATACACTTAAGAACCGAGTAAAATAGGTTAATCCAAATGAATTGGCGCCTATAGCTTTTGACAAATCCTTGCTTAACAGTGTTTCCGGCATAAGGGAAAAAAATTCCTGTAGCACATCTTGCATGATAAATGCGAAGCTAATGCCACGATTAACTGCGTTTGTTGAAACTTGTACTAATACTTCTAAATAACCCAAAGGATTTTTAGCAATATCACGTAGAAAATTTGGAAAGTCGGCCATAGTGTTGGCGAATGCCTTAGCATGTTCTCCCAGTTTCGTATTAAAAAATAATATATAGTATAACGTTTCCAACCCACCAATGAGAACTAAGGCAGAGTAACGAAGTATGGTTGCTGCAGAACCTGATAAGTGTTCATTGACAAAATCACCTATTGGAATTGCGTCAGCACTGGCACCGATTGGAAAATTACCAAAAAAAGCCAAGGCCTTTATGGTTACACTTAACAATAAAATAGTAATGGCTTTTTTTGTTAGTTTCTGTTTTTCCTCAGACAGATTGTGTTTTTTGTTGAAGCTAAGTGCAAGGTCGTCGGCTTCTTTCGCAATATTTACTGGAGTCAGATCATTCAGTAAATTAGCCAAAATAAAAGGGGTAGCAGCCAATTGCACGTATTTTACCATTTCATCAGCTAATTCAACGCCTATTTCAGCTAAAAACATTTTGACTCCAGGAGGTGCTGTCAAAAATAGGAATCCAGAATAACTCGCATCAACAATAACGGCTGCTGCTGACAGTACGCGCAAAGTTTTGCGAAACCTAGGATGTTGGAACGTAACGCTTGGCTTTCTTGGGTCATAAGCTAAATTAGCAGTGTTTATAGAATGTGTACCAATGTTTTTTTCTTCTATAATTGTATCATCATCCTTATTATGAGCTGTATCAGTCTGTTCTGGCATAATTTCTTGATTTTGCATATTGTTACCTCTTAACAAATTAAATTAGGGATATACTCTACGCGATTGACTTTTCGGCTAAGTACAAATTTATTTATGGGTATACTCATGTGATTGGATAAATTTAAGCGCATCTCCATATTGGCCAAAAGATTTGTCAGTTTTAGAACTCCACAGAAAATTCAAGAGCCGAGAGTATAAAGCTTTTAAACAAATACTCACATGTATCTAAGTTGCAACTTTGTAAATATGAACTATACTAAAAAGTTGACTTAAATTAATGTGGGTATACCCATATAACCATTTTTATTTATTAATTTCAAGGCATAAATCCAAGAACGAGGTAAGGGCGAATTTACCCTCTTTGGGTAGGTTTTTTATGAGTCAACGCCAGTGTTAAAATCTTTATTAATTTGAGATAGCGAAATGTCAACAGGCTCTAGTATATTTGAGATTTTTACTTATTGTTATTGAAAAACAATATGTTCTAATCCATAAACCAGTTGATTCAATGCAGCTACTTTTTTGCATGCCAATACTACGCCAGGCATAAAGCATTTTCGATGAATAGAATCATGGCGAATAGTTAATGTTTCGCTGTGGCCACCAAAGATCACTTGTTGATGGGCTACTAACCCCGGCAAGCGAACTGAATGAATAGGAATATCTTTATACTTTGCACCTAGAGCACCTGGATGAGATTCTTCGCAGTTGATAGTTTGTTTTAAAGAAGCATCGAGGTTTTCAGCAATAAGTTCAGCCGTTTTAATCGCTGTGCCAGAAGGTGCGTCTTTTTTCTTTTCATGATGCATTTCAATTATTTCAACATCAGGAAAAAATGCAGCGGCTTCTCTGGAAAAATGCATCATTAATACGGCGCCAATTGAAAAATTGGGTGCTATTAATCCGCCTAATTTTTTTTGCATGGCCAATTCTTGTAATTCAGCAATCTGTTGTGATGATAATCCAGTTGTACCAATGATAGGATGAGCGTTGTTTTCAATGATGATTTTAGTATTTTGAAATGCTGCCTGGGGACTGGTAAAGTCAATTACACAATTGGCTCGGGTTTCTCGAATAGTTTTTCCGAGATCATCATGTCGGTTCAGTGAGGCAACTAATTCCAAAGCAGGGTCATTATTAACGGCAATGACTGTTTCCGATCCCATTTTGCCATTCGCACCGTTGATGATGACTGAGATTTTTTTTGTCATATTTATTTCTCTATATTTTGAAAGGATTCCATTGGCTCTGAACAGGCAGTGCCTTTACATAAAAAAGCTAATACTGGATGGCCCTTCAAATTAAAATTAGCAAAAGTAGGTAATAATTTTGCTTGTGCTTCCGTTACAAATAAACAAAGACGATGAGGATTATAATTATTGATGGCTTCTTTTTTCGATGGTGAAATATCCGCATTTTCTTGATAAATGATAGTTAAAAATTCTGGGGGGTTAATACATTCTTCTAAGGCATTTAACAAAGTTTGATGTGTGATCGGCATAGCTTCCAGTGCTGACCAACTATAACGTAATGTTTTTTCTGCTATCTCAATGTAATCAGCGCGATTTAATAAATGACCTAAGCGATTTAATACCAATACCATAATTCCATTACCAGAGGGTATTGCGTCATCCATCAAAGTTTTGGGACGTTGAATTAATGATTCATGATCATGAGCTGTAAAATAAAAGCCTGAGTTAGTTTTATCATAGTAATTTTCAATGCATACATCTGCTAAATGAATAGTAAAATTAAATAGTTCTTCGTCAAAATCAGCTTGTAGATAGCATAACAGAGCATCTAATAAAAATGCATAGTCATCTAAGTATGCTGAACAATAAGCTTGATTGTCTTTATAGCATGCATAGAGTCTATTATTTTTGAATAAAGTGTTTTTTATGAAATACAACGCATTTTTTGCTGCATCAATAAAACGAGATTCTTGAAATAAAAAACCAGCAATGCTTAAGCCGCGAATCAATAATCCATTCCAACTCGTCAGAATTTTTTGATCTTTATGAGGAGAAATGCGATGTTTGCGTAATTGAAATAGTTTCATTTTTGCAGAATTTAATAACGCAAGATCTTGTGTATTTAGAGAGGTAATGGGAACCACTTGGTGCAAATGCCATTGACGATTAAAATTCGAATTTTGTCTTAAGTTGAAAACAGTTGCAAAAACAGAAAATTCTTCTGCAGTTAAATGAAGGCGAATTTCATCTTTTTCCCAGACATAAAATTTTCCTTCAATTCCTAAAGAATCAGCATCAATTGTCGAGTAAAACCCACCTTCAGGTGCGCGCATTTTTTTAATAGCCCAGAGAGCAGTTTCATAAGCAATAGTTTTATAAAAATCATTTTTTAATAATGCAGATGCTTGTGCATAAATAGCGAGTAAAGCAGCATTATCATAAAGCATTTTTTCAAAATGTGGAATTTCCCAATGATTATCTACACTATATCGAAAAAAACCTCCACCAATCTGATCATAAATTCCACCCATCGCCATATTATCTAAGGTTTTTTTCAACATTATCAATGCTTTTTTATCCCGAGGGTCACCATGATAACGCCGTAATAATTGATTTAGATGAGAAGGCATTGGAAATTTGGGCGCTTCACTAAATCCCCCGTTGATTTCATCAAATTCATCTTCTAGTAAATCGAGTCCATATTCAATGGGTTCATGACTAAATTCAATTTGAGTATTAGCAGTCCGAGCCGCATAAATTTTTTCAAAAGCAGTTCTAATTTGTTCATTCTGCTTTTCAATTTCAGCAAATTCATTTTTATAAAGATCAGCAAGAGCTTTCAAAATTGCTTGGAAAGCAGGTAAACCATATTTTGCATCTTTAGGAAAATAAGTACCTGAAAAAAATGGTAAATGATTAGTAGCAGTTAGAAAAACTGTTAGAGGCCATCCGCCACTTTTTTGATTTAATAATTGATGACTCGTTTGATAAATTTTATCCAAATCAGGCCGTTCTTCTCGATCAACTTTGATATTGATAAATAATTCATTCATTAATTTTGCAGTGGCCTCATCTTCAAATGATTCATGTGCCATCACATGACACCAATGACAGGCTGAATAACCAATAGAAAGTAAAATAGGTTTGTTTTCAAGTTTTGCTCTTTCGAGCGCTTCTGCACCCCAGGGATACCAATTCACCGGATTATTAGCATGTTGTTGTAGGTAAGGACTTAGAGCATTTTTTAACTGATTTTGTTTCATTTATATGGTTTCTCTCACAAGGCTATATATTATATACTCTACACGCTTTAGGTGTGTTGGGTATATTTTTCCAGTTTATTTTCCGAATAAAAGGTTTAAAACTAACAGCAATCCATGTGTTATAATTTCTAAAACCCATCTATGAGGTACTAAAGATGCCAAAACGTAAAGCCGTCGCCTTAATTTCGGGTGGATTAGACTCAATGTTAGCGGCAAAACTAATGCTAGATCAAGGAATTCATGTAGAAGGATTGAATTTTTTTACTGGATTTTGTGTAGAAGGACATACTCATGCCATTCGAAAACAGGATAAAGCGAAAAATAAGCGCAATAACGCACTTTGGTGTGCTGAGCAACTAGGGATTAAGCTGCATATTATTGATATTGTGGAAGAATATAAAGACATCGTGATTAACCCCAAATATGGCTATGGAGCCAATTTAAATCCATGCCTAGACTGTAAAATATTCATGGTCAAACAAGCTAAAAAATGGATGGAAGAAAATAGTTTTGACTTTATTATCACTGGCGAAGTTGTTGGACAACGACCCATGTCACAACGTAAAGACACTCTGCCACTGGTACAAAAACAAGCAGGCATTTTTGATTTATTAGTGCGGCCTTTGTGCGCTCAAAATTTAGAACCCACATTGCCAGAACGCGAAGGTTGGATTGATCGAGAGAAATTATTAAATATTCATGGTCGAGGCCGCAAGAAACAAATTGCTATAGCCCATGCAGCTGGATTTCATAAACATGCGCAACCTGCAGGCGGATGCTGTTTTTTAACAGACAAGAGTTATTCACACAAATTGAATGATTTGTGGCAACATCGTGGCGAAAAACGCTATGAATTAGATGATATAATGTTGTTAAAAGTAGGACGACATTTAAGACCGAAGCAAAATTTTAAAATGATTATCAGTCGAGAAGAGGGTGAAGCTAATTTCTTAGAAGGTTATCGTAAGCAATTTAAACATTTTCGATGTGTAACCCATATGGGGCCATTAGTTTTAATTGATGGTGATTTATCTGAAAATGATCTTGAATTAGCCGCCAGCATTACTGCTCGGTTTAGTAAAGGTAAAAATGAAGCATGGGTCAATGTACAGTTTTCTGATGTAGATGGAAGCGGTAAACTTTTAATCGTTAAGCCTTTGGAAGAAGAACAAATATTGGAAAGTTGGTATCTTCATTGAGATATAGTCTTCGCACTTGAATTTAAGGCGTAGTTGCAAAACTCACACATGTCGGTCATTTATTATTCATAAACTCCCTCCCTGTGTTCATTTTGCGGCTAACCTAAATTGCAATTGTTGTGAGCATAGGTGTAGGAGGTATAGTTATGGCCGAACAATACGAACTTGATACTCGCAAATTATTGTGCCCAATGCCAGTAATTCGCACTCAGAGTAAAGTTAAACAATGTCAACCGGGAGACATTTTAATTATTCACGCAACCGATCCAGGCGTGAAACATGATATTCCAGCGTGGTGTCGTATTCATGGGCATGAATTATTAGATGTGAAAGAAGAAAATAACGAAATTATAATTACTATAAAAGTATGTGCAAAATGAATGAAGATGAACAACGACCGCAAATAGCAAGAAAAATCACGTTAGTTGGAGCATTATCTAATTTAATTTTAGCTATTATAAAAATTATATTTGGTTGGTTAGGTCGTTCGCATGCCTTAATAGCCGATGGATTTCATTCTTTATCGGATTTAGTTATTGATGCATTAGTATTATTAGCCTCGCATTATGGTAGTCGCAAAGCTGATATTGATCATCCCTATGGCCATCAAAGAATTGAAACAGCCGCTACGCTCTTTCTAGCATTATTATTAATTTTAGTAGGGTTAGGGATTGCTTATGATTCGTTAATGCATTTATTAACAGGTCACCATGAAATACCTAAAAGTTATGTTTTGTATATTGTAATTTTTTCGATTGTATTAAAAGAACTGATGTATCAATATACATTGCGTATTGGAAAAAAGATTAAATCAAATTTGATTATCGCAAACGCATGGCATCATCGCAGCGATGCCGCTTCTTCATTAGTCGTGTTAGTGGGCGTGATTGGAGCAATGCTTGGTTATGCTTATTGGGATTCAATAGCAGCTATTATCGTTGGTTTAATGATTGTCAAAATGGGAGCTGGTTTAGGTTGGACGAGTGTACGTGAATTAGTGGATACAGGGGTTCCGGAAGAAATTTTAGGAGAAATTCGAGCAACTATTTTATCCGTTTCAGGTGTGTTTGCTTTACATCAACTCCGCACACGCTGTATGGCAGACACTATTTTGGTAGATGCACACATTTTAGTAAAGCCTAAATTATCTGTTTCTGAAGGACATTATATTTCTTCAAAGGTTCATGAGGCCTTGTTAGAGAAATTTAGCCAAATTGTTGATGTAACCATACATGTTGATCCTGAAAATGATGAAACGGCTCCATTGAGTAGGGAGTTACTACCTCGCTCAGAAGTCATGGCTACGATTATGTCACATTTAGCTGGTTTGCCCGGAGTAGACGCTATCATTGATACAAGACTGCATTACTTGGAAGGCGAATTGCATGTGGAATTTATTATGTCAATGTTAATTTTGGATGACGGTTTTTCGAGTGAACAATTGCGTCTGAAATATGTAGATGCGTTAGCACCTCTAGATTATGTGACGAATATACAATTACTTTTTGTGTGATTTACTAGGAGCTATTTACATTTCGCGCTAGGCTGTGTTACTCATTATTAAGAGGATTGTTCAGTAAGTTCAAATTCAGTAAGCATTTCTATTTCTTCTAGTAGAGTGAGCTCTAAATTTTTGGTATGATTTTGTGCAGTATCAAGCAATTTTGCTAAGGTTGTCCAAGGGCATTTTTGAATTTCTAGTAATGGTCTATTTCTTTCAGTTTCTGCTAAAATATATGTTAATAAATTTGCTTGGGTTAAAACTAATTGCAAATTCTCAACAGCATGTAGCATTGCTTTTGCAACATGAAAATTCAAACTAGAAATTATCTGCATGATATTATCTCCCTTAATAAAATCATTATCATTAGTTCATTGGAAATAGTCTATGTAATTTTAGAAGAGATTTTTTCCGAAGTAATGGTGATTAATAAAAAAGAGTTTATTGCAATCGCTGAATTTTGTAACTTGTTGGTCACGAATTTATTTTTTTTAATTTGTTTAGTTATGTTTTTCTTTGGTATGCAATATCCAAAATTCGCACTGTTATAGTCTAGCGAGTTTTATCTAGAAGGAATGCACCCATAATTATTGCTATTTTGATTTATTGTTTGCCAAGTTATACTCATGCCTCCATTACCAACAATCCATAAATAGTTAGGGCAAGATGCTGTGGTATTATCAGCAAAAGTTACAGTAATAGCTCCTTTGATTACTGTGCCCTTAGTGGGTGGGACACAAACAAAGCGCAGATTAGTATTTGGTTTTACTGGATAATTATTAGTGCTACTCAGAGAACATATTATATCGTGATCTGTGACAAGAACTGCATTAGTTATATTTTTTTGTGTATTATTTTGTAGATTGAATGCTTGAACAGCACTATCAGCATAAGAATTAATTGCCACCAAATTCAGTGATAATAAACCAAGACCAAACAAATACATCTTTTTCACACATACCTCAAACAACTTAAATACATCTTGACTTTAAATGTAGTTCAATAACTTTATATTGTCAAATGCAAAGACTTTAATATAAATTTTTCCATGTTTTGTTCTTGAAAGTACAAAACAATACTTGAGTGGTAGCTTATTATCTTATAAAGTTCTAAAAACTAAAAAGAAAAGAGAATAATGTGAAGCAACCTAAGGGATTGTATATTTTATTTTTCACCGAAATGTGGGACAGACTTGGTTACTACGGTATTCAATCTATCCTTGTTTTATATTTAGTGAAAAAAATGTTTTTAAATGATGATCAAGCTTATACTTATTTTGGCATATTCACTACGCTTGCATTTACCATGCCCGTGTTAGGTGGTTATATAGCTGACCGATATATTGGACATTTGAGAGCTATATACAACGGTATCATGCTAATTATTATTGGCAATTCTATTTTGTTTTTATTCCAAATCAGCGAATTAAAAAATCAACTATTTATTTTTGTGGGCCTTTCATTAATTACCCTTGGCATAGGACTTTTTAAATCAAACAATGTAGGCTTGTTAAGCACTCTCTATCAAGCAAATGATAATAGAAAAGACACGGGATTTACTATTTTCTACATGGGAATGAATTTAGGTGGGATACTGGGACCCATAGTTTTTGGTCTATTAGCGATACGCTATGGCTTTAGTTTTGGGTTTTTGTTAAGTATCATCGGATTTTTATTGAGCTTTATGCTTTATAAAATTACGAGAAAAAAATATTTAGCCCAAGCTGTTAAAATTAAACTGTCGAATTCGATTATATTTCTCTTATGGTTAGGGATTGCAGCTCTTTTATTGATGCAAGTAGTATTATACCACTTTCCTGATAT
The DNA here is from genome assembly GCA_041740675.1 of Gammaproteobacteria bacterium. GTDB lineage: Bacteria > Pseudomonadota > Gammaproteobacteria > JBGSLN01 > JBGSLN01 > JBGSLN01. The sequence goes on along the minus strand of JBGSLN010000015.1, from coordinate 11,357 downwards.
TTTTAATTGGATGTTAGGAATTTTTGTTTTAATAATTTTTGTTTTTATTGCTTCAATTGCTAAGCACCAAGAAAGGCAACATCAGAAACACATTATTTATATTTTAATCCTATATTTGTTTTCGATGTGTTATTTCGCAGCAAGCATGCAAGTAGGTAGTTCATTAACTTTGTTTATTAACCGCTATGTTAATCGTGATATATTAGGATATCATATTCCTACAGCTGCATTTTCAGCGCTAGAGCCAATTTTTATTATTATGCTCGCCCCCTTCTTCGCATTTCTATGGGGTATATGGGAAAAAAAGCATAAAAGCCCCACCATGATTTTTCGTGTCATTGCTGGACTGTTTTTTGCGGGAATTAGTTTTGTTATATTTAGTGCTGCAACATTCCAAAATCAACACATTAGTTCATTTGGATTAATCGTGTTGGGAAACATACCTTTATCTGCTGGGGAATTATTAATTGGCCCAGCAATGATGTTAATTCCCACCAAGTTACTACCAGAAAACTTACATGCTACATTTATAGGAATTTATTTTTTATTCACGGCTTTTGCTGCTTATATTGCAAGTTTGCTTGCAAAACTCAGTGCGACTCCGATAATTGCTAGTAAAGTACTTCATGAAATCGATGTCTACAGATTTGCATTTAATAGAATAGCATTGTTAACCTTTCTTGCCTGTGTGGCATTAGCACTCATTTCTTTATTCATTAAGAAACTTTTACATCAAGATGTATTTGACGAATAAATTTTTCAAGTTCTTCAATGTCAGGGATATATATTGGATTAGTCAATGCTTTATTTTTTAAAATTACGTATTGCTGTTGTAACTTATCTTCATCAGCGAGAAGATTAGAAACATCATCATAAGTGCCACTTATGATTAACGCAAATAATAGCCAATAATGATCGATATTAATTGTCGGAGAAGTATTAAATATCTCAAAATTACTTCCCTTAATAACATGATCATAGCGAACAATTTTTTTTACAAACTCAACATATTGCTCTTTAGTTAAATCATTTATTGTAAGCCAATTTTCAAAATCAGATAGCTGAATTAGCTTATGCGCTATTCTGAAAGTCTGTATATAATTATTAATTGCGGTAACGGTAGGAATAAAATTGATTTGTTTTAAATAATTATCAAGATAATGCCAAGCTAATGCAACATAAGCTAGCATATTAAATTTTTTTATATCGGTATTTCTTAAATAATCAATGATTGTTTTATAATTCGTTTGTTCTGCTTTCTGCTTCAAATTCACGTATTGAAAAGCGATTCGCAGAAAATCATAAAAATACTCTGCTGCATCATGTTGTTCATCAAACAGGTTAAGATTAAAAACAGAAGCTATTCGAGAAGAAATTTGTTGATAGGCGTTTTTTAGATTATTGGGGATTTCGTCAGGAATTTTTGGCAAAGAATATATGTCTTTTGTAACAGAGATTGATCCGGTTGTTGATAATAAACAAACTAATGGTGGCAGAAACTTAGCAAAATATTTATTAAGATTATAAATGTCAGCTAATAATCTTGCAGACATTACTATTTTTTCATATTGTGGTAATTGAGAAAAATAATAGTAGAACGGTGTTGTTGTAACTGTGTTATATAAACAAACTAGAAATGAAGTCTGATTAAAGGAAAAATTAGTAGGTTTAAAGTTGATACCATTCATTTTTAAATGTGTGAGTAAGGCAATCGCATCTACTTTTTTTAAATCAATCCTATCAGTTTTATACCAGCTAAAAAACTTTTCAACGTCTAATTGATTTTCATATGCTTGCATACATTGTTGATATAAATTATTAATGGTTCTTTGGTGATAAAAACTATTTTTTGCCACTGCAATTACAGTATCAAATAACAATTTTGAAATAATTCCTTCATTCAATGCCTTTTCGCAGTTTCTTCTAATACTTACCATTGCTTCGGTGACGGCTAAATAATGGCTATCCTCATTCAAGTGTAACACTGCAACTTCATCATCGTCACTGATAAAATTATTTTTATAATATTCAAAAACTTCTCCATAACCTTGCATTCCATAATCAGCTAATTCAGCGGCTCGCATTGCACCCATGCTACTGCATCCGTAAACAGGAATTTTATTATGTAGCGCTAATAGAATTTCTTTATGCCACACTGAGGCAGTATTTTCAAAAAAACCATCAATAATCACTATTGCTTTCGGTTGAAGTCGCAAAACTTGTAAAAGATCCCCACATTTTATTGGCGGCAAATAAATAGCATCAGGCAAAATTTGCTTAGCATCTGCAGGATCAAGTGTTGGCCCTAAAAAAACGAGAATTTCATTATTCATCATATTCTACTATGGTTAAATTGAAATCCTGGTGCAATTACTTGTATGACAGGGATATTAATTTCTGACTTAGTATGATTGACTAAAAATATTTGCTTAAATTCCAACGCATATAATTTGTCAAGAATGAATTGATTAACTTCAGCAAAATCACAAAATTTTTTCGTATGACTTTCAATCGAATATATCTTTTTTCCAACTGCTTTCCGCGCATCAATCACTGCAAGAGAGTCTCTTCTAATTCGAGAATAATATTCAGGAAAAATATCATCTCGAATACCTGCAATTAAGGTCAGCCGGGATTGTATTGCTTCAGTGATGGCTCTTGATAACGCAATTTCAGCGTACACATGTGCGCCTGTTCCTGTCGCAATTCCCAATCCGCGAGAAACATTTCTATCTTCAATAGCACAATGGAAAGCTGGAATTCCAACTTGAGAGATATCCCAAATTTTCATATTAAAATTAGTTTGCAAAATGTTTTTGATGAGGGTTTTGTTTGAGTCAGTAATACTATCTAAATTTAACATGGATTCTTCTTTATCAACAAAGTTTTTCCAAATCGAAAAAGAATGTCTTTCAACAGCTTCTAATAAACCATGAGATACAGCTTCATCAAATGAATTTCCAGCAGCTAGACCATTAGTGGTTATTTGCATAAATGCATATTCAGGTAGTTGTCGGGTAGTATCTATACAGGTTAACATTTGCGGTAAATAATAAAAATCTTTACTGAATAGTTCTTCAGCTTTGATCCAAGGCAATTTAAGTTCTTTTAAACACGCATTCTCAAATGAGCTAGAAAGAAATAATGTAGGGTCAATTAAAGGATATTCTGAAATCAGATCATTATATTTACCAGTGATTGCAACAGCAGGGGGATTTTCAATATGATAACCTTCTACAGCTTCCATCAGTGCTGAAATCGTTGCAAGTTCTAACGATATGCCTTTACCTTGTGAATTTGAAATATGTTTTGAATTCGGTCTAAAACAATTTACTACATCTATGCCAGTATTATCTAAACCCGTGGCATTGGCAACACGAGTGACGCCTATTTTTTTTATGATCGGTTTAAGGGAAGCAAGGGTTACCTCAGGTGTTTGTTCGCGGATAGTACCTGCTAAATTGAAAATAGTCATTGATTTCCCCAATGATTCATCCCGCCTGTTAAACTTTTGACATTTATAAAACCAGCATTCTTTAATATTTGCAAAGCGGATAAACTTCGAATACCTGCTTGGCAATAAGTTACAATTGGAATCTGCGACGGTAGCTGGTCTAGATGATGAGGCAAGGTAGCTAAAGGAATATTTACACCGCCAATATTAGAAATTTCATGTTCATAGTTTTCACGTACATCAATTAAAAATATACGGTTATTTTCTATTAGAAGTTTAAGTTCGGTTGCTGAAATTTGATTTGGATCAGTATTTGTTTCAGTCATACATATTTCTTCAATGTGTTGAATTATTTCAAAAGGGGTATGTTTAGCGCAAAGAATACAATCATTTTTTTGTTTAGTTGTCAGAATATCTATTTCTAAATTGAGTGTGTTGAAGCATAACAATCTGCCTGCTAGGTTATTACCAATATTTAAAATAAACTTAATAACTTCATTCGCCTGGATCACCCCTAAGATACCTGCAGTGGTTCCTAGAATACCGCTGTCAGCACAATTTTTAATAATACTCGAGGGTGCCGGAGTAGGAAACAAACAGCGATAACAGGGATAATCATTACCACACAAAATTGAGCACAATCCCTCAAATTGAGAAATACTGGCATACACTAAAGGTTTTTTTAAATGAAAACAGGCATCATTAGCAATGTATTTTGCAGCGGCACTATCAGTGCAATCGGCTACAATATTATAGTTTTTAATTATATTTAGAGCATTACCAACATCGAGTTTTTCGGCATATACTTCAAAATTCACAAGAGGGTTGAATTTTTTTAATATTTCAGCAGCAGCCTCGGCTTTATTAATACCAATATGAGTCATATTAAAAAGAGTTTGACGCTGTAAGTTGCTAATATCAACTCTATCATGATCCATAATTCCAATGGTGCCCACACCTGCAGCCGTGAGGTAGTGTAACAATGGGCTTCCCAACCCTCCAGCACCTACACATAGTACGCGAGCATTTTTTAATTTAATTTGACCTGCTATGCCAACTTCTTGCAAAGGAAAATGGCGCATGTATCGTTTTGTTTCATCGTTGGTAAGTTCAGACATATTAACCACCAATCATGGCTGGAATAATTTTGATGATATCTTTTTCTCGCACTGGAGTGTCGTGCATGACTTGTTCATTGTTGAGAAATAAACAAAGATGGCTTTGCAGTTGCTGCTTATCAGTGAAGACATGTGATTTTAATTCCGGATAAATTTCCACAAGCTGAAGCAAAGCATTCATAGTTGAGTGAGCTTTTAGTTCAACAATAATTTTTCCATCTGTAAACTGAGTAAATACGCGGGGAACTTTAAGAGTAATAATATTCATATGGAATTATTTTACCAAAAAATCGGTTTTTTTTAAATAGTGAATATAAATTTATCTGTTTTAAAACTTTTGTGAATGGAAATAGGGGGCCTATGTTGTAGAATAATCATAATTTTTTGCTGTAGTATTCATTGCTACTAAGTTATCAAAAGAACGTAAGCCAATACTTACATTACTTTGAACTTTAATTGCTGCATATAAATTATCTATACTATGTTGAGCTCTTGCTGCAATGATAACATCATCAGTCAATATTAATTTATTTTTGAGTTTTTGTAGCAATGAAAGGTGTGAAATCGTTTCATCTTCATGGTAAAGAGTAAAAGCTTGTTTTGCTGCTGCCTCATCTTGTGGAACATCAATATCCCAACAAGGTCCAATAGGGTAATCGATAGTGCTTACAAAATCATAACGCGCCCGAATGTTAACAATGCCTAAAGTATCGATCTTAACGCCAGACATGCTGTGAATCCCAGGAGCATTGAATGTGACTACGCGATTAGGCATACTAAATTTTGCTTTCATCAATGCAGCAATTGCACCCCCTAAAGAATGGCCACTCAAATAAATTTGTAAGGGACTTAATTTAAGTTGATTTTGGCAATAGTTATTCACTTGTTTTAAAAAGTTAAGTGCAGGGCCAGTGTAATCTGGCATATTATTTAATTTTTCTTGAATACCTAAAACATGATTTCCCCAAGTTGCTATATCTTGCGCATCATTGGAAAGATCATCGCTGCCACGAACTGCAACTACAGCTGCAACCGCATGTTGTTGAATTATTTTAACATAGAAACTTGCGTAGAAAGCATCACCAGGATTATCCTGAATGGTTGGGTCCAGAATGACTTCGTAAATGCCATCAACTTGATCAAATAGATAATTTTGATTTGTGCTAGCATTTAATGAAGCTTTAATATAGTTTCCTAAATATTTTTCTATTTCAACGCTATTTTTGTAGACATGTAATGCTAATGCTGCAAAGTCTAGTATAACTAGCATATTCACTTCCCTATTTTTTCATGCAAATGGGCTAAAATATCCCTATTTTAACTCATTTTTGGAACTTTGAGGTGTGCTAATAACTAAGGTGCAGCATTACTCAGTGTAACACTGTGTGAGTACTGAGATGCATTACAAGTATAACCAGAGTTAGAACTTGTTCCATCTACGTAAACTTGATAGCCACAGCCACCATGCGCACATGTTTTTTTAGCGTATACCATCACTGTACATGCCAAATTGCCATTATTATAAATAGTCACTGGACTGTCTGATGAACCTGTAATGGTATTCTCATTGACTGTAAAAGTCTGTGGGCCGCATTGAGAAAAATTTTCATTGGCATTAGTACAGTTGGCAGTTACGGCTGTTATCCCACTGGTTTCAAGGTTAAATGCCAATGATGTGCTAGCGAACCCTGCTTCAGCGGCCACTGCTAAGATAACTGTAGTCACACCTATTTTAAATAATTTTTTCATGATCTTCTCCTACTAAGTTGATAAAAAAGACTAATTGAGACACTTTGTAATGTAGCAGAATAAATATGATAGAAATAATGAATCAATTTTATCAATTGATGATAATGAATAATCAATGCAATAGAAACAAATAAAAGCGATGTAAAAAACTGAGCTTTTTATTCATATAAAATAAGTTTGCTAATTTTAATATGTATTTAATTTGTTCAGTGAGAGACAATAGGTCTAGCTAATAATTGCTAGGGGCTGAAGTAGATAGATACCTATCAACGATTGGTTGAGCTCGAACAAAAGTATGATAGTTGTCTCAGTGATATTACTGAACTTCAATTCAAATTGGAATAGTAAAAAGTAAATTATTTAAATGTCAGGAAGAAATCCGAACTATTAGATAGAAAGTTACAAAGCTATTTTTTGTAGGTATTTCACTCAGTAACAAAGGGAGTTTTAAATGAAATCAATACAACCATCCAACCAAAATCAATTACAACAGAAAGATATAGTCGATTTAATTAATTGGATTCGGCATATCTATGGCGTTAACATCAAAACTATTTTATTAAATTATCACAGTGAAACTTGGTATAAAATATTAGCTGAATTGGATAGAGTTGAGTTAATCAATGGTTTTCGAAATTTAATTGAATTAAGAAATAAAACAGTTGCCAAGCAAGTATTATTTTTTCCAATTTCTGCTAAGCGTTTTTTAAAGTTGTGTTTAAAAGGAAAAGTACATTAAGAGAAGAGTAGCTATAAAGACTTTAGCGGAACAAAATTTAATAATCGATAGGGTACAGTAATGTTGGATAGTAAATCAATAAAAGCTCACGAAAAAAATTAGCTTTTTATATATTTAAATCAAATTAATCAATTTTTATATGTATTTAAATTACCCAATGAGAGAAAATAGCTATATTCAGATAATTACTAGGAGATTTAAGTATATGAATACTAATAAACGTTTATTTGAACTCGAACAAAAATATGATGTTTGTCTTAGCGATATCACTGAACTTCAAACTAAATTGGAACAGGAAGAAATTAAATTATTTAAATGTAGGGAAGAAATTAGAGAAATTAAAGAAGTGGTATCAATTTGATATAACTAGAGAGACATTCATATGCATAACGTTATCGAAACTAATTCATTTGTTGCTCAAAGAATTGCTGCAAGATATTTTTTAATCATGAACCATTATATTGCAAATCAACTCGAACGATCTAATGCTGCAAAATACAATAAATTGCAACAACTGCAAACTGAAGTTTTATCAACTGACTTAGTTACATACGAGTAAGAAAAGAGTATTCATTTATGAGGAGCCTGCAAAAGTTTTTTGCAGATAAAAAATTAAAAAGCAAAGGGAATTTTCAATGAAATCAATACAACCATTCAACTACAATCAATTGCAACAGAAAGATATAGTCGATTTAATTAATTGGATTCGGCATATCTATGGCGTTAACAACAAAACTATTTTATTAAATTATCACAGTGAAACCTGGTATAAAATATTAGCTGAGTTGGATAGAGTTGAGTTAATCAATGGTTTTCGAAATTTAATTGAATTAAGAAATAAAACAGTTGCCAAGCAATTATTATTTTTTCCAGTTTCTGCTAAGCGTTTTTTAAAGTTGTGTTTAAAAGGAAAAGTAAATTCGGATTAACGGCAAGATTGATAAAAAATAAAAAAGAAGAGTATCTATAAAGACTATAGAAGAACGGAAATTTAATAATCGATAGGGTACAGTGATGTTGAACAGAGAAAATGAACTTTTGTTAAAGGATATTGGTGAGGAAGTGATTAGTAAGATTAATAAATATTTTACTAAGTTTGATGTAAAAAAGGAGGTGAAGATGCAATTGGAACATGAAATATTACAGATAATTAATGTAAGAATGAAGTTTGGTAGACTTTCAGTACCAGAATTAAAGACATTAAAATTAATCACCAAAGGATGTTCAAAATCGCAGATAGCGAATATTCTTTGTAAAACCGAACGATGCATTAATATGTATAAAGAAAATATTCGACGGAAGCTCGAATTGAACACTATGGATCAAGTCGTGAGGCTCTATACTCAGCATGAAGCGACGAATGAATGAATTAAATAAAAACGTTAGATGATACAACCATTAGCGAAATCATAAGACGAGTCATCAGTGTAATTGATCCGTTAGTCTAAAATGAAGCAGTTCATTTTTTTATTTCTTTTTGTCCGCACTAGCCCCAATTCGCACACAGCCGCGTAAAAAAGGACTAGAAGTACAGATGGGTTTTCCATAAGTTTGCATGCTTCGTTTCATGTTTTCATCAAGTTCAATTAAGTTATTGGTATTTTCCACTTCATGGAAAATATCGTTCTCGCTGTGATAATAATTATATCTGACTTTAGTTGCCACATCGTACACAGGGGTATTTTCTAAGCTTTCCTTATTCTCTTGAATAAATTTTTTTATGGCTGTTTGAATGTGCTTGACTTCTCGAAGGTCATTTATTTTATTAGCCGCTTTGCGAGATTTAGGAGAGAAATCAAACAGTGTTGGTACTTCTAATGAGTAATAAACCGGATTCAGAGGATTGGTTGGATCAAAATAACCAAGGTGCATAAAAGTTGGTACAAATTTATGTTGATAAACTTCTGCAAAAATTTGTTCTAAGCGTCTTATTGGAGCAGCAGTATCATCGGTTGCAACAGTAAAACCTGGTACACATCCTCTAGCAATACCATAAATATGTTTAACAGTATCCGTCAAATAAGGATTCGGTTTTAGATTTTTATCCGCCAAAGCTCTGGAAAATACAAAATTGAAAATTTCTTCATCTCGAAGATAAGCTGTGTGCTTCCAAGCAGATTTTAGCAAATAAAGTTCTAGTTTTTCCCATGACCCATCGCGAACTTTTTTATACCAAGGTGCAGTAAAGAATAGTAGTTCAGCATGCCATGGTGAATTAAATTGAGAGGATTCAATGATCTCTCTTAATAAATGCCGTTGATCTAATAAGTTATTCGGCATAACTGCATCCAGACCAAATTCTTTTTTCAAGCGCTTATAATTCAATGCATCAGAAATTTTAGGTAAAACGATCAATGACTTGCTGCCAGCACTGATTTTCCACATTCTAAAACTTTGCGCACTGGTCCCAGGTTCTTGCATCAAACCCCATAGCCCAAAAATTCTGCCTGGAGGCATCATCTTCCATACAATAATATTATTTTCTTCTTCCCAGTACATTTCTAAAGTATTATTTAATACTACACCTAATGGCATAGTCGGTGCATAAGTTAATGCAGATTTAATTTTATTATCAATCGATACATCATGCACACTGACGAGTTCTCCAGCAGCATTAGGGATCTGTAAATTACCTGATTTTAAAATATCTGTTCCAAACGGATAGCAAACTTTTAATAATTTGTATACCTCTGATGGGTCAATATCATCAATTTCTTTAGCCAAGCCAGGATTGACTTTATGAACATCTGCTCTAACTTTGCTCCAAATGACTGTGGTCAAGGTGGTTTTGGACATAGTTTTTCTTCTTTTTTAGTTGGCGTTATTTCAATAGTCAGTAAATGGAATTGATAGTAATCATAGTACTTATTATTAATGATGCCATAAATCAATAAAATTTAACTAAAAAATTTAATGTGTTTGATGAAAACAGTTAGCAGAAATCATATATTGAATAAAAAGCGATTGGTGATTGAATAAAGACGAATAAAAATATCATATAAAACAAAAAGCTTTTCTTAGCAAAGCAAAAAAAATTTAGCTTTGTAATGTTTTAGTAATTAAAAATAAATTTAAAGCAGTAGACATTCTTTTAGTCAAAATTAAATTTTATGGTTGTTGATTTTTCAATGCAAGAAAAAACAGTAGAAACTTGTGTAGAGACATCTAACACAATACTATTACAGTAAACTGATAATTCACTAACACTTTTGTTTAATATATTTATTTGTGACATTTTAACTCTCTAATATTTGCTCTGGATTATTATAACAAAAAACAAAGAGTAATCGCAATTCTGATTGTTCGATTCTTCATAATATTATACTTTATTTTGGGAGTAGGGATCCAATACGAATACAACCGCGCAAAAAAGGGCTCGTGGTGCAAATTGGCTTACCATAAGTTTGCATGCTCTGTTTCATACCATTATCAAACTCAATTAAACTACTGGTATTTTTCAATTCATTAAGTATATCTTCATCACTATGATAATAATCATAATTTACTTTGCTGATAGTGTCATAGACAGGTGAGTTTTCGAGACTTTCTTTGTTTTCTCGAACAAATTTTTGGATCACTGTTTGGATATGTTTCACTTCACGAATATCATTCATTTTATTAGCTGCTTTGCGAGATTTAGGAGAAAAATCTACTAAGGTAGGCACTTCCAATGAATAATAAACTGGATTCATAGGATCAATAGGATCAAAATAACTTGAATGTACAAAAGTCGGAGCAAATCTGTGTTGATAAACTTCCGCAAAAATTTGTTCTAACCGTTTTATGGGTGCAGAAATATCATTGGTTGCAACTGTAAAACCCGGCAAACAGCCTCTGGCAATAGCATAAATATGTTTAACCGTATCAGTTAAATAAGGGTTTGGTTTTAGGTTCTTTTCTGCCAGTGCCACTGAAAACACAAAATTGAAAATCCCTTCATCTCTAAGATAAGACGTTTCATTCCAAGCAGATCTTAGCAAATAATACTCTAGCTCTTTACACGATCCATCCCGAAATTTTTTATACCAAGGTACAGTAAAAAATAGTAGTTCAGTAGCCCAAGGCGAATTAAATTGCGGTGATTCAGTTAATTCCTTTAATAGCGCCCATTGATCCAATATGCTACTCGGCATACCAGTAGTTAGACTAAATTCTTTTTTTAAGCGTTTATAACCCAGTGCATCCGAAATTTTGGGCAAAATGAGTAGTGAACAACAACCAGCAGTTATATTCGACATTTTCACAGTTTGAGCTGTAGTTCCAGGCGCTTGCATCAACCCCCATAAGGCAAAAATCC
>JBGSLN010000014.1:0-3834 GCA_041740675.1 Gammaproteobacteria bacterium | reverse complement strand
TTTGAATTATCACATTTAATGAGTTATTTGTAATTTAATTTCAAATTAGTTTACTTTTAAATTATTCTCTTAAAATTTTCCAATAATTTGGAGTAAGCACTTTAAATAATCTTGCGCCTGTAATTTGGCACAATAATTTTAATTTATCTTGAATGGAGATTAAGTAATGATCAACCAAAAAACTCTACCTGACACTAAACAAACAGTACCTCAATCTATGAGTTCTGAAAATAATAAAACATTGATTGCTTTAGAGACTGCTTGGCAACAAAATGATAAGCAATTATTCAATGAGCTTTATCTTAACATATTTAAAACTGATGATAAAAAATGTATTATTATAAAACCGAAGAAGAGTATGTCCATGAGTATAAAGTTAAAAAATCTGTTGTAATTAACAAAGAGGATGATCTAAAAATTCATCATGGATATCAAACAGCAATTGAACAACTTGCTATTACAGAACAAACCGGAGAAGTTAACTATGCTCTTGTTTTTCTTAGTTATCGCATATTTGTACGTGATTGTGCTAGTTTTGCAGATGAAGAAAATACTCGAGAAGTCCTACAGTTTCAAATGTCATTTTTAACGAAGAATAATAAGATTATAGAGGCTGTTAGTATATGTGAGAATATTCTTAGTGATTCTGAATCTCATCAAATAGAAAAAGATTTTGCAAAATTAAAACTTGAAGAATTATCAATTAGAAATAATTTATTAGAACGCAATGCTTCCTTTACAACAATAGAACATAAGTCTTCTACTTCCATTGTAGTAATTCCAACTTCTTTTTTTCAGAGTTATGAAGAAAGTTCAGAAAAACTACTTACTATTCCATCACAGATTGTAAAAGATACCACTGTAACAGATTTAACTAGATCAAATGATCATCAATTATAGTTCAAGAGGAAGTGATGGCGGTTGTAAACTAAAGCTAAGAAGAAATTTAAAGACTGTGCATTGGCTGCGACATACCGGCATTTCAGATGATGTGAAAATTCGACCTCGCGAACATGTCCGTGAGGATGCATTCTGGTGCTACTACTGACAAATACATCGATATCGGGTTGCGGTAACCTCATCAATCTGCGAAAAATAAACCATTACTCGATGAAATTGAAATTAATTCTTCCTATGACGGATTTGGATCGCTTATGCAGTTGTACCCAATGATCGGTTAGGTTACAGCGCTCTCAACAAAATGACTTGCATCACTTTGTCAGAGATTTGTCCAGTTTTATAAATTAACCTAAATAGTAAAGTTACTTGGTGTTAAGAAACAATCCCAGGGGGTTACTGAACAATGCGCTCCAACGACCCATGCAAAATATCTTACTATTACACAATGTAATAATACGATGTTTATATTTATAAAGCATTGATATACACATCATATTAATATATTGTGTAAATATATAATATTTTTTCTTTTAAAGAGGATTTATGCTTTTTCCTATTGGCATTGCTACTGGCGAAGCTTTTTGTAACCGCGACAACGAACGAAGGATTCTTAAAGACAATATTAATGCCAATCGACATACCGTCTTACTTGCGCCGCGCCGTTATGGTAAAACCAACCTAGTTTCAGAGGTGATTGAACAACTTTCTTATCCATCTTGCAGTATGAATTTTCTGCTGGCAGCTGACGCACGTGCAGTTGAAACGGCTATTTTAGAAAAAATAGGAGAGTTGTTGCAATTAATATTACCTAAAACGAAAAAAGCCAAAGAAAAAATTTTAAATATATTTCGACAACTACGCCCAGAAATAACATTATCAACCATGGGTCAAAAGGTTGTGTTACATCCACCCTCAGAGAATGCAAACAATCGAGAGGTAACCATCTGTGATGCGTTATTAAATTTGGATAAAACAGCAAAAGCTGCAAAGAAACACGTTATAGTTTTTATGGATGAATTTCAACAAATCGGACAATTACGTGATAAGCATGTTATTGAAGCCAGTATACGCCATGCTGTTGAACGTAGCCAATATGTTAGTTATGTTTTTTCTGGCAGTAATCGCCATTTACTTTTGCAAATGTTCAGTGATAAAAGCAGACCTTTTTATCGATTATGTAGTACGATTTCACTTAAAAGAATGAGTAAAATTGATCATGTTGTCTTTATACAAAAGCATGCTGAAAAGAAATGGCATAAAGCTTTAAAAGAAGAAACCATTAATATAATCATTAAACTTTCTGAATGTCACCCATATTATGTTAATCTTATTCGTAATTATTTTTGGCAGAATGATGAGTATCCGACTGCAGCAAAAGTGGATCAATTCTGGGTAAACTATATTGAAACTCAGAAATCAATTATCTCTTACGATCTTGCTGCACTAAGTAATAATCAGAAAACTGTTTTAAAAGATTTAGCAGAACATCCAGCCAATCAGCCTTATAGTCATGAAAACTTAATGCGTACTCGATTAACCATTGCGAGTCAAAAGGAGGCAATAAAAAAATTGCTATTAAAAGATTTTATTTTTGAAGATGAATTTGGCTTTATCCGAGTATTAGATCCAGTTATTAAAGCTTACATAGCAACATTAAATACCCGATAATTTATATTATCGGTCTAGTGCTAGAAAACTCAGTGTCGGTATTTCAACCGCTGGCGTAATTGCAAAACAAACGCTTTTGCATCCTGCGATAATTGCGGAGGACAATCAAACTCTAGTTGCTCTTTTGGAGTAAGAATATTAAGATTTGACATGATTACGCTTCTGGCGTTTTTTGCTGTCGTTTATTTTTTCTGCTGATAATGATAACTTCCGAGTGGCTTCATGTCGATCCATTTGTGCCACATGCTGATAATGCATCGTGGTGCCAACATCGCTGTGTCCCGCGTTTTGTTGGGCGACCTTAAGTGGTGCGCCGGATTCCAATAAATAGGTGACATAGCTGTGACGTAACCAATGTGCTGAAGCAGAACGCAATTTGGATGCTTTTCTTGGTTCGTCCAGTTCAAACCGTACAGCACCTAGGTTAAATGCCCATCTAAGAATTTGATCAATTCGCCGTGTGCTAATGGGTTGTATTAAGTTTTGCATAGGAATTAACGGTGTTTTTTCTCGGAATTTTGGCTGAGGTGAGGGCAAGTCCACTGCGAGCCTAAATTTAGCGAGCGCTTCTAATAACTCATCGGGTATGGGTATTTCACGTGGTTTTTTGCCTTTTCCTATCACCCGTAAAAACCAATTATTTTTACGTTGAATAAAATTCCCCATCGTATGATTAGCAGCTTCGGCAATACGTAATCCGGTATAAAACAATAGTAATATAATATAATGAGCGCGTATGAGTTGAAATTTTTGTTTTTCATCATTGATAGGAAAATCTGATAAGACCTCCAATACCGCATTAATCTCATCAAGTTCTAAATAACGATCAATAATAGTAGGCTTTGATTGAATTTTTTTCTTACGTCGCCGATCTAACGCTAATGGATTACCCATTAAATAATTTGCTTGCACTAAATAATTAAAAAATGAATCTAAAATAGTTATCGCTTTATTGATAGAGCTATTGCCTAGCTCTTTAACAAAAGGACGCCAATTTTCATTCATTGTTCCATCTTTATTTTGTCTGCCAACATTCGGGCCACACCATAATTTTTTAGGTGCAGGACATTTCATAAATTCTAGGTATTCTGTCAAATGATTTCGTCTTAAACTGGATATATTTATTTTGCTGATGTGAATGCACCAGAGTAATAACCGTTCTATTTCTTTTGCGTAAGAACGCAATGTTTCAGGAGAATCTTTATATTCATTTAGAAAAGTGGCAATAGCTGCAGCATCATCCTTAGCATCAATTAATGCTGTGCC
>JBGSLN010000013.1:0-2604 GCA_041740675.1 Gammaproteobacteria bacterium | reverse complement strand
CGGAGCGTAAATCAGGTTCAGAAACAATTTCTAATAGAGGTGTCCCTGCTCGATTTAAGTCAATACCTGTCATTCCATGAAAATCTTCATGCAAAGATTTTCCAGCATCCTCTTCTAAATGCGCACGAGTTATGCCAATTCGTTTAGACATTTGATTGATGTTAATATCTAAATAGCCTTGGCGTACAATGGGCAATTCATATTGACTAATTTGATATCCTTTAGGTAAGTCGGGGTAAAAATAATTCTTCCGTGCAAACACGGATTTAGTAGGGATAGTTGCATCTATTGCTAAACCGAATTTAATTGCCATTGCAATGACTTCTTTGTTTAATACCGGAAGCACGCCAGGTAAACCTAAATCAATAGCACAAGCTTGAGAATTTGGACTTGCCCCATAAGCAGTTGCAGCCCCAGAAAAAATTTTCGATTTGGTTTTTAATTGAGTGTGGACTTCTAATCCGATTACAGTTTCCCAGGTCACTTATACCTCCTTTATCTTTGGAAATTGCAGATGATAATCTGTCAACTGCTGAAATTGATCCGCAACGTTTAAAAGAGAATCTTCAGAAAAATAATTTCCAATAATTTGTAATCCAATCGGCAACCCATCAACAAATCCTGCAGGAATAGAAATCGCGGGTAACCCAGCTAAGTTAACAGCAATGGTGTAAATATCCGATAAATACATAGAGACGGGGTCATCATTTTTTTCACCAATTTTAAATGCTGTAGTGGGTGAAGTAGGTCCCAGAATTACATCAACTTGTGTAAAGGCAGTTTTGAAATCATTGGCAATTAAACGTCGAACTTTTTGTGCCTGTAAATAATACGCATCATAATAACCAGAAGAAAGTACATACGTACCGATCATAATGCGTCGTTTAACTTCAGAACCAAATGCTTCACCACGAGAACGTTTATACAAATCCAATAGATTTTTTGGATTTTCACAACGGTAACCATATCGTACACCATCGAAGCGAGCAAGATTAGCGGAACATTCTGCTGGCGCAATAATATAATAAACAGGAATTGCTAAATTCGAATTCGCTAAAGATATATCAATTAATTTTGCACCTTGTTCTTGAAATATTTTCATTGCCGCATGAATTTTATCCGCAATTTTTGCTTCTAAATTTGTATTGAAATATTCTTTAGGCACACCTATTTTTAAGCCTTTCAAAGATCTATTTAACAAATTTGGATAATCAGGAACTTCTTTCTCTGCACTGGTTGAATCTTTGGGATCAAAACCTGCCATTGCTTTTAAAACATAGGCGCAATCTTTAGCAGTACGTCCAAATGCTCCGCCTTGATCTAGACTTGATGCAAACGCCACCATTCCATAGCGTGAAACACGGCCATAAGTAGGTTTTAATCCAGTAATGCCGCAAAAAGCGGCTGGTTGTCGAATTGAGCCTCCCGTGTCAGTGCCAGTTGCGATAGGCGTAAGTCCAGCCGTTACTGCAGCAGCAGAGCCACCTGATGAGCCGCCAGGCACATAAGTTAAATTCCAAGGATTTTTTACTGGACCATAAAAACTATTTTCATTGGAAGAGCCCATTGCAAATTCATCCATATTGGTTTTTCCGAGTAAAACCATTTGAGCTTGATTGAATTTTTCTGTCACAGTTGCATCATAAGGTGCGATAAAATTATCTAACATTTTTGAACCGCAGCTAGTTTTTAATCCTTTTGTACAGAAAATATCTTTGTGTGCATAAGGAAGGCCAGTTAGAGCAGTGGCATCGCCATTAGCCCGAGTAATATCTGCTTGTTCAGCTTGTCGTAAAGCACCTTCATAGTTCACAGTGATAAAGCTATTGAGGATGTTATCAAATGCTGCAATTTTGCTTAAGTAACTTTTAGTTAATTCTACGCTGGAAATTTGCTTGTTTTGTAAAGCAGATATAATAGCCGATATGTCTTTAAATTCCATATTTATTCACTCTCAATCACTTTGGGCACAAGGTATAAATCATTTTCAACGGATGGGGCAATGGCTTGAAAAATTTGATGTTGATCAACTTCAGTAACCTCGTCATTACGTAAACGCTGCGGTAATTCCAAAGGATGCGCCATGGGTTCGATATTATCAGTATTTATTGTTTGAAGAGTATTAAATAGTTGCAGAATATTAGTTAAATCCTCATTCAATGCTGATAATTCTGTATCAGACAATTTTAATCGAGCTAAAGTGGCAATGTGGCTGAGGTTAAGCAATGTGTTTTTCATAATTCCAAACTGTATTATTCTTTGATGTTTAAGTCGTAACTTAAACAACTGGTGCGTAAAAGAACAAAATAATCCTAATTTTGCAGTAGAGCCTTGTTGGAGGTTTTTACTACTGAATTTAGGATAATAGCGGAACTAAAGATAAATCGCTAGAGTACCTGGATATGACTTATGAACAAAAGTAACTTGTTGTAAAGCACATTAAGAGATGCTTGAAAGTTCTCCTAATGTGCTCTATAATAAAAACAATCACTTAGGAGAAATTTCTTATGAAGCTAACCTTGGCCCAACAAAGGGCTTATAAATACATTAAGCAATTTATTGCTGAACATGGTTATGCACCGACCATGATGGAAGTTGCTAAAG
>JBGSLN010000012.1:0-2531 GCA_041740675.1 Gammaproteobacteria bacterium | reverse complement strand
ATCCAAGTAAGGGTATTTATGATTTAACTACTCAAATTTTAACTGCTAATTCAGAAGGAATAAAAACACTTGATATTACTTTGACATTTCCAGATGATTTCGTTGGCGTACCTCTTTTAGTTAATTGATAAACTGAACTGTAATATATGACAAAATTAATAATAGAAAAACTTTTAGAACCCACAGGTATTACTATTAATGGTAATAATTCTTGGGATATTCAAGTAAAAAATCCTTCATTCTATAAACGAGTATTGCAGCAACATTCTTTAGGATTAGGTGAATCCTATATGGATGGATGGTGGGAGTGCGAACGTTTAGATGAGGCAATTTATCGCTTATTAAGTGCACGCATCGAAAAAGTTTTAAAAACCAAACTTTTTAAAGAAGCTGCTTTTTTCCAAATGGGTTTGCGTTTATTTTGGGTACAAGCCAAACATCGGTTATTCAATTATCAAAGTCGCTCTAAAGCCTATGAAGTCGGTGAAGAACATTATGATCTAGGTAATGACTTATATAAAGTTATGCTCGATCCAGAATTAACCTATACATGTGCTTATTGGAAAGAAGCAACTAATTTAGTTGATGCACAAAATGCTAAATTAAAGTTAGTATGTGACAAATTGCGGTTACGGCCTGGACAAAAAATTTTAGATATTGGTTGTGGTTGGGGAAGTTTTGCTCGTTTTGCAGCCAAAAATTATGGTGTGTCTGTTCATGGTGTTACCGTGTCAAAAGAACAAAAAGCTTTAACCGATGCGTTAAATAAGGATTTACCAATAACAATTGAATTACAGGATTACCGTGAAATTAACGGCAAATTCGATCATATTGTTTCTCTAGGAATGTTTGAACACGTTGGCCACAAGAATTATAGAACTTTTATGAAAGTAGCGAATCGTTGTTTAAAAGACGACGGCTTATTTTTATTGCATACTATTGGTAATAATGAAACCTATTATGCAACAAATGCGTGGGTGCAAAAATATATCTTTCCAAATGGAATGTTGCCCTCAATCGCACAAATTGGTCAATCAGTAGAAAACTTATTTGTAGTAGAGGACTTACATAACTTCGGCGCTGATTATGATAAAACATTGATGGCGTGGCATAGTCAATTTTGTAATGGGTGGGATGAATTGAAAAACCGCTATGATGAGCGTTTCTTTAGAATGTGGAGTTTTTATTTGCTATCGTGTGCCGGAGGATTTCGCGCACGTTCTATGCAACTTTGGCAATGGGTATTGTCAAAGCATGGAGAGCCTAATGGATACATTGCAGTCCGTTAATAATTTTTGAATCATTTATCCAAAAAATTATAATATCAGCAATTTAAACCTAGGCTAATCTATAAATTTTTCTTGGATTTTTATCTGGAATTGATATGATTATCTACGTTAATGTAATTCATAAAGGTATTTAAATCGTATTAAAGAGGATTAAGTAGAGTTTAATATTGGGTTATCTGCACTTAGATTTCGATTTAGTGCTATAGTAGGATATAGTTGAAGATGCTGTACAAGATGTGTTTGCTTATCCTCGATAACTTCACGGATGCGGTCATAAAGAGGGAGCGTTAAAATGACAATTAAAACTGCTGACAAAATTACCTGGCCTCCAAAAGAGCCTACTCAAAAATTTCCTGATTTTGTAAAACAACGAGTTGATAAATTTTTTACTGAACGTGTTCAAAATACTTGGGCCGGCGGTCACATTATGCGTGGCTTAACTCCAGGTGAAAATGCCATTCAAATTTCTAATAATGATTACCTTTCTTTAGGCCATCATCCTGAAATCATTGATGCACAAGTCCAGAGCTTGCTATCAAATGGAAACGGAGAAATGAAGGGAACAGTGTTTCTTCATGGCGATAATGTATTTCGGCGTTTTGAATTAGAAATGGCTAATTTTTTAAAAGCTGAAGATGTGCTTTTATGTCAATCGGGTTGGACTGCTAATACTGGATTATTGCAATCGATAGCGGATGAAACTGTTCCTGTTTACCTAGATATGTTTGCTCACGCATCACTTTGGGAAGGTGTGCTTACTGCTAATGCTAAAGGACATGCTTTTCGTCATAATGATTCATTACATTTAGAAAGACTTATTCAACAATATGGTGTCGGAGTAGTTCTTGTTGATTCTGTTTATAGTACTAATGGAGATGTATGTCCCTTAGAAGAGATGGTTGATGTATGTGAGCGATACGGCTGCGTGATTGTAGTAGATGAATCTCATTCTCTAGGTACTCATGGAGCTTACGGAGAAGGAATAGTCGCTCATTTAGGCTTGCAAGATAAAGTGCATTTTCGTACATCTAGTATGGCGAAAGCATTTCCAGGTCGGGGTGGTATTATTGCTTGCTCTGCTCGTCATCGCGAATATTTTCAATGTGAATCAAGATCCGCAATTTTTAGTTCTGCTTTATTGCCTCATGATGTTCATGCTTATTTAGCGATGATTAAAATTATACGACAAGAAAGTTGGCGGCGCACCAAGTTACATCGTAATGCAGATTTTCTACGAGAAGA
>JBGSLN010000011.1:0-8388 GCA_041740675.1 Gammaproteobacteria bacterium | reverse complement strand
AAATATTTAAAAAACTGACTGTCTGGTTTTAATACCAAAATATCGCTTTTAGACGCAAATGCCGCTTGATAGGCTAACATGCTACGATAAAACGCATAAAATTGAGGATCTTGTTGATATGCATCAGCATAGATTTTTGCTGCCGCTGCATCCCCATCCGCTTCAAACTGTGCTGCTACTGCTTGAGCATTTGCAATGGTAACAGTAACCTTAGCATCTGCTCCAGCACGGATTGTTTCTGCAGTTGCTTGACCTTGTGAACGATGTTGAGTTGCCACTCTTTCACGTTCTGCTTGCATTTGCTGATAAACAGTACTGGTAACAGTATCTGGTAAATCAATTTGTTTGATACGCACATCAACGACTTCTATTCCTAAGTTATTTACTCCCACATTTGCTTGCATTAATACTTCAGCCATTATTTTCAAGCGATCTTGAGATACAACTTCTTTAATAGTTCTTTGGCCAAATTGAGCGCGCAAAATATCATTTAATTGTTGTTGTAACAGATTACTTGCTTGCTGATAGTCAGCCCCTGTGCTGATGTAAAACAAAGGCAAGTCTTTAATGCGCCATTTCACGTAATAATCAACTATTACATATTTTTTTTCTGCAGTAACAATACGAGAAGATTTAATATCTAAAGTCTGTAAACGCATATTAAAATATTGAGCATGTTCAATGAAAGGAATTTTGAAATGCAATCCTGGTTGCATTATTTCAACTTTTCCTGTTTTTAGATTTTTTGCTAACTGCCCAAATCGAAGTAATAACGCTTTTGACCCTTCATCGACTGTATAGTAACTAGAAACAAAAACAATAATAACAAGAACAACGATTACACTTAGAATTGTTTTGATGGAGTTCATTGGCTGCCTCCTAAATTACCATAATTAAACGCCTGAGTTCTGTTCGGTCTTATTGAAGTTGAGAGAGTAGAATCATTGTTTGGCTCACTGGCTGCTGCACTGGCTACCCCTGAAGATGTAGCAGCTGTTGAGGTTTGATTCGTATCCTGGGCAGCGGATGATAAAAGTTTTTCAATAGGTAAGTATAGAAGATTATTATTAACACTACCGCTATCTACAATAATTTTACTGCTCTTCATAAATACGTTTTGCATCGCATCAAAATACATGCGTTCTCGCATGACTTCGGGTGAATTCTTGTATTCAGGTAATAACGCTAGAAAAGGAGCAACGTTGGCTTTAGCATTTAAAATGACTTTTTGCTGATATGCCTTAGCAGCTTCAATGATTCTTTTTGCTTGCCCATCAGCAATCGGTACAACCTTCATCGTATACGCTTGCGCTTGATTAATATATCGTTTTTCATCTTCTTGGGCTTTCACTGCATCATCGAATGCAGCTCTCACTGCATCAGGCGCTTGTGCTGATTTCAATAAAACATTTGTAATCTCTAAACCTGATTGATAACGATGTAAAGTTTCTTCCAATTGATTTTTGACCTCTTGTCGTAATTGTTCCCGACCCGTTGTCAAAATTGAATCAATGTTCATCTGTCCAATGACTTGTCGTAATGCGCTTGCTGTGGCTTGTTGCATACTTCCAATTGGATTAGCGACATTAAATAAAAAATCCTTAGGATTATTTATTTTATATTGTACTGTAATTGCCACAGCAACAATATTTTGATCCTTCGTTAACATCAAGGCATCTTCATTACCAGGATAAGTATAAGTATGAACCTTCTGCACATCGACTATATTCTCTGAATCCACTAAGCGAGGGATCCAATGCAATCCAGCTCCTAGAGTTTTGGAATAGTGACCAAAACGCAAAACTACTGATTTTTCAGCTGCTTGAACCACAAAAAAGCCAGTAAGAAACCAAATAGCAATGAGTGCCAAAATAATAATTCCAACTCCAAATAGCGCATTTCTGTTTGAATTACTACCGTCACCAACTGTTTTTTTTCCAATTAAATTAGAAAACTTCTTTTGCAGTTGATTAAGCGCATCATCCAAGTCTTTGGGTTTAGAGGTTTTTTTTCGTCCACTCCATGGATCATTATCTTTATTATCTTGATTATTTCCCGGTTCATTCCAGGCCATAGCATATCTCCACTATCGGGTATTGTGCACAAAGGGTTAATTTTAGGCCGCATTATTAGTTCGAGCAAGGATTTTCTAGTATTTCTAACACTTCTTGCTTTCGCCTCATGAGTATTTTTCATTTATACTCTAGTTTTAATATAAATATTGAAATACAGATGCAACTTGATTTAGACCACATTGCAAGAATAATTAAAGCTAAGGGCAAATCCTTCGGTTTTCAACAAATTGGTATTACAGATATCCATTTAGATCAAGCAGAGGCTCGTCTACAAGCTTGGTTGGAAAAAAAATTCCATGGCAAAATGAGTTTTATGGAAAAACATGGCCTGCGTAGATCTCGTCCGGCTGAATTAGTACCACAAACAGTTCGAGTAATTAGTGCAAGAATGGACTATTTACCACCCAATGCGAATATTAAAAAAACCTTGGCAAATTCTCAACTCGCATTTATTTCACGCTATGCCCTTGGTAAAGATTATCATAAATTAATACGAAAACGTTTGAATCAATTGATGGAAGCCATAAAAATGGAAATCAAAATGGGTGAGGCAAATTACCGTGTTTTTGCTGACAGTGCCCCGGTGATGGAAAAACCTTTGGCAGAAAAAGCAGGTTTAGGTTGGATTGGCAAAAGTACCAATTTAATTAATACAAAGGCAGGATCATGGTTTTTTTTAGGAACAATTTATACTGACTTACCTTTACCAATAGATACCCTTGCTAAGGAACATTGTGGTTCTTGTCATGCTTGCTTAGATGTTTGCCCCACCCAAGCCATTATCGCCCCCTTTCAAATTGATGCTCGCCGTTGTATTTCTTATCTCACTATTGAATTACGCGAGTCTATTCCAGTTGAATTACGGTCACTGATGGGAAATCGAATTTATGGTTGTGACGACTGTCAATTAGTTTGTCCATGGAACAAATTTGCAAAGCCGACGATGGAAACAGCTTTTTTAAGCCGGCATCAGCTAAACGAAATTACCTTAATTGAATTATTCAATTGGACAGAAACTGACTTTTACCAAAAATTAGAAGGCTCGGCAATTCGTCGTATTGGTTATGAATGTTGGTTACGTAATATTGCTGTTGCATTAGGAAACGCAACAACTGCGCCAGAAATTATAAATGCTTTACAAAATAAAATAAATCATGCTTCCGCATTGGTTCGAGAACATGTTGAATGGGCAATAAAACAACATAACCAAAAAAGCATTGTTTAAAATAAACATTTACCTTTTTTGAAATATTTTTCGTCTTTTACCTTTAGCTCTGGACAAATAGTCGAATTTTAGCTACATTTCCCAGCAAGTTTGACGAAATTTAATGACTCAAACCTGTTATTCATAATAGCACACTAGTAACAAAAGGCGATGAGTGGTTTTGAGTGACTGAAAATATAAATCAGTATGTGAATAGCAAGATAAAATGCAAAAAGAGACTATTATCGATTATGGCAAAAATACTGTTACTAAATGGCCCCAATTTAAACTTGTTAGGCATCCGTGAACCCCATATTTACGGATCTGAAACCCTATTAGCAATTGCCCAAAACTTATCGGTCAAATCAATAGAATTTGGTCATAGCTTAACTCATTTTCAATCCAATGCTGAACATGAATTAATTCAATCCATTCATCAAGCCATGCATGATGAAATTGATTTTATCATCATTAATCCAGGCGCTTATACACACACGAGTATTGCTTTGAGAGATGCATTTCTTGGGGTAAAAATTCCTTTTATAGAAATTCATATTAGTAATGTTTTTGCACGAGAAAAATTTCGTCATCAGTCTTTTTTATCAGATATTGCAGTAGGTATCATTTCAGGTTTGGGTACTCATGGTTATGAATTAGCACTTTATGGTGCAAATCATTATTTAACAAAAGCGTAAGTTGGAGAATTCAATGGATATTCGCAAAATTAGAAAACTAATCGAATTAATCAATGAAACAGGTATTGCAGAAATAGAAATAAAAGAAGCTGAAGAATCAGTGCGAATTAGTCGTACCAATGTGACAGCTGCTTATGCACCTGCTCCAATTCATCAAGTATATGCTGAAACAGCTACGTCATCAGCAATGCCAACCTCCACAGAAGCTACAGCAAAAGAAAAAATTAGCTCTCAAGCATTAACCGGACATGTCCAACGTTCACCTATGGTTGGTACGATGTATTTAGCACCCTCTCCAGGTGCAGATGATTTTGTTAAAGTTGGCCAAACCATCAAAACGGGTGACGTGCTTTGCATCATTGAAGCTATGAAAATGTTTAATCAGATTGAAGCTGATAAAGCGGGTGTTTTAAAAGCACGTTTAGTTGAAAATGGTCAACCTGTTGAATTTGATCAACCACTGTTCGTAATTGAATAAGCGAGGCAACCTATGTTAAATAAAGTTGTTATCGCGAATCGTGGAGAAATTGCACTTAGAATTTTACGTGCCTGCAAAGAATTAGGGGTAAAAACGGTTGCGGCATACTCCACAGCGGATAGAGATTTAATTCATGTTCGACTAGCTGATGAAGCTGTTTGTATTGGTCCTGCAAGCGCCACCGACAGCTATTTAAATATTCCACGGATCATTAGTGCTGCAGAAGTCACGGATGCTAATGGCATACATCCTGGTTATGGTTTTCTTGCCGAAAATGCTGATTTTGCAGAACGGGTTGAACAAAGTGGTTTTACTTTTATTGGCCCTCATGCAAACACTATCCGACTTATGGGTGATAAAGTTTCGGCGATTAGTGCGATGAAAACTGCTGGCTTACCGTGCGTACCTGGTTCTGATGGTCCCTTAACACTGGATGATAAACGAAATTTAGAAGTAGCTAAAAAAATTGGTTACCCTGTGATTGTTAAAGCGTCTGGTGGTGGTGGTGGTAAAGGAATGCGAGTAGTTCGTTCAGAAGCAACTTTATTAAATTCAATCTCGATGGCTCGTCGTGAAGCCAAAAATAACTTTGGCAACGACATGGTATACATGGAGAAATTTCTAGAAAATCCGCGGCATATTGAAATCCAAGTTATTGGAGACGGCCATGGTAACGCGATTCATTTAGGTGAGCGAGATTGTTCGATGCAGCGCCGTCATCAAAAAGTCATTGAAGAAGCGCCTGCACCTGGTATTACTGAAGAACAACGAAATGCCATTGGCAATCTCTGTGTGAAAGTTTGTCAACAATTAAAATATCGAGGCGCAGGTACTTTTGAATTCTTATATGAAGATGGAAAATTTTATTTCATCGAAATGAACACACGTGTGCAAGTTGAACACCCTGTTACTGAATTAATTACAGGTATAGATATTGTAAAAGAACAATTACGGATTGCGAGTGGCATGCCATTAAGTATAAAACAAGAGGATGTGAAATTTGCTGGACATGCAATTGAGTGCCGTATCAATGCTGAAGATCCACAAACTTTTGTTCCTAGCCCTGGGCTTATTACTCATTATCATCCTGCAGGTGGGCCAGGTATTCGAGTAGATACGCATATTTATAGTAGTTATCGCGTACCCCCACATTATGACTCATTATTAGCTAAAGTGATCGCCTATGGTCCAGATCGTTTAACCGCTATTGCGCGCATGAAAAACGCTTTGGGTGAAATGATCGTTGATGGCATTCGTACTAACATCTCATTACATGAAAGAATTATGCGAAATGCAAATTTTGTTACGGGTGGTCAGAACATTCATTATTTAGAAAAGTTGCTGGGAATTCATTAATGAATTGGATTCAATTGCAAATAAAAGCCACAGCTCTGAATGCAGAACTTATTAGTGATGTGTTAATGGCTTTGGGTTCAGAAGCAATAACTTTATTCGATGCAAAAAATCAACCAATTCTCGAACCTGGCCCTGGTGAAACACCGTTATGGGATGAAGCTTGGGTGTCCGCATTATTCCCTGAGGATACCGATATCGAAATATTACTGGAGCAATTACGGGTATTTTTATTCGATAAAAATCTAGAATACCGCCTAGTCCCTTTACAAGAAAAAAATTGGACTCGTGAGTGGCTTGAACATTTCAAACCTCTACAATTTGGCAAAAAACTTTGGGTTACGCCTGAAGAATATTTACCAGTAATAGAAGATAAAAACGCTGTAGTTGTGCTTTTAGATCCGGGACTTGCTTTTGGTACTGGAACACATCCTACAACAGCGTTATGTTTAGAATGGTTAGAAAGAACTATTCTGCCTGGTCAAACCGTCATTGATTATGGCTGTGGTTCAGGAATTTTGGGAATCACTGCGCTCAAATTAGGCGCTACTATGGTTTATGCTATTGACAATGATCCTCAAGCATTAACTGCAACGATAGAAAATGCTAAACGTAATCAAATTTCTGAAAGTCAATTAATTACATTGATGCCTGAACAATTTGAAAGCCTCCAGGCCGATGTTTTAATTGCTAATATTCTTGCAAATCCATTAATTGCACTTGCAACACGTTTTGCGACATTAGTAAAAACTCATGGTCAGATTGCACTTTCTGGCATACTCATTGAACAAATGGAAAAAGTTCTAAATACCTATCATGATTTCTTTGAATTAGCTGAACCAAAAATTCAAGAAGAATGGGTATTATTATCGGGTACTAAAAAATAAATCTGCAGCGGCTCGAGTTGCAGCTGAGCGAAAAATGAAGAGTATAAAATAATCACTTGTGCTTAATTAACCCAGTGTTATAATGGTCGAATGTTGAATGCTTAACCAGCCTATTTTTAATACATATTAACATAATGATTTTTATGGGATTTTTTAACTTGCCTAATGGAAGGGGGGAAACAACCTATGGCAAATTTTGATGCACCAGTTGCTCTTAATGCAACAACAACTACGACCACACACACTCCAAACTGTTCCATGAGTGAATGTGTGCAACGTGCCCTATCTAACTACTTTTCACAATTAGGTGATCAACACCCAAGTGATTTGTACGAGATGGTGCTTGGTGAAGTTGAACGCCCATTATTAGAAGCAATGATGTCTTACACTCGAGGCAACCAAAGTAAGGCTGCTATTTTTCTGGGCATTAGTCGTGGCACTCTTCGTAAGAAGTTGAAAATCTACAACTTAGAATAAGAAGATGTAATTATGTTCAATGTTAACAGTGCCGAGGTTAGCACGATCAGACGAGCTTTATTAAGTGTGTCTGATAAATCTGGCATTGTTACATTGGCAACCTGTCTTGCGGCACTCAATATTGAAATCCTTTCTACTGGTGGTACTGCCAAACTTCTTAAAGAAAATAACATTTCTGTCATTGATGTTTCCAATTACACTGAGTTTCCTGAAATCATGGATGGAAGAGTAAAAACTTTACATCCTAAAATTGCTGGAGGCATTTTAGGCCGTCGTCAATTAGATACTGCTATCATGCAGACTCATCAAATTCAGCCTATTGATCTAGTCATAGCAAACCTCTATCCTTTTCAACAAACCGTTGCTGATCCAACTCACCAATTAAGTGATGCTATTGAAAACATAGATATTGGCGGCCCAACGATGATTCGAGCTGCAGCTAAAAATTACTTCGATGTAGGAGTAGTGGTTGATCCTGCTGATTATGCATTAATCATTTCTGAATTAGAAAATAATCATGGTTTAACAAAAGCAACTCGGTTTGCTTTAATGAAAAAGGCTTTCTTATACACTGCAAATTATGACTCTGCAATTACAAATTATCTTGTGAAAATTGATGAGACGCAGACTCACACAAAAACCTTTCCTGACAAATTAACTTTGCAGTTTCAGAAAAAACAAGATTTACGCTATGGTGAAAATCCACATCAGCAAGCAGCATTATATATTGAACCTAATGCTTCGAGTATCAGTGTAACTACGGCTACACAAATTCAAGGCAAAGAGTTATCATTTAACAACATCGTCGATGCTGATACTGCCCTAGAATGTGTCAAAAGTTTTCAAGAACCTGCCTGTGTGATCGTTAAACATGCGAATCCCTGCGGTGTTGCACTTGGTAAGCATTTATTGTCTGCATATGAACACGCTTATAAAACTGACCCGACGTCTGCATTCGGTGGTATTATTGCTTTTAATAACACCGTTGACAAAGATGTCGCTGAGAAAATTGTTGCCAATCAATTTGTAGAAGTAGTGATAGCACCCAAAATTAGTAAAGAAGCTGAAATTATTTTTTCAAATAAAAAAAATGTGCGTTTGTTAGTTACTGGAGTTTGGGCAAACACTGAAACTGATTTTGATTATAAACGAATCCCTTCTGGTTTATTAATTCAAACACATGACGATAAAATCCTTACAGCTCAAGATTTAACAGTAA
>JBGSLN010000010.1:0-7523 GCA_041740675.1 Gammaproteobacteria bacterium | reverse complement strand
CACTGGAATTTCAATAATCACATTGACTTCATTGGGTACATTTTTGCCGGCAGCAATATTCATTAAGCTCATAATAATTTTACCTTACTTTAATAGGATCTGTTGACATTCAACTATGTCGATCATAATTCGTTGCCTTTTTGTCACGGCCTAGCGAAATGCCGACAGTCCTTAACCTAAATTTCGAAAAAGTATAACTGAAATCCTATTCCATTGAAATACATGCCAAACATTGCTGCATTTCTACGAAGTTCGCTTCAGCTTGTTCCGCTAAAGTTACTGGCGTTTGGCAATGACTACAAAGTTTTGTGCCAGTAACTTTCAATGTTGGATCAATGGCAACACGATCATCAAATACAAAACACTCTCCTTGATAATAAGCCCCACCACATTCTTCAAAATATTTTATAATTCCACCATGTAACTGATAAACTTCTTTAAAACCTAAATCTTGCAAAAATGGCATGGCTTTTTCACAACGAACACCTCCTGTGCAAAACATCACTATTGGTTTAGCTTTTTCTTCGTTAGTCATTGCTTGCATCAACGTAGGGAATTGTCTGAAATTGTCTAATGGCAATAATTTTGCATTTTTAAACGTACCAATTTTAGTTTCATAAACATTACGTGTGTCAAGAATAGTAAATTCTTTACTTTCATCATACCATCGTTTTAACTCCTTTGGAGAAATAGCATTTTCTGGCTCTGAAGGTGCCTTAACGTGTTCAACTCCCATAGTAACAATTTCTTTTTTCAATTTAATAACCATTTTCGAAAATGGAACAAAATTTGAAAAGCTATCTTTAAATACAATATCAGCAAATCTTTCATCTTGTTTCAAGAAATTTTTATATAACTGAATGGCTTTGGCTGAGCCAGCAAGAGTGACATTGATACCTTCATGGCTTAATAAAATTGTGCCTTTGATACCTAAATCCACCGCAGATTTGTGTAAGTCTACCCGTAAAGTTGCAATTTTTTCTAAAGGAATAAATTTATAACCTGAAATATTTGTGTATTCTGTCATTGGTATTTGCCTTGTAAAAGCGATAAAATGAGCTATTGTACAATAAAATGAGTTAAGACAAAATGGAATGTCTATTTTGTAAAATTATAAACAAAACAATTACCGCAAATATTATTTATGAAACACCTGAACTGATAGTTTTTAATGACATCAGACCACAGGCACCTTATCATGTATTAATTGTTCCAAAGCAACACATTGCTACAATCAATGAACTTACGCCAGCCGACAAAAATTTAATTGGTGAGTTATTTTTGGCTGCGAAACATATTGCTAAGGACTTAGAGATTGCTGACCAAGGTTATCGAACTGTCTTTAATTGTAATGCTGGAGGTGGACAAGAGGTGTATCATATTCATTTACATTTGTTAGGTGGCCGACAAATGATTTGGCCTCCAGGTTAAAGGCAACTTATGGATAAAAATTTTAAAAATATCATTGCAGCCATTGGTGAAGATGTAAATCGTGAGGGTTTAATTGATACGCCAAAACGTGCTGCAAAAGCACTACAATTCTTAACCAAAGGTTATCAAGAAGACTTAGCTCTGCTTGTCAATGATGCCATTTTTGAGAGCGATATGGATGAAATGGTCATCGTAAAAGACATTGAGCTTTACTCTTTGTGCGAACATCATTTATTGCCTTTTTTTGGAAACTGTCATGTTGCTTATATTCCAAATGGCAAAGTGTTAGGATTATCAAAAGTTTCACGGATCATTGATCATTTTGCTCGTCGTTTACAAATTCAAGAGAACTTAACTCATCAAATCGCTGCTTGTATTATGGATATTACACAAGCAAGAGGTGTTGGCGTGATTATTGAAGCTAAACATCTATGTATGATGATGCGCGGTGTTGAAAAACAAAGCTCGACCATGACCACATCTAAAATGATGGGAGTTCTTAAAGATAATCCAAAAAGTCGCGCTGAGTTTTTAAGCTTGATAAAATAAGACCTCTAGCTATTAAAAAATCATAAGAAATGTCAACAAACCCTATTGATCTTTAGTCACTCAAACAGTATGATTGCAATTCTTTTCCCCGGTAGCTCAGTCGGTAGAGCAAGTGGCTGTTAACCACTGGGTCGGCGGTTCGAGTCCGTCCCGGGGAGCCAAATTTATACCCTCTTTTTATCTTTGAATATTTGGATTTGTTAACATTTCTACTATATTTACCATAATTCATTGCTTTTAGCGGTTAATGATCAAAAAAATTGGCCAATTCTCAAAAAAACTATTCAACAAGTCAAACATTCATTAAATCAAAACTCCGCAGTTTAATTTCACTTCTATAATGATTCTGTTACACTTGTTTAAAGTCACAACTTATTAATAGCAAATTTATGGTTCGGGAAGCGTTTGATTTAGTATTAGAATCCTTCAAAATGATTACACCTACTGTTCGTCATATGGAATTTTCCAAAAAAGATGGTAGCAAGCTCGGTTACGTTCCTGGGCAATTTATTACATTTCATTTTGAAGTAGCTGGAAAGCCCTATAATAGAAGTTATAGTATTGCTAGCATTGCAACAAAAACAGAAGTGATTGAAATCACGGTTTCACCTTTTCCAGGCGGCCCAGGCACAGAATTTTTATTTGCCTTAAATCCAGGTGATAGTGTACAAACAACAGGACCCTTTGGCCGATTAATTTTAAAAGAGGAATCGCCAAAGCGCTACATTTTAGTTGCAACAGGCACAGGCATTACTCCTTATCGTTCGATGTTACCAGTTTTAAACCAATACATGGCTAAACAAAATGATTTGGAAGTTGTAGTTTTACAGGGCGTGCAAAAAACACAAGATTTACTTTATGCAGAAGATTTTTTAGAGTTTGCAAAAGACCATCCAAGATTTAAATTTCATGCGTTTTACAGTCGAGAAGAACCAAAGCCTAATAGCAATTATGAACATCATGGCTATGTTCAAAGTTTTTTTCCAATATTAGATCTTAGACCTAACGAAGATATTATTTATCTTTGTGGCAATCCTCAAATGATCGATGCCGCATTTACTCTTCTAGTTGATCAAGGATTTAATACTGCTGATATTCGTCGTGAAAAATATATTTCTCCAAAGCGTTAGTTATTCGTATAATTAATATATGATATAAATTAATATTCGAAACTTTGTCACTTAATGAAACTAGGGATAACTGTACTTACATCGTTATTGCGGCAAGGAAACTTAAATTTACTTTGGGCTAACTCAAGGTATTTAGGGCCATAAGCAATTGCTTCTGCTAAGGCATAACCTCCTGCTGTGATTAGAGCGCTAATTTCTTCGCATCGATATACTTCTTTATTGAATATTGCCGACTGCTGCCCGCCAAAAGCATAGAGTGCGCCATCTTGTAAAGCATAAGCAAGGTCTATCCAAATTGCCAAAAAAGCTCTTCCTACAGTGATTTTACTTTTTTCTACTG
Source organism: Gammaproteobacteria bacterium (assembly GCA_041740675.1). Taxonomy (GTDB): domain Bacteria; phylum Pseudomonadota; class Gammaproteobacteria; order JBGSLN01; family JBGSLN01; genus JBGSLN01. The sequence continues at coordinate 4,073 of JBGSLN010000010.1, read as the reverse complement.
ATGACGTTGCTTGGTAGTTCGACCATTTACTTAAAATGAGCGAAGGTTCAATTACACCTAATGTTTTAAGAAAAATATCCACAGCTGTTGAAAATCCATGCGCATCGATTAACCGCCACAGAGAAATTTTTGCAGCGCCTACTCTTGTTAAAGTACCCAAAAAATCAACTCCCTTTCCAGGAACAGAATCATGAATTTTCCAGCTTGGTAATTCATTTAATTCACGGCTATATCGAATATCTTGGTTTAATAAAAAAATGAAACAAACACCTGCTATAGGCCAATCAATAAAAGGAGAGCCTGTCAAAGATGCATAAGGGTGCGCATTAAGTGTTGCATCAGCTGCACAAAAAACAATATTTCCCAAAACTCTTATAGTTTGCAATGGTATTGATTTACAAGTCTCTTCATTTCTCTTACCAGACACAAGGGGATATTGTTCATTGATTGTTGTATTATCACTTTCAATATCCATAATGACTTTAGAAGCTTTCTTAAAATTCGTTTGCTGTTGCTTAGTTGCAAGTAATAATAAGCCTGTAATTGCTACCATCCCTGAAGATACAATAAGTAAATGTAAGGATGGAACATAGCTTTCACATTCTTCATTAGAAATATTTTTTGAACTATCGGTATCATTTTTTTGGATGAGATTGAGCAGCATTGTAACCAAGGTCATAATAATACTAAAAAGAACAAAGGCCATATTCATTGCTTTAAATGTGGCTGTTACCCACTGAGCACTCTTTTGCCCTGCTATTAATACTTTTTTACCATTATTCTGGAAAAATGATTTCATATGCATCACCTATAGAACTTTTGATAGGCTCATGATACACCCCAAAAATGACAGAAATGTGACAATTAGAGTTCAGAGAAATAATTATTGAAGCATAAGAATAAAAATACTAGTTTAATTATCATTAATTAAAAAGATAAAATCGATGTTCCAAAAATTACAATCTATCGTGATGTTCCAGAATTAGAATTTGAGATAGCAGCTAAATATTTATTCTTGTTAAGAAAATAATTCTGCCATTTTTTTTTGTTTAAAACCATCAGAAAACTTATTTTCTTCAATTAAAAGTAATTTTAATGCTTCCATCCATTTTCCTTGCCATTGAGAAATTTCACTATTCGTCGGATAACGCCAAGGTAAAAAATTAGCAAATTCTACTAAAGTCAGACTACTTAATTCTTGTGACAAAATAAATCGGCCAGATTTAGTTTCACAAATTAATTTATTTTGTAACATTGATTGAATTTGCTTTACAGGATCAACTTCATAATTACATGAATCCATATTAATCAATTGCTGTATCGATAAATCAACTCCATTGCGTAAAGCTTCCCAAAAATAGCCTGTCCAAAGAAATGCATGAGTAAATCCATCCATTTTTTTAACAGAACGGAAGTGATAACCATTCGTTAAAATATGACTGATAATCACTCCGAATAAAATAATCATCCACATAACATAAAGCCAAACTAAAAATAATGGTATAGTTGCTAACGCGCCATACAATAATATATAAGTTGGGAAATGTATCACATAATAAGTAAATCCCCATTTTGCAACGGTAAATAAAATTGTTGCTACAAAGGCACCGATAAATCCATTTTTTAGTGGTACATAACAGTTAGGCACTAATACATAAATCAATGTAAAAAATAATAAATTTAATAAAAATGGCAAGGCAGTAATAAAACCAAGAGTATTTGCAGTAGAAGATATAATTGCTACTCGTGTCAAATAAGAACTAATAATGATACTTAGTCCAATTAACACGGGTGATAAAGTCAAGACAGCCCAATATAATAGAAATGTGGAAATGCCCTTGCGTCTTGATGAAACTTTCCAAATTGCATTAAATGCTTGCTCCATGTTGAACATCATTAAAATGGCAGTCGCTACTAAAAAGGCTGAGCCAATAGCTGAGAGATTTTTTGTTTGCAAAACAAATCTTTCAATATATTGCTGCACAATTTCACCTGAAGCCGCAACAAAATGTGAAAAAATAAAATTTTGAATTTGATTAGAAATATGGCTAAATACTGGAAATGCTGAAAAAATTGCAAAGCTAACCGTCATCAACGGCACTAATGATAGCAGTGTTGTATAGGTCAATGCCGCAGCTCGATAAGTACAGCCCTCATCAACAAACCGTTGATACAAAATATAAAAAAATCGACCTATTGTCTGTAGGAATTCTATTTTCATATTATTATTATTAATGAAATGAACTCATTTATAACAAGCTTATCTTCGTTTATCAAGGTTATCTTTTTATATGATACTCTTGATAAACGAAGATAAGCTTGTTATAACTATTATAGGACTAAGGAACAAATCATGAAACAAATATTAATATTATATTATAGTCTCTACGGCGCGACGAAAGAAATGGCTCAATTAGTTGCTCGTGGTGTGGAAGAAATTGCGGGTACTGAAGCAGTTTTGCGCACTGTGCCTAAAGTTTCGACTGTGTGCGAAGCCACTGATACACTTGTGCCTGATAATGGTGCTCCCTATGCCACTTTAGATGATTTAAAAAATTGTAATGCTCTTATTCTTGGGAGCCCAACTCGATTTGGTAACATGGCGGCACCATTAAAATATTTTTTAGATAGCACCAGTGCTCTGTGGCTTTCCGGTACGATGATTAACAAACCAGCTGCGGTGTTTACTTCAACTGCAAGTTTACATGGTGGCCAAGAAACAACGCTAGTATCCATGATGTTTCCATTGATACATCATGGAATGTTATTGGTTGGTTTGCCCTATTCTGAAGCCGATCTGCTCCATACCACAACGGGCGGTACTCCCTATGGAGCCAGTCATCTTGCAGGACTCGAAAGCAAAAATCCAATTTCTGATGAAGAAAAAAGATTATGTAAAGCTCTTGGTAAACGTGTGGCAGAGATAACTATTAAGTTGTAATTATAATTATTTCATCTAGCGCTGGATTTATATGATTTTATCTAATAGATCAAAGCATAATTGTTGGGTGCCCTGCTGTTTAATCGCTGAAACTTGATACACAGGCCCTTTCCATTTAAGCTTTTTGACAATATTCTGAATGCGCTTCTCGATTTCTTCTGCTGGTAATAAATCAACTTTATTGAACACAAGCCAACGTTCTTTCGCATAAAGTTCTTTGCTAAATTTTTTTAATTCACTCAGAATGGTTTTAATCGAGTCATAAGGATCAGATTCATCTAACGGCGCAAGATCAACCAAATGCAATAATAATTTAGTACGAGTTAAATGCTTTAAAAATCGCGTACCCAAGCCCGCGCCTTCCGCTGCTCCTTCAATTAATCCAGGGATATCTGCAATCACAAAACTGCGAAAAGGAACTGGAGCTACCACTCCTAAATTTGGATACATCGTCGTGAAAGGATAATCGGCTACTTTAGGCTTTGCAGCAGAAACAGCTCGAATAAATGTTGATTTACCTGCATTCGGTAATCCTAATAAACCCACATCGGCTAATAACTTCAATTCTAAACGCAAATTACGAATTTCTCCTTCGCTGCCTTTAGTAGTTTTACGTGGCGCTTGATTGATACTACTTTTAAAACGCGCATTGCCTAAACCATGAAATCCTCCTTGTGCCACTTTTTGTATTTGATCAGGTTCATTTAAATCAGCAATAAGTTCATCAGTGTCATCATCATAAACAACAGTGCCTACAGGTACTTTCAAAATTAAATCTTCGCCTGAAAGACCCGTGCATAAATTTCCGCCCCCTGACCTTCCAATCTGTGCCTTATGAATTCGTTTATAACGAAAATCTACAAGTGTATTGAGATTAGGATCAGTGCTTAAAAAAATACTGCCTCCATCACCCCCGTCACCGCCGTTAGGACCGCCTTTTTCTATATATTTCTCACGTCGGAAACTCAAACAGCCATCACCGCCCTTGCCTGCCTCAACTCTAATTTTTACTTCGTCAACGAATCTCATATACTCTTCACATTTCGCTTTTTTGGGGTTTGAATTTATGTGAACGTCCAGCTATGGCCAAGATTGAACGAAAAAGTGACGAAAAAAGCGTAGTTTATATGTT
>JBGSLN010000009.1:0-2366 GCA_041740675.1 Gammaproteobacteria bacterium | reverse complement strand
TAGCTCCTTGTTTGAGAGGCATAAGTAATGGCTGGTTAGCTGCATAAATACAAATTGGTGCAGATTTTGAGTTATTTTCAACTGTCCAATCAGCATATCCAGTGCTTAAATAAAATAAACCTAATAAACTCACTATGATAGTTAAAAAAATCCTATATTTACTTGTATTCATAATTATTTTCTCCACAATGTTCAACATGTTGAACAAATTTTATTTAATGTAAGTATAGCAGAAGAATAGTATGCGCATATTTTATTATTAATTACTTCACTATTCTAAATTCGAAAAACTTAACTCTAGAAAACTGAATGTCTTGGGGAGATACATATTAAAATATTGAAAGGTTTGAGCAGTTGCTTGACTAATATCAACCTCAAGCACATGGCCATCTTGTAAATGATCTTCTGTGATAAAATGAAAATGATAACCAACCATATTGAGATATCTCATATGCATGCTACGCACACTACTCATGTATTAAGATTATTTAATAACCCTAAGCCAAAGTTTCCTTTTTTAAGGAGATCGCTGCAAGAAAAGCTCCTCCTCATAATCTCCTTTCTGTAATGCGCTAAACGTAGAACTTAAAATAAAAATTGGTTATTTTTTGATGCTATTTTCTTGTATGTAGTAGGTCAAAAATATTGAATTTTGCACAAGGCACAAAAAAAGGAAGATGATAATTCTATGATGGACTTTAATACTGCGAGTACAGTGATGTACAAACCGTACCCTTGGAACTTAGGCAAGGTCGAGATAGTTACGCTAAATAAACCTGAAATAAAATGTTTGGAAACTGAGTTGTATTTTTATGGTGGAGGCGGCGGGAGTCGAAAACGAAAATGACTTTTTAGCGCTGTATATCAAAGACAGTAACATGCAATAAAAGGCATTTAAAATCAGAAAGTTAATGGTAAATTTAAAAATGTTGAAACTGTCGTTAATTGTCCTAACTTGTCGGCAAATGATCCCACTATGATCCCATGGATTAATTAAAACTACTATGTTAAGAACATAATTTTCCAATTAGTTCAAAACATCATGTTCAGAACGAAATGTTAAAAAATCGGTCAAAGCACGCAAATTGTGCAGAACTTGCATAACAGATCGGATTTTTGCCCTGGAAATCGTCCGCAAAGAATTTTATGGTACTATATTTTAGTTATCTAAAAATATATAGCAACTTGTGAATCTTTGTTACGGCATTTTATGCTATTTTGTGTTGTTTAATGTAAGTTTTAATACGATTTGCTATGCTATATCTAAGTTATAAAAGTATTCAAAAGGAAGCGATGAGTAAAAGAATTTTTTCAGAATTACCGGTTGATTATCAAGCAGGTTGTCATTTGATAGAAAAACAATGCTACAAATTATTAACAACATCTAAAATCAAATTTGGTGCTGTTTATTGGGATGATTTGGATTTAGTTGCTTGCCATTTATATGTACGAATTGCCGATAAAACTTATCATGCAAAATTTGGCAAAATTTCACTGACACAGGCTAAAGATTCAAGCATCATGCGAAGCATTATATTCCGGTTGAAATTGATGATTAATCAAATTAAACAAGAGTCGAATGAATTTAAAGAGGGTGAACAATAATGCGCATTGCAATTTCCGGTACTCATTGTATGGGTAAAAGCACTCTCATCGACGACTTTATTAAGCACTATCCTAATTACAGAAGTGAGATTGAACCCTATTATAAATTACAAGAAGAAAAAACAATGGAACTATCATTATCACCTAGTCTTGATAGTTTATTAGAGCAGCTTGATTACAGTATTGAACAACTTAATAGCTATGTGGATGAACCTAATATTATTTTTGATCGATGCCCAGTCGATTATATAGCTTATGCGATGTGTGTGACAGCTCAAGACGCTATTGATATTAATGATAGTGAAGTTTCAGAAAGGTTTCCTGATGTTAAAGAGGCACTGAATAATTTAGATTTAATTGTATTTTTACCAATTACCTCAGAACATCTTGTAGAGTATAGTGAAGAAAATCCTGGTTATCGTAAAGCAGCAGATAGGTATTTTAAAAAAATATACCGTGATGATATATGCGATATATTTCCCAAATATAATCAGCCAAGAATTATTGAAGTTTGGGGTGATCGGTTAACAAGAATAAAGAAGCTAGAAAGTTATCTTTAATTTGAAGATGAAATAATATTTTTGTTAGCATGATTTTAATTAAAGGGAAAGAAGAGAACATGTTAAATATAGTATAGAACTTAAATAACATAAAAAAACGAATAACCCATGCAGAAAGAAAATATAATAGAGAATCAGGTAGTGTAAAATTAGTTGGCATCACAAAAAAACAGCCGATGGGAAAATTAAAAACTGTTGCTG
>JBGSLN010000008.1:0-4737 GCA_041740675.1 Gammaproteobacteria bacterium | reverse complement strand
TATCATTGGTTTCGGCGGTAGAAGTTTAGGTAATGAAAATCCAAAATATTTAAATTCTCCAGAGACCAGTGTATTTCATAAAAGCCATGAACTTTATGGCCTATTTGAAGCTCAAACTGCTATTCGCGATGCAAAAAAAATTATTGTGGTTGAAGGTTATATGGATGTTATTGCATTATCACAGTTTGATATTCCGTACGTGGTAGCTACTTTAGGCACTGCTGCAACACCAGAACACCTCAAATTATTATTAAAATACACAACTAATATTATTTTTTGCTTTGATGGTGATAATGCTGGTCGAAAAGCAGCCTGGCGTGCATTAGAAAATTCTTTAACATTTGTGCACGAAGGCGTTAATTTGACTTTTTGTTTTTTACCTGAAAACGAAGATCCCGACTCTTATTTACATAAATTTGGCAAAGAAAAATTTTTGGCCTTGACAGAATCTTCAATTAGCTTATCGGAATTTTTCATACAACAACTCACTACTAATATAGATCTAAGTACGATTGATGGTAAAAATCAATTATGTCAAAAAGCTAAACCTTTACTTCAAAAGGTAGTTCCTGGCATTTATCAGCAACTGCTGCTGCAACAAATAGCAAAAATTACTCGGCTTACCGAAACCACACTTAATCAATTAGTTGGTATTACAGCTACAGGCAAAACTTTTCAGAATCCATTTCAATCACAGGTTCAACAAGCGCCTTCACCTATTCGTTTAGCTATTACCTTATTGCTACAACATCCAGAGCTAGTCCACTATGTAGAACTGCCCGCATCTTTTACTAGACTCTCTATTCCAGGTAAAGAATTACTGTTAGCTATGGTTGAATTAATTCAAGCTAGACCTAATATTAATACCGCAGCACTGCTACAACACTTTAGTGACCATCCACAGATTATGACATTAAAAAAATTAGCCACTAGGGAACTTTTTCATGTTGAAAATGGTCTTATTCAAGAATTCATTGATATTATGAATCAACTAAAGAAAACATGCCGAGAACTCGAAATGGAGCAATTGCTTAGTAAAGCAAATATAACAGGGTTATCGCAAGATGATAGAGTACGTTTACAAACACTGATTAGCGAACAACACAAAACATGACTGCTATACACTTTACATTTTTTCCAGAGATACCTAAGGGTAAAGCGCAAAGTGTATAACTTAAGACATAATGAGGTATAAATACTATGAGCGAAAAAGTACAAGATCAGCAATCACGAATCAAACGCTTAATTGCTCTTGGTCGAGAAAAAGGCTTTTTAACTCCAGAAGAAGTGAGAGATCATTTACCCGAAGATATTACTGATCCAGAACAAATTGAAGAAATTTTTGAAATGTTCAACATCACTGGTATTCAAGTGCGAGAAACTGCACCTGAAGATGAAGAATTATTGATGTCTGAAACGCAAGCAGCTGTAGAAGATTCTGCTGTGGAAGAAGAAGCTGTCGCTGCTTTAGTTGCTACAACAACTCAGCCAGAACTTGGACGAACTACTGATCCAGTACGTATGTATATGCGAGAAATGGGTACAGTTGAACTACTGACTCGTCAAGGTGAAATTGCCATCGCGAAGCGAATTGAAGAAGGCATTCGCATGACTATGTCTGCCCTTGCTTCTTATCCTGAAAATATCAAAGCGATTTTGGAGCAATATAAACTTTATGAGAAAAATGAAATCCGTCTCAACGATATTATTACTGGCTTTACTGATGTAGAAGTAGAAGAAGCAGCTGTAGCATTAATAGAAGTTCCTGAAGAAATTGAGGAACCTTCGAGTAAAGCTCCAGCCATCATTGAAGATGAAGAAAGTGAAGAAGGCGGTGAAAGCAGCGACAGTGATAGCGATGATGGTGAAGGTGGACCTGATCCAGTACTTTCTAAAGAAAAGTTTGATGAGCTAAGCGCACTTTATGAAAAATTAGTCAAAGCTGAGGCTAAACATGGGAAAAATCACAAAACCAGCATAAAAGCTCGAGAAGCTTTATCAGAACATTTTATGCATTTTAAATTAGCGAAGCGTCAATATGATTTAATCACTAAACGAATGCGTAGTTTGCTAGAACACGTTCGTACCAATGAACGCGGTATCATGACAATTTGTATTAAGAAAATTAAAATGCCGCGTCGCGCATTTATTAGCGCCTTTCCATCCAATGAAACTAATATGGATTGGTCTAAGCAATTAATAAAAAATCACAAAGAGTTTGCTGACGGTATTCAGCATAACGAAGGTGAAATTCAGCGACACCAGCGTAAACTTAAACAAATTGAAGATCATTCTTTTTTAACCATTTCTGAAATTCGTGATATTAATCGACATATGTCAATTGGCGAGGCAAAAGCACGTCGTGCGAAAAAAGAAATGGTCGAAGCAAATTTGCGTTTAGTCATTTCTATCGCAAAAAAATACACTAATCGTGGATTACAATTTTTGGATTTAATTCAAGAAGGCAATATAGGGTTAATGAAGGCGGTTGATAAATTTGAATATCGCCGCGGTTATAAATTTTCTACCTATGCTACCTGGTGGATTCGTCAAGCAATTACACGATCGATTGCCGATCAAGCACGCACTATCCGAATTCCAGTGCATATGATCGAAACTATCAATAAACTAAATCGTATTTCACGGCAAATTCTGCAGGATACTGGTGTAGAGCCCTCTCCAGAAGAATTAGCAAAACATATGGATATGCCCGAAGACAAAATTCGCAAAGTATTAAAGATTGCAAAAGAGCCCATTTCAATGGAAACTCCAATTGGTGATGATGAAGATTCACATTTAGGTGATTTTATTGAAGACATTAACATTCTTTCACCGCTAGATCATGCAACAAAAGAAGGTTTGAGTGAAGCCACAAGAATTATCCTTGAAACTCTGACTCCACGTGAAGCAAAAGTATTACGAATGCGTTTTGGTATTGAAATGAATACTGATCATACGTTAGAAGAAGTGGGTAAACAATTTGATGTAACTCGTGAACGTATCCGTCAAATTGAAGCAAAGGCTTTAAGAAAATTACGTCACCCCAGCCGTTCAGAGCAGCTGCGTAGTTTCCTTGAAGAGAATGAGTAATTGGAATATAATGCTTTCATATAATTATTTTTTATTGCTGAATCTTAAAAGTGTATTCTGATTTTAAGAACCTTTAGCTCATTTGGTTAGACAAACTGTATAACAGTAAACTAATTGGGCTATCGGTTAGTTAACCCAGCGACATTTTGCCAGGGAGGGCAAAAACACCCTTTCAATAGGGCCCATAGCTCAGTTGGTTAGAGCAGGGGACTCATAATCCCTTGGTCCAAGGTTCGAGTCCTTGTGGGCCCACCAATAAAATCAATAGGTTACAACTTTTTTGATTTTTGGTTTGTAGAATAAAATTGCCTTTGTAGAATACTTTTTTAATTATTAGCCCTTTTTCTTTTCTTTTTACCACATATTTCTAATATAGCTTCCCATGATAAACATGTGATGGTCTAGATAATTAGAACTCAATAGACTAGAAATTTTGTTCACTGACTGCGGATGAATAAATTTTACGTTCTTAATTCAATAGCCTTTACCACTCTTATTCCATCGATGTATCTAGCCGTAGTATTTTGTGAAGTGTGACCTAATAATTGTCTTGCGGCCTCTCGCCCTAAAAAACGTTCTATGTCAGTAGCAGCTTTATGGCGAATATCTCTGAATTGAAAAGATTCTTGTATAATGCCTTCTTTTACGGCTTTTCTCATAAGCTTTTGCCATAGTGTAGAAAAACCATCATAAGTATAGTTGTAACCTGATTTATTACAAAGTAATGAACCATTTTTTGACTTTAACTTATTTAATTTTATAAGTTCATCAGTTAAAAAACGCAATTGTGTTGTCCATAGCACTAATTTCTTACCAACAGAATGTTTAGTCTTCGTTAATTCAATAAGAAAACCTTCATTGCTAATGTTTTCAATTTTTAAGTACAAAACTTCTTTTGGTCGTAATCCCATGAAATAAGTTAATTGCATTGCATAATTGATAGGATACTGGGCAATTGATAAAATAGCATTAAACTCATGATCACTAATATTACATGATCGTCTTTTCTCACTAAATTTTCTCACATGTGTACATGGATTTGATGTAACTACTCCCCAGCGAATAGCAAAACTAAATATATGAGATAAAAGTGCAAACTCACGATCTGCAGAAACTTGGCCTCTTAGTCCTCTTTTGTCTAAGTACTTATAAATATGAACTGGAGTGATATCCTCTGGTGACATATCTCCAAAAGAAATTTTTAAAAATTTTGCTCTTTTGAGGTCACTTTCATAAGAACTCTCTGCTTTTTCTGGTGAAACTTCATTTAAGTATCTATCAATCAAATGATTTACTGTATTCGCTTTGTATAGCTAGGGCAATCGCATCTAATTTTTAGCCACGGTTAATACTTTTTCCAAATAACTGATATCCCACCCCGCCATAAGACGTCTATTTTTAACACCCACCTTCGATGTGGTCTCTTTTTTCAGTAAATTTAATGCCATCTTATTTAGCAATGCTATATTTGTTGCTGCGTTACCTTCTTTGGATTTCCAGCGATCTTCATTAAAACTTACATCTAAACGCCAATGCAAACAATTTTCCACTTGCCAATGTTTCCGTATTGCATCTGAAATATTTTCATGTAAATCCGATTCCAAACTCGTAATGTAATAGCGTTCCTCAGTACTCGTTTCCTCTCCA
>JBGSLN010000007.1:0-3377 GCA_041740675.1 Gammaproteobacteria bacterium | reverse complement strand
CATTTAAAAAACGCTGTCTTGCTGTTTTATCATGAGGCAACTCTGTTTTAACAGTTGCAACAATAGCATGATGATTATATTCCTTCTTATATAATTCGAATTGCGCTCGATTGCGTACCCAAGAATTTGCTCCATCTGCACCAATAATTAGCTTTGCTGTAATTTCATTATTGCCTTCCAATTGCAGAATAATCCAGTCATCTTTATGATACAGATCTAAACAGTGTGCTGGATTGAAAAGAATAATATTTGCATGATGATTGACTTTATTAAATAAACTTTTTTGTATCACTCTATTTTCAATAATATAGCCCAAATTAGGTTGTGTAATTTTTTCAGCGGAAAACTCAATATGTCCATCACCTTTTTCATCCCAAACTTTCATACGTGTATACGGACTCACTCGTTCAGCTACCATTGCTGACCAAGTATTTAAATTTTTAAAAATATTTTCTGTTGATCGCGTAATTGCACTGACTCGTAAAGAAAATTCTTCAGGATTATAATCAAATTTAAAATGCTCAGTTTCTACTAAAGCAACTTTAAAATTGTTTTCAGCTAAAGCAAGCGCCGTTGTTAAACCAACAATACCACCCCCAACTACGATGCAATCATATATTTGATTCATTTTTTCTCTTTTTAACTGTTTTAATGTATTCCAAAGTCAGTGGAATTAATGAAAAAATCACGATTAAAATCACTATCCATGAAAAATGTAGCTTAATAAAAGACAATTCTCCAAAAAAATATCCTAGATAACAAAATAAACTGATCCAGACAATACCGCCGAGAATATTAAATAAGCTAAACAGAGGGAAATTCATCCGAACTAAGCCAGCAAGAAATGGAATAAACGTGCGAATGATTGGAACTAAACGAGCTATTAAAATCGCCATCACTCCATGTTTTTGATAAAATTCTTTAGTTCTTTTAATATGTTTATCAAGAAATCGGGAATTAGGATGTGCCAATAATTTATTTCCCACAAAATAACCTAGCGCATAATTAGCAAATCCACCTATGATTGCTGCACTTACTAACAAAATCACAATAATTCCAACATCCAAATTTGTTGCAGCTGCAACTGCACCAAATGCAAATAACATCGATTCTCCCGGTAAAAATGGTGTTAAAACAAAGCCACATTCGAATAATATAATCAAAAATCCTACGACATAAACCCAAAAGCCATATTGCGCAATCAATAACGGTAAGTGAATATTGATATGTAAGAAGAAATCTATATAGTTCATTTTTTTCTAAGTTTCCCTTAAATTAAGTAAATGAATAATTCTAAACAAATCCCATCAATGCTTTTGCTATCTTATGTTTCAATAACGTGTGATCAATTCCGAGTAATGCTAAGTTTCGCATAAAGCACAATGGTATGAGTTTATTAGAAAATACTTTTACTAAATTGTCTGTTAAGCCAATAATTTTCCTATGTTCTTTTATCCGTAATTTTTCATACGATTTTAAAAGTTTTTCCGAACCAAAATCAGCAGCATCTTTTAATTGTTGTTGAATTTCTTTCACTAAAACCGCTACATCACGTAACCCCAAATTAAATCCTTGTCCGGCGATAGGATGTAAAGTGTGCGCAGCATTGCCAATGACTATGGCTCGTTCAACATGAATAGAGTCTATTTGCAATAGAAACAAAGGAAAGCATTGTCTTGAGCCTGCCCAACTGAATTTTCCCAAACGATAACCAAAGGCTTTTTGCAAATGAGCTAAAAATTCCTTTTCATTAAGTTTAACGATAGTTTCAGCCATATCAGGTTTTACAGTCCAAACTAATGAAAATGCTGATGTTGTGATGGGCAATAACGCTAGCGGGCCAAATTCCGTAAAACGTTCATATGCAGTATTGTCATGCGGCCGGGCCACGCCAATATTTGCCACAATTGCTGTTTGTTGATAATCAGATTTGCTGCTGTGAAGATTTAACATTTTCCGTAGCGCTGAGTTTGAACCATCTGCAGAAATCAATAAGCTGCAAGAAAGCAATTCAACCGTTTCATTAACAGCTAATTCAATTTTGCGTTTGTTATCTTCCACAAATGTTTGTAGCACTTTTGTTGATAAAAACTGTTGAATATTCTGATAGGTCTTCAATTTCTCAATTAATTGTTGCTGCAAAGTTTGCAGCATAATCACGAAACCTAAGCAGGGTAAATGATAATCACTGGCATGTATGTGTGTAAAACCAAAATGGCCTCGATCTGATACATGAACTTTTTTTATGGGTGTTGCATGTCTTTCCAACTCATTCCAGATTCCAAATTCTGAAAAAATAGTTTGGCTGCCATATGCCAAAGCTAACGCTCGTAAATCTTTTTCAACACCATTCGTTTGTTTTTGTATTAGCAATGGTGCTGCATCGATTATTGCTATTTTCAGATTCATTTCTGCTAAAGCAATAGCCAATACCGCCCCAGTTAAACCACCCCCAACGATGATAATATCAAACTGATCTTCGCACTTTTTCATGCTTGCATTAAGGACTCAATATCAGCTATTTCTTTAGGTAATTCTTTTGAGAGAACCTCATTACCATGAGCAGTAATTAATACATTATCTTCAATTCTTATGCCAATATTCCACCATTTTTCTGCAACGCCAGGGGTGCCTGCAGCAATATATAAACCTGGTTCAACAGTAAAAACCATACCAGGTTGCAAAGTGCGCCATTTTCCGTCGACTTTATAACTACCCGCATCATGTACATCAAGGCCTAGCAAATGGCCTGATCTATGCATATAAAATGGGAAATACGCTTCTTGCTCAATTAATTGGTCAATTGATCCTTTTAAAATACCTAATTCAACAAGTCCTTCAGTAACAGTTTTAATCACTACTTCTTGCATTGTATTCCATACTACCCCAGGTTTTACCATATCGATCACGGCTTTTTGTGATTTTAGTACGATTTCATAAATTAGTTTTTGTTCTGTGGAAAATTTTCCATTGACTGGAAATGTTCGAGTCAAATCCGCCGCATAATTTTTATATTCGGCGCCAGCATCGATTAATACTATATCTCCACTTTGTAACTCAATGTTATTTTCTACATAATGCAACGTACAACTGTTTTTTCCAGATCCAACAATAGTGGAATATGCAGGTGAGAAACAACCGTGTTTTTGAAATTCATAATGAAGCTCTGCAGCTAAATGATATTCCATTAATCCTGGTTTACATACTTGCATGGCTCTCTTATGAGCAATAACAGATGCATGAATAGCATGCCTCATTAACGCTAATTCATGTTCTGATTTAATTATCCGGTATTCATGAATAATATTTTCTAAACTAACAAAATTTGTTGGAGTTTTAACACCTGAACGAACGTGTTTTCGCAAACTATTCAACGC
>JBGSLN010000006.1:0-5457 GCA_041740675.1 Gammaproteobacteria bacterium | reverse complement strand
TTATTAGGTCGCTGCATTGCAGTAGTTCTCATGTTCATGGGGGTGGCATTAATTACAATTCTTACAGCAAATTTTTCAGCCTATTTGTTATCTGCAAAAGAAAAAGAGGTTGAAGAAAAACTAGAAGTCGACACAGCATTATTAAGCCAACAACTTTATGATATCAGTACTCGTTTAGAAAACATTGAAACGAAGCTAGAAGAACTTAAGAACTATAGTAATCGCGAATGAGTGCAGAAAATTTTCATCTTCAAAGTATACCCTGCGGGCTAGATACTTAAAAAAGATTGTTTGCCATCCTAACAAAGTCAGCTACTGACAATTCTTCTGCGCGAATTTTTGGATCAATATCCAACTCTCTTAATTTCTCCGATGTTATGTACTTCTTCAAACTGTTAGCAATGGTTTTGCGTCTTTGATTGAAGGCATCTCGAACTAAATCCGCAAAATTTTTTTCGTCATCTGCAATCACGGGTAGTTTCTCATGAGGTTTTAGCCGAATGATTGCTGAATCCACCTTCGGTGGAGGATTAAAAGCTGTAGGTTTTACTATAAATAATTTTTCAACTTTGCAAAAATATTGCACCATCACGCTAATTCTTCCATATTCTTTTGAACCTGGTTTTGCCACAATGCGATTAACCATTTCTTTTTGTAACATGAAATGCATATCATAAATCCATTCGCGTTGTTCTAATAAATGAAAAATCAATGGGCTAGAAATGTTATAAGGCAAGTTACCAATACAACGAATTTTTTGCAAATTTGAGAATAGATCTTGAAATTTAAATTTTAGCACGTCACCTTCATGCAAAATTAATTCTCCAACTGACTCTGCACTGATTTTCAAATGTGGAATCACATCGCGATCTAATTCAACTGCATACAATTTTTTACAGGTTTCTAATAAAGGAAGTGTCAATGCACCAAAACCAGGACCGATTTCCAATAAGGTTTCACTTGGCTTAGGATTAACTGCATTAATAATTTTGAAAATAATATTTTTATCAGTTAAAAAATTTTGTCCGAAACGTTTTCGCGGCATGTGCATTCTTCAACTCCAAATCTCATCGAAAATGCTAAATAATTTCCCCATATTACTTATTCCCCACTAGTCTCAATGCCGTATCAATTGCACATTTTAAACTAGCAGGATTCGCTTTTCCTGTTCCCGCGAGATCTAATGCTGTGCCATGATCTACCGAGGTGCGTACAAAAGGTAGTCCTAAAGTAATATTCACTGTATCATAAAAATGATGTATTTTTAACGCTGGTAATAATTGATCGTGATACAGTGATAAATAGCAATCTGCTTTCACTTGATGGAAAATCGTATCAGCGGGGTGTGGCCCCGTTATATTAATACCTTTATTTTTTAATTTTTCTAAAGTTGGACTAATAATGGTTTGTTCTTCCGTGCCAATATGTCCCGCCTCACCTGCATGAGGATTTAACCCACAAACTGCAATGATTGGCTGTTGAATTTTGAATTTTTTTTGTAATTGGGTATGAATAATCTCCACGACTTCTATTAATAATTTTTCAGATATCAAATCAGGCACTAACCGTAATGGTACATGCGTAGTAGCTAATGCCATACGTATTGTCTTGTTTTCAAAACACATGACAGTTTTTTTTACGCTGGCTTTCATTGCTAAATATTCAGTATGTCCCAAAAATTCTATACCTGCTTCATTGATTGTAGATTTTTGCACTGGACCGGTAACGATTGCTGCAAACTCCTCTTGCAAACAACCTGTAATAGCATGATCCAGTGTGCGTAACACGTAATCAACATTTTTTATGGTTGGTTTGCCACAACAGTTAATTTCAGCAGCGTCAAAATGAATAATTTGTGAGACTGGGATTTGATAATTAATATTTAATTGTTTTGCTCTATGAACAAGTAAATTTTTATCTGCAATAACTTTAAGATTTTGTGGTAAGGATTGGGCAAGTTGCAAAAATAGATCAACCCCGATTCCTGCAGGCTCACCCAATGTTAACACGATAGGTTTTGGCATTATTAACCTTGCATAATTTTAATATATGCCGTAGAGCGCAATTGATTTACCCATTTTTGTGCAGCATTTTCAAACTTTTGAAAGTAAAGCGTTTGACGTATTTGATCCGCCGATTGTGTGGCTGCTTGCTGCGGCGCTCCGACAGTACGGGTTGCAACAACTTTAATGATGTAAAATCCATTTGGAGTTTGCAAAGGTCCAACGATAGATCCAGTAACAGCAGAAGCCATTTGTGCACCAATCGCTGGGGGTAACTGTTCTAATTGTTTCCAACCCATATCACCACCTTGTAGTGGCTGAGCATTTGTTGATTGCGACACTGCTATGGAATCAAAATCAGCACCTTTTTGTAATTGTTGTATAATGTTATTTGCCGTATCTTGTGCTGTTTTTACTTGTGCGACGGTAGCAGCATTTGGAAAGGGTACTAACAGTGCTTGCAAATGATATTCAGGTATACTTTGTATTTGCTGTGGAACCTTTTTCATCGCAGCTTGCACCTCAGCATTACTTACCTGAATCGTATTACCTATAGCTTGTCGTTCTGTTGCATTTATCAAAAATTGTTGTCGAATTTGTTTTTGATATTCACTATAAGCCATACCTTGTTTAACAATTTGTTGTTTTAATTGATCTACAGTTAATTGATTTTGCTGAGCAATATTAGCAATTGCTGCGTTTAATTGCGCATCTGTCACTGTGATTTTAGCCTTAGCAGCCGCTTGAAGTACCAATTTTTGATCAATCATCTGATTTAATGTCTGCTTTCTTAGTTTTGCAGCGGGTGGAACAGGCTGATTCGTCATTTGCAATTGCTTCTTCATCATAGCCATTTGTGAATCCAAAGAGTTTTGAGTGATAATGTCATTATTTACCACAGCTACAATTCCATTTAATGGTTGAACAGCAGCAGCATACACAATGCCAGAAAAACTTACCAAACTTACTAATAAAATTAAAACTTTTTTCATAATTGACCTACAATAACTGACTAAAATACGAAATCAGCAAATTATAACATTAGTTGTACAATAAATGAATTGCTGTTGATATTATCTTTTTGATTGACGGCGGATTGAAAAAAATTTTAGAATTACCTATCTCTGCTAGAAAATCACTTATGGATGGCCATAGTTTTGAAACTTAACAATCGTTTTTTTATCTATCTGATTGTAGCTATAGCGGCAGGCAGCACTTTTGCTTCTGATATTTACTTACCCTCATTCCCTGCATTAGCGAAGGCGTTTAATACTAATCAAACCAATATTCAATTAAGCCTAACTATTTATTTATTAGGTTTTTCTTTATTCCAGTTGCTTTGGGGGCCTTTATCGGATCGTTTTGGTAGAAGGAAAAATATCATTTTAGGAATCAGCATTTGTGTTATTGGTAGTATTTTCTGCGCTGTATCCAATAAATTGTTACTTTTTTTTATTGGTCGATTTTTGCAAGGTGTAGGTGCGGCTGCTTGCATGAGTTTGGTACGCACCATGGCACGTGACGCGTTTGAAAAAGAACAGTTATCTAAAGTTTTTTCTTTGATGGGAATGATTTTCGCTGTTTCATTTGCTATAGCGCCTGCAGTTGGAGGCTATTTACAAACAGGTTGGGGTTGGCAAGCAAGTTTTATATTTGTAATGATATACATGCTTATTATGTTGATTATCGCTATTGTCATGTTGCCCGAAACAAATAAAAGCCTTAATCCAAGTGCAACTAAGCTTTCAATATTTTCCAAAAATGTTGCTACTTTATTTTCCAGCCGTGTTTTTATGGGTTATTCTGTTTGTTATGGTTTGACTTGGTCAGGTTTAATTGCTTATGCATCATTAAGTCCATTTTTATTTCAAAATGTATTACATTTATCGGTAATTGCATATGGCCACTTGGCAATAGCTATTACCATAGGACTTATAGTAGCTAGTTTCATAAATTCCTCTTTAGTGATTAAATTGGGTAGTAAAAAAATGATGACTTTAGGTTTATCATATATGGTTCTAGCTAGTTTAGTGATGTTTGCTATTGGGTTATTTGGCATTGTTAATGTACTCGCCATCATGATTCCCATGATATTTTTCGTGATTGGTATTGGCATTGTAAGCGCTAATGCTGGCGCAGGGGCGCTCTCACTCTTTGGCAATATTGCGGGTGTTGCCGGAGCTATTTATGGCTTTCTACAAATTTTTATAACCTTTATTATTAGCACGGGGGTTGCACATTTGCCCACGAATTCACAACAAACATTAGCTGGAACTTTAATTATTTTAGCGCTTGGTGCTGCAGGTTTTTATTATTTAATAGCGATTAAACAACCTAAAAGCATAAAAATAATTGACCCTTAGCTTTGTTCGCTATCATGATGTAAATCTTTTAGCATCTTTATCTCGATTAGGAACAATAACCATTATTGTTTTATTCTCATTGCTTATCCACGAAATAAACTTCGTATCTTAAGGTGTAATCGGTATAATAGCGATTTTTGAAAACCTAATTTTATATAAAGTAAATCATGTTAAAACTCACTCAATTGCACTTACAACGCGGTACAAAAGTATTATTAAACGGTGCGGATTTATATATCCGACCGAATGAAAAAGTTGGCTTTATCGGCAAAAATGGTGCTGGAAAATCTAGCTTATTTTCGCTTTTACTAAAGCGTTTAGATCATGATGGCGGAACAATCGAATTTAACAAATCAATGAAAATTACTCATTTGGCTCAAGAAGTTGAAGCTACTGAAAAATTAGCATTGGATTATGTAATCGATGGTGATGAAGAATTTCGTGATCTAGAAACTGCAATCGCCCAAGCTGAAACCAAGCACGATGGCTTATTGCTCTCTGATTTACACGAAAAAATGTTACACATAGATGGCTACAATGCCAATAATCGGGCAGCAACATTGTTACATGGACTTGGATTTTCACATGAGCAAATTCATTTGCCGGTTAAATCATTTTCTGGCGGTTGGCGCATGCGCATTAATTTAGCCAAAACATTAATGTCTCGTGCTGAATTTTATTTATTAGATGAACCGACCAACCATTTAGATTTAGAAGCAATAATTTGGCTTGAACACTGGTTAAAATCATTGAAAGCTACGATTTTAATTATTTCTCACGATCGCGATTTTTTAGATAATGTTGTTGATCATATAGCTTATTTAGAAAATCATAAAATTCAGTATTACTCTGGTAATTATTCTAGTTTTGAAACTCAGCGAAGTGAACAATTAATTCTGCAGCAAGCCATTTATGAAAAGCAACAACGACAACGTGCACATATGCAAAAATTTGTGGATCGTTTTCGTTATAAAGCGTCCAAAGCCAAACAAGCACAAAGCCGTTTAAAAGCATTAGAAAGAATGACTTTAGTGGCCGCTGCACATATGGATTCAGAATTTTCCTTTGGTTTTAAAGAAATTGAAAAATTG
>JBGSLN010000005.1:0-6655 GCA_041740675.1 Gammaproteobacteria bacterium | reverse complement strand
TGTTATTCGTTTTCGTGAACATATTCAACCGATTGTAAAATGTCTTTGGCATGAATTAACGTTATAATTATAATTGTTCAACTATATGAATTTTTGCTGACAGTGAAATTGGTGATGGAAGTGCATCAAACCAACGAATTTTTTCTTGAACTAAAGTCACTATTAATCGATAGTCTCCTGCAATACTAGGCGCATTGATTCCAACTTGGTAAGTTTGTTTTGATTGAGATTGTAGCCAAGGATTTAATGCCGTCCGTTGCCCCTCAAATAAAAGTATTTCATCTGTTTCGGCATGTAACCAATGATAAGCAAAATATATTGGATAAGGCAAAAAACTACCAAGATTAAACTGGCTATAATTGTTTAAAATAACTTTAGGTTGAAAATAACAGGATGTTGTCACAGTTTTTGGAAAATCAACCCATGTTAAAGTTAGTTGGCTACATGCTTCGATTGATAATTGATCCATTGCAAAAGGGTATTTTTTTTCTAATTCATAAAGGTGAATTTTTTGAAGTAAATTTTGTATATAAGAGCCAAAATTTATAGCAAAATCAGTCTGTACAGCGTTATAGTATTTGATAATAGTACTTTCATATAAATTTAAATACTTTTGTAATGCTTGAGTTAAATTAGCTTCTTTCCGTATAAATTCAGTAACTTTATCTGCATCGATTGCGGAATATTTATTAATTTCTGTAATGATGTTGTCTGCAGTAATGCTATTTATCAATAAACGTTGACCAAAATTCCAGTCTCTAAAACCACTAATATTTTGAGATGTAACCATACTACCTAATCCATGAACATCACAAAGAACCACCGCAGCACCCGTTCCTAATGCTTCAATGGCACATTTTGCTTTTGCAAATATCAGATCATATTTTTCTAAAAATTTTTCTGGTAGTGTAACTCCTTTGCCAACACCAAAGCCAATAACATCTAATGGTATTTGTAATTTTTCGCATGCAGATTCAACAGCATCTAAATGTGTATTTGCTTTCGCGTAACTACTAAATACTAAAGCACGTTGTGGTTTTTCTGGTAAAAAACTTCGACGAGGAAATCTATCAGTGTCCACCCAATTTAAAATAACTTCAACATCAGCTTCTAGAATTTCAAAATCATGACATAAACGTTCTTGACAGTTTTTATCAACTGCAACATAGGTAAGAACTTTAGAAAATGTAGGCGGAATATCATGCCAGCTTTGGGCACTATGACATACAAAAATTGCAGGAACATTTGGAAAGTGCATGAGTGCTTGCATAGTTTCGACATGATGATGTCCATGAATAATATGAGGAAGTTTAGGGAGTAAAGATAAACTTGAAACAACAGGTATGTCAGCTGCAATTATTTGCTGAGATACACCCCCTAATTGTGGCGAGTATACCATAGGAAAATGACCTAAATTTTTTAAGCCAATTGCAAGATCTCGGACAAAAATTTCAGTGCCAGTATAACCAACTAAAGTAATATTAGTGATCAATATATTTAAACAATAGGGCATTGAGTAAACTCTTTTGTTGTAAGTGATAGAATATTTTTAGATAAATTATTAGTCTTGAAAAATATATTCTGTATGATGTGAATTTATTGTAACTCCATAAGATAGAGAGCACAATAATCTACTGGCAGTATCTTCGTTAAATGTATCGTAGAGTTTGCTTGCTTTGTTGTATCAGTCAGGGTGGTGTATCTCATTCTTAAATACAATCATCCTAATAAGATTAATAAAGATAACAAGATTGGACGGGTGACTGCTCTAAAAACGTCCAAACATGCGCGCGTTATTAGTTGTTGGATTTATTTTATCGTGCTCATTTTCAGTTTTTAGTGTTTGTTTCTCTAATTTCTCAAGTCGCAACAGTATATTACCAAATTCTTTTTTGAGAAATTCATTTTCGCCAATCAAATTACTATTTTCCTCTTTTATAGTTTTATTTTCTGTTTGCAGTTCAGTGACTTGAGATTCAAGAAGATACACTTTTTTATTTGTTAGATAATTTTGTAAAGCATTTTTAATATTGATATAAGCAAGTAATTCAACTGTTTGCTTTGGCGGTTCTAATTTTGAGATTGCGCTAAAAACTTTCATAACCTCATTATCGTCAGATTGATATTCTAAAATTAAATTAACAGCAGGTAGATTGTAATTGAAGGCAGCTAAGTATAAGGCATTATGGCCACTTGAGTTTTCTTTATTGACGTCAATGCTAGGAGTTTGTAGCAGTATTCTTATGATAGGAATTTGATTATATTCAAGACTTTCATAGGAATCACTCGAGGATGTAAATTTTTCGTGATTGATAGTGAAAGCTTTAGGTTGCCATTGAGTCTGCGTAACATAGTGCAATGGTATGCATGATTGTTTATCAGCAATATTAGGATCTGCGCCTGCAATAATTAATAGCTTAGTAGTTTCAATATTATTATTCTTTACAGTAATATGTAATGCTGTTTTTCCTTCTTCATCTTGTTGGTTGATTTCAAATAATCCTGATTTTAAAAATATTTTAAATAGGTCAGCATTATTGTTAGCAGCTTGATGCAAATAGCATTTGTTTTGTAAAGTATTAGCTGCTGCTTTATTTTGGACCTCTTTTAGAAGAGCTTCAATGCTATTAAGTAGGGCTTCTTTTCTTGTTTGCTCTTTGGTAGCTGTTAATTCCTCTATAAATGTATCTAATAAACCAGAGTAATCGATCTCTTTAGGGAGGAATTGAAAAAAATACTGGTATGAAACTTGAGTCATATCCTTTGATCTTATTAGGTTTTTTGTTAGTTCAAATACATTTTGAACTGTTAATACTCTAAGCAGAACAGGTAAAGTATTGGCCTTTCTCTTAATTAATTTTTTATAGGTTTCTATTTTTACTAACTCAGAAATTTTTTTAGAAACTTCTGTTCTATCCATTTTATCGATTAATAATTGCAAGCACTGCGCGCTATCATCTCCTATAGCTTCAATAATAAAATTAGGTATCCTATCATGAAAAACTTTTTGAGATAATGATGCCAAACACCGTATGCTATCAGAATTAATGATAATCGTTATTAACATTTGAACTAAAAATTTCTCATCATTTAAATGTTGTGCATGATATTTAAAGTATGTATCTGAATAATCTATTCCAGTGCCATCTCGCCATAGATCATAAGCTGGAGGATTTGCACAAAAAACTTTAATAATATCACCGAAATTGTTAATTAAAGCAATATCAAGATCGTTTCTAATGAGA
Organism: Gammaproteobacteria bacterium; assembly: GCA_041740675.1. GTDB lineage: Bacteria > Pseudomonadota > Gammaproteobacteria > JBGSLN01 > JBGSLN01 > JBGSLN01. Next base: position 3,410 of record JBGSLN010000005.1, on the reverse strand, counting down.
GCTGTTAATGCTTTAATTAACGTCAGTACTAATTCATTTTTCACTTTTTGTGTCAGTACCATTGGCTTTTTAAAAAGTATAGTTTCCTTATTTTCGTTATCAACTTTTTTTTGTTCTAATAGCTTAGATGAAAATTCACTGAGTGATTTTTGAAGTTCTATTACTCGGGGATAATTTTCTTTGATATAGGAGTAATAATGAGTATTTGTTTCAAGAATGGCAGTGCTCAAATACTTTTTAGTAAGAGATTTCCATAGTATATTGTTCTCAGCTGCATTTTTAAAAGCTGTACATACTAGACTGATGCGAGCTAAATCTATTGCTGATAAAAATTGAAAAATATGAACTAATAATTCAGCTGGAAAAATCAGAATGGTTATCTCAGGATTTTTAGTATTTTTGAGGTTTTCATTTGGATTAAACTCAGAATCAGAAGGTGAATAATTTTGCATAAAGGTACCATTCATTAATTAATTTTGAGGAGTTAGTTTGGTATAAGGTCAATTTTTCTAATCAAATTAGGCATAAAGAAACACAACCAACTTGTTCAGATTATACACAATAAAGGCGGTATTGATAATACACTCTTTTGGAAAATAGTTTTTTCGCTAATGGAAAAAATAACCCTGTGGATTATACTCAAAGTGATTGATCAGACAGTGAAAAACAGCTACTATTCCTACATGAACATAAGTCAAATAGTAGGTTATTTCATTGGTTTGTACTGCCAAAAAATCTATGATGTACTTATACAACTACCCATGAGAGGACAAGGATGACTTTTCAACAGTTAAAGCAAAAAATAATCACCTTATTAAAACATGCTTATGTTAAATCCCCGATTAATTTTTCTACTATTACTGGCTTAAGATACCCAGGGATTCCACGCTTAAAAGGAAATTTTTTATTAGGTCGACTAACAACACTGTTCAAAGAAAATGGCACTTTAGAAAATGTCATTCAAGCAGGTCATTTAGCTGAACAACACCCTAACGGAATGTGTTATTTTTGGCTAGGCACCAAATTATCTCTCCTAATAACACGACCGGAAGACATACAAGCGCTTAAAGTAAAATACGAAAAAAAATTATCCCGTGATGTACCTCTTATGCGGAAAGCTGTCGGCGCCTCTATATTTACTGATGATCGCGAAACCTGGCAGAAAAAAAGAGAAGCCTGTAATAAAGTTCTCGGCCATACAGCCGTAGACAAATTAACACCGCGAATGGAACAAGTTATCTATAGTTATATCGATTCGCTCAAAAATTATGATCATCAACCCGTTGAGCTAAGAACATTCTTTTTTAATATGGTTGTGGATACAGTCACTATAAATTTAATGGGTTGTCCGGCAAAATTGTTGCACGCAAATCCTCAACCAATTCAAGTTGATAAATTAACTGATTTATCGCATTTTTTGTCCGAATCTTTGCATGAAGTTTTTCAGTTTCACAATATTTTTAAGTGTATGTTGCCTGGATTTATCAGGAAACTATTTTTCCGTAATGCAGATGATTTTGAGACTGTTAAAAACAAAATGCAAGATCGCTACTATCAACTTTTCCTATCGCCTAACCGTACAAACATACTGGACACTCAAAACTTAATTAAAGAAATCTGGGATATTAATCATGCCAAGAATCACAGCAATGATGATTATCATGACCCGGAAATTTTGGGTGATGGTCTGATCTTATTAGGTGCAGGTGTTGCTACTACTGTTGCCACACTAGAATTTGTCATTAAATTATTGGCAGCCCATCCAGAAAAAGCCGAAAACTTACGTGCAGAAATTAATGAACACATAAAAGGAAATGAAGTTACGTTGGAGGCGATCAAACAAATGTCTTATTTAGAGATGGTCATTAAGGAAACCATGCGACTTTATCCGCCAGCACCTCTTTTTATGCCGCGTGAAATCGATGCTGATATTGAAATTAATGGCGTTCCTCTATTTAAAGGTGATGCGCCTATATTTTCTCCTTATGTTGTACATCGATCTAAAGAACATTGGGAACACCCAGAAGAATTTATCCCCGAACGTTTTTCTAAAGACAATCAACATAACATTAATGTCCATGCTTATCTGCCTTTTAGTATTGGTCCGCGTTTTTGTGCAGGGCAGCAATTTGCAATGCAAGAAATGAAGATTATTTTAATTGTGCTCTATAACAAATATCATCTCGATATTGAAAATAATTCTTTTGAACTAACTCTAAAACAAGGCGGGCTCGCAGCTGCAATTCCTCCCGTTGCTCGTCTTCACAGGTTAGTGAAAACAAATTTGAGTTAAGGCCAGCATAGTAGAACTGTCAACCCACTCTAATTAATCCTCTGAATAATAAATTGTGTAAGACAGGTTAGTTTTTCATATTTCAATTGCGTTTGTTCTAAAAAATGCAATGCTTTATCAAAATAAATTTTTTTCTGTCGTTTAGCCTGGTCTAAGCCGATTAATTGTGGATAGGTAGGCTTTTTGTTGGTAATATCCGATCCTTGCGGTTTACCTAAGGTTGCTGTGTCGACCTCTATGCCAATGATATCATCGTGGATTTGAAATGCTAAACCGGCATATAAACCAAATTTTTCCAAATTAGCTAACAACTTTGGGTCTTGACAATTGGCCGATAGCGCCCCTAATAAAATACTCGCACAAATTAAATAACTGGTTTTCAATTTATAAATAAAAGCTAATTTCCTTAAAGTAATGGTTTGATCTTGCAGGGCAGTGTCCAGCATCTCACCACCAGCCATGCCGCATGAGCCCACATAATTACTTAAAATTTGTATCATTTTTAAATTAATTTCTGGTGCCAATTGTCGTTGACTAATGCCCGATAAAACACGAAATGATAAAACCAGTAGCGCATCGCCGGCTAGAATTGCCGTCGCTTCGTCAAACTTTTTATGACAGGCTGGTTTACCGCGTCTTAAATCATCATTGTCAATCGCAGGCAGATCATCATGCACCAATGAAAAAGCATGGATCAATTCTATTGCGGTGCTTGCTTTGTCTAACACACGACCATCGGCACCTAATGCTTCACCAGTGGCATAAACTAATGCGGCGCGGACACGTTTGCCACCATTTAAGACAGCATATCTCATCGCCTTATGTAATTGGCAAGGCACTTTATGCACTGACGGTAACTGTTTCTCAATGCTATAATTTACTCGCTGTCGGCAGTGATCAAGGTAATCATAAAAATCTATCATTGGTTATCCCTCTATTTTATCGTTGTGAGCCGTGGCGTGACTGGGATTAATGTATAAGGCAATGCAGCAAAATCAGGTGGTTGTTGCCACAAGCTTAATACATAACCACCATTCCCTGAACCAGTGGGTTTAGCGGAAAGAGCACCCTTAGTTAATAAATTATTGATATGCGTTTTTAAAAATGGACTGATTAA
>JBGSLN010000004.1:0-6123 GCA_041740675.1 Gammaproteobacteria bacterium | reverse complement strand
AAGCCATTACCCTTTATGCCTAACTTTTCAATTCCACACACAGGTTGGAATAAATTATCATTTACCAAACCTTCATTGATAGTCAATAAAATTGCTTCTGAAAGTCATCAATATTTTGTACATAGCTTTGCAGCACCGATTAACGAATTTACTATAGCTACAACCGAGTATAGTAATACTTTTACTGCAATCGTCCAAAAAAATAATTTTTATGGTGTGCAATTTCATCCAGAACGCTCTGGAAAAATTGGTGAAATAATTTTACAAAACTTTTTAAATTTATAAGTTGATTTATAGTATGAAAATCTATCCGGCTATTGACATAAAATCTGGACAATGTGTACGTCTCTACCAAGGTAGTTATGAACAAATAACAACATACGCAACAGATCCTCTTGAAATTGCACAACAGTATGCTGCTGCTGGTGCTCAATATTTACATATCGTTGATCTAGATGGTGCACAGCGTGCACAACCAATCAATGCTAATTTAATTATTAAAATAGCTAAAACCACTAATTTATCAATTCAGACTGGTGGCGGTATTCGAAATGCTGAGCAAATTAAAAATTATTTAGATCAGGGTATTAAACGCGTAATACTCGGTAGTATTGCAGTCAAGCAACAGGCATTAGTAAAAGAATTTATAAAAACTTTTGGTGCTGATAAAATTGTGCTTGCACTTGATTTACGGTTTACTCCTGACAATATCCCAATGCTCTTCGTGCATGGATGGCAAAAAAAATCAGGGATTTCTTTATGGGAGTTACTAACTGAATATAAATCTGTAGGGGTAAAACATATACTCTGTACAGATATAAATTGTGATGGCACATTAATAGGTCCTAATATTCACTTATACAGCCAATGTGTTGCGCACTATCCAGAAATTCAATGGCAGGCATCTGGCGGTGTAAGCCAACTTAATGACTTAGATAAGCTAGCAAATATACCTGTTGCCGGAGTAATTATTGGTAAAGCCTTGTATGAGAATAAATTTTCACTGAGTGATGCATTAAATGGTATCAATTTATGTTAGCCAAACGAATTATTCCTTGTTTAGATGTACGTGATGGAAAAGTTATAAAAGGAATTCAATTTAAAGAACATCGTATTGTTGGCGATATTTTAGAACTTGCTGACTATTATTGCCAAGCTGGAGCCGATGAATTAGTGTTTTATGATATTACTGCTAGCTCTGCACAACGCACTCTTGATCGAGCATGGATTAAAAAAATTGCACGGTTGATTAATATTCCTTTTTGCGTAGCTGGTGGAATTCGTACCCTCACTGATGCTGAAAAAATTCTAAATGCGGGCGCAGACAAAATTTCCATTAATAGTCCAGCGTTGGAAAATCCAGATCTAATCACCCAACTGGCTAAGCAATTTGGGCAACAATGTGTTGTGATCGGGATTGATAGTTTACAAATAAATGATGATTATTATGTGTGCCAATATACCGGCGATACAAAAAAAATGTTAACGACATTACGAAAAACAACTGAATGGCTTACCGAAGTTCAAGCTCGAGGTGCTGGAGAAGTAGTACTTAATTGTATGAATCAGGATGGCATGCGCCAAGGATATGATGTCACACAATTAAAATTAATGAGACAGTTAACAACGCTCCCTTTGATTGCATCCGGAGGTGCGGGTACAACTGCGGATTTTTTTACCGTTTTTAACGAAACCAATGTTGAAGGTGCGTTAGCTGCCAGTGTATTTCACTCACGCACGATCACTATAGATGCACTCAAAAATTATTTATTATTAAAAAATATTGAGGTACGCCGATGAAATTTACCTGTGAAGATTTAGCTTGGGAAAAAATGAATGGGCTTATACCTGCAGTTGTGCAAGATGTTGGATCGAATTCTGTGTTGATGCTAGCCTATATGAACAAAGAAGCATTGATGCAGACATTTGATACAGGGATAGTTACATTTTATAGTCGCTCCAAACAACGTTTATGGACTAAAGGTGAAACGTCAGGAAATATTTTAAGATTAATTGAGATTACTCCCGATTGTGATGGAGATTCACTGTTAATTAGTGCTGAACCTCAAGGTCCAACATGTCACACTGGTAATCAATCTTGCTTCAATAAAATAGCGCTATCGGAAATGAATTTTATTAAAAATCTGCAATTAACATTAAAACAGCGCAATCAAAGCCGTCCTGAAAATAGTTATACTTCCAGTCTATTCAACGTAGGAATTAACCGCATTGCTCAAAAAGTTGGAGAAGAAGGTGTTGAGGTTGCACTTGCAGCTGTTACACAATCCAATGAAATACTGTGTGATGAAATTGCGGATTTATTTTTTCATATATTGGTATTATTAACTGCTAGACAATTAGTTTTTAGTGATGTGATCACGGTGTTGATGCGTCGGGCTGCCTTTTAAAAATAAAACAAAAAAACCAACAATTCCAGAAAGACATGAACCAATAATTACCCCTAATCTTATTAAGGTTGCATCAATAGGGGTAGCTTCATTAAATGCTAAATCACCAATAAATAGGCTCATGGTAAATCCAATGCCGCATATCAAGGCAATGCCATAAATCCATCCCCAATCAACACCAGCTGGTAATTTTGCTAACTTTAATTTAACGGCAAGCCATGACGTTAAAAATACGCCTATTTGCTTTCCAAAAAATAATCCTAAAGCGATACCCAAAGTAATTGGGTTATTTAATGTACTTAAATTAACTCCTTCGAAAGATAACCCTGCATTTAAAAATGCAAATATAGGCAGTACTAAAAAAGCAATCCATGGATGTAATCTATGCTCAATTTTCCTTAACGGAGAATTTTGTGAATTTTTATGATCCTTTAATGGAATAAACATCGCTAATGCAACACCTGCGATTGTTGCATGAATACCTGATTTTAACACGCATACCCACAGCGCTATGCCAACTACTAAATAAATTAGAATATTAAGGATGCCAATAAAATTTAGAATAAGTAATATCACTAGACATAACACTGCTAATGTTAAAAAAATATATGAAATATGTTGTGTATAAAAAATTGCAATAATAATAATTGCTCCTAGATCATCCAAAATTGCTAACGCCGTTAAGAACACCTTTAATGCAATCGGAATACGTTGTCCTAATAAAGCTATAACTCCAAGCGCGAATGCAATATCAGTTGCAACTGGAATTGCCCATCCAGTTAAATTTATAGAATTGTGTAAATTAAATGCCGCATAAATAATAGCAGGTACAATCATGCCACCTAATGCTGCAAATCCTGGTAGAGCAAATTTCTGTATGCTATTCAATTCACCGATAATAATCTCACGTTTAATTTCTAACCCTACCAAAAAAAAGAAAAAAGCCATTAAGCCATCATTGACACAATGCAGCAATGAGCTAGTAAAAAATATTGGCCCTATTTTTAAATCAATGGGTAAATGTTGCAATGCAGTATAATAGGATTGCCAAGGGCTATTGTTAAATATGATGGCTAATACAGCGAAAATGAATAAGATAATTCCTGCTGCAGATTCTAATTTGATGAATTCTTGTATTACTTTTATTGTTCGTGAAATAACCATATCAATTCTTAAGAAAAATTAACTGAGCGCACTCAAAATCCCCTGGATAATATCCATTGGCGTTGGCGGGCAACCTTTTACGATAACATTAACAGGCACAACTTTATCAACCGCTCCAATCACTGCATCTGAACTGTTAAAAACTCCTCCACAATGGGCACAATCACCAATGGCAACTACTAATTTTGGATCAGGAGTTGCTTCATACGCACGGAGTAATGCTTCCCTCATGTTTTTAGTCACTGGTCCGGTGATTAGTAACATATCAGCGTGACGAGGACTTGCAACAAAATTTACTGAAAATCGTTCAATATTATAATAAGGGTTGTTAATATTATTTATTTCAAGTTCACAACCATTACAAGAACCAGCATCAATCATACGAATATTTAGTGCACGACCTAAATGTCTATTGATAGAGATTGCCAACTGTTTTCCAACAACTTCTACATTTTCAGTTTGTTGCAATATATTTTTTGTTTGAATGCCAACTTTAAAAATATTTTTAGTGAGATTCCACATAATTCCTCAACTATCGTGACCGCTATAACTCAAATTAAGCGATTTATTAATTAATGGAAAATCAGCGACAATATTATTTAATACAGCATATTCTAACGTTGGCCAATTCTGCCAAGAAGGATCATGAAAATGACACCATTGAAGGTTATTATTTTCAATAGCAACGATCACAGTGATTGGACCGCGCCATCCTTCTACACAACCAATACCAAAACCAGCAGATCTAGGAATCACTGCACTCCTGCGGGTTACTTCGCTATAAGATAATAATTGCCTTGAAAATTGTCTTATTAATTCTATGCTTTCAAAGCTTTCTTTAAATCTTACTGATACTCTGGCTGCTACATCCCCCGTTGTTGTCTCAGCATTTGTGACTGGAAAATGAGAATAAGGATAAATAGAAAGTAATTTTCTCACATCGAAACAAAAGCCGGATGCTTTAGCTACAATCCCTAAAGCCTGTAAGCGCATTGCAAGTGCAGTGGTAACGATTCCTGTATTTTGCAATCGATCCTGTAAACCAATATGTGTTTGACAAATGCATTCTAGTTCTTTTAGTCGTTGAGACAACTGCACTAATTCAGTGCGGATTTCTTCTAACTGTAGTTTTGATAGTTCGATATTATTTTTAAATGGCAAAATACAATCCATCAAATATCGATGATTTGCATAAATTTTGTTTTTTTGTAAAAAATTTTCTTTTAAAATATTAAAAGAAGCTTGCAGAGTGGGTAAGCCAGCATCGTTTGCAATCGCGCCAATATCACTAATATGATTTACAATTCTTTCTCGTTCTAGCAGTATTCCACGCAGTAAACTAATCTGAAAAGGAATTTTAGCATTTACCGCTTGCTCACAAGCCATAGCAAATGCATACGCATAGGCAACCGTGTTATCCCCACTCACTCGCCCTATTATTTTACTACCTTCTTCTAAAGATTTATTTTTCAGTAGTTGATGAATGCCTTTATGAGTATACCCCAAACGCTGTTCAAGCTTTAGTACCCTCTCACCCACTACTGAAAATCTGAAATGCCCTGGCTCAATAATTCCTGCATGAATCGGCCCAACAGGAATTTCATGTACACCCTCTCCACCGACTTTAACAAAATTATAAGATTGCTCATCATGAATCAACCAAGGTCTCGTATCAACTGTATTTTGTGTTGGCACTTTATTAAGATCAAAAATGGCTCTTTGCAAACGTGCACAAACAGGAAAAACTGCTGTTAAATCGACAATGTATGGATTTTCGTTTTTTAATTGGGAACGAACACAATACAATTCTTTTTTTGTTGAAAGATAAAGTGTATACCAACCTTCTTCTGCAACCCACTCGGTTAGTAATACAGCATTTTCATCATGATAAATCTGAGCCAATTCAAACTGACGTTCCACTTCTGTCTCTATGTGTTTAATTTCAATATGCATAGTTAATGAGATCCTTGTAATAAAAAGGATACCACTTGTTTAAGATAAAATAATGGAATCCATAAACCGGCTAGAATAATTAAACTTAAATGTAATAACACAGGCCAAGAAAGATGTCGCGAATCCTGTACTTTGGCGGCAAGCACTGGATGTGCAGAAAAGCCAATAATTTGTATCTTAGATAATATTGCAATAAATGCTACAATCAATCCTAGTAACAGCGGAAATAATAACCAGACATGAAATTTTGTCACTGCTAAAATTAACCATAATTCACTAAAAAATAATCCTGATGGCGGTAACCCTAATATCGCAAACGTTAATAGAATTAAACACCATGCTTGTAAAGGTGCAGATACAGTCAGGCCTCTTAGCTGACTAATAGTTTGCGTACGAAAACGTTGTATGATTGTACCGCTCACCAACAATACAGCACTCTTGCTAAGTGAGTGCATCAAGATATGTAATAAGCCTGCAAGATAGGCTAATGGCGTGCCAATACCAAATGCAATACTAATTAATCCCATATGTTCAATCGATGAATAGGCAAATAATCTTTTTAGTTTTCGTTGTCTTAATAATGAAAATGAAGCAAATA
>JBGSLN010000003.1:0-12607 GCA_041740675.1 Gammaproteobacteria bacterium | reverse complement strand
GAATCTTTTTGCGGATCACTGGTATAAACTCCATCAACATTTGTGGCTTTTAGCAACAAATCCGCTTCAATTTCTATAGCGCGTAAACTTGCTGCGGAATCAGTAGTAAATAGTGGATTACCCGTCCCTGCTGCAAAAATCAAAATTCGACCTTGACTTAAACGGTGCATTGCTTTGCGACGATCATAGGGATCTGCCACGCCTGTCATAGGTATTGCAGACATAATATGTGTCGGCATTTTTGCGCGCTCAAAAGCATCTCGTAGCGCTAAAGCATTCATAATTGTTGCAAGCATTCCCATGTGATCTGCTGTAATACGACCCAAACCCGCTTCTGATAATGCCTTGCCACGAAATAAATTACCACCACCAATGACAATACCCACTTCAATCTGCATTTTAACTACTTCAAACAACTCTTTAGCCACCCAGTCCAATACTGTAGGATCAATTCCAAAAGTATTTTTGCCCATCAGTGCTTCACCACTGATTTTAAGTAAAATGCGTTTAAATGCAGGTTTCATCATGCTTAACCTTTTATTTGTGCCATAACTTCTTCTGCAAAATTGACTTGCTCTTTTTCAATCCCTTCACCTACTTCAAAACGAACAAACTCAACAACTTCGCTATTTTTTCCTTTTAATAAATTTGCTACCTTGATATTAGGATCTTTTACAAATGGTTGTCCAATTAAACTAACTTCATCAAGGTATTTCTTGATTCGTCCTTCAACCATTTTTTCAATAATATCTTTAGGCTTACCACTATTTTCAGCCTGAGCCATAAAAATTTCTCTTTCTTTTTCAAGCTTGTCAGCTGGAACTTCAGTCTGAGATATAACAATAGGTGAATTAGCTGCAATATGCATTGCAAGATCCTTACCTAACTCTGTATCACCGCCTTTAAGATTCACGAGTACACCAATACGACCACTATGACTGTAGCTACCAATCACATTGACTGCTTTCATCAATCGAATGCGGCGAACTTTAACATTCTCACCCACTTTAGAAATTAATGCGGCACGCGCTTCTTCTACTGTTTTACCTGGCTCAATCATAACTGTAGCTAATATAGCAACATCAGTAATTTGTTTCGCAAGCGCAACCGCCGCAACCGTTTCCACAAAGCTAATAAAGTTTTCATCACGTGCAACAAAATCCGTTTCACAATTGACTTCAATAACAATCGCTGTTTTTCCATCAGCAGCAACTAAATTATAAACTACTCCTTCAGCAGCAGTACGTCCTGCTTTTTTATCAGCCTTTGCTTGGCCAGATTTACGCATCGCTTCAACAGCGGCTTCAATATCACCGCCTACTTCAACTAATGCTTTTTTGCACTCCATCATGCCAGCGCCAGTGCGCTCTCTTAATTCTTTTACTAAGGCAGCAGAAATAGACATGTTTTCACCTCAAGGTTTTTCAAAAAATGGCTTTGTATGAAATAATAGACATATTAGATAAATTGATTAAAGGGGCTAACCAGCCCCTTTTCAATTTTGTTTACTCTTCTGTATCTTCAAAACTTTCTTCAAGAAGATCATTTTTTTCTTTAGGACTCTTAGCTGTTTCAACCACTGCTTCTTCTTTTCCTACGGGGGTTGTTGTACTTTTTGCTATAGAAATAGCCTCAGACATAACACTTGCATAAAGTTGAATTGCACGCATTGAGTCATCATTACCTGGAATAATATAATCAATACCCTCAGGTGCGTGATTAGTATCTACAATACCTATGACAGGAATGCCAAGACGTTTAGCTTCTGCCACAGCAATGTGTTCATAACCCACGTCAATTACAAACAATGCATCGGGTAAACCACCCATGTCTTTAATACCACCTAAACTGTTTTCCAATTTTTCCATTTCGCGAAATAGCTGTAATGCTTCCCTCTTAATCAGTTTATCAAAGCCACCAGTGCTTTTCATCACTTCTAAGTCTTTTAAACGTTTTATTGATTGGCGCACAGTTTTATAATTAGTTAACATACCGCCCAACCAACGGTGGTTGACATAAGGCATACCACAACGAGTAGCTTCTTCACGGATAATGTCTTGTGCAGCCCGCTTTGTGCCAACAAATAAAATCTTGCCTTTTTGCGCAGCTATTCTACTCACAACGTTAAGTGCATCTTTTAATAATGGTAAGGTTTTTTCAAGGTTGATAATATGAACTTTATTACGAGATCCATAAATATAATCTGCCATTTTTGGATGCCAAAAACGGGTACGATGACCGAAATGTACTCCGGCCTCAAGCATTTGCTTCATTGTGACTTGCGTCATAAACTTACTCCAATGGGTTATAATATGTCCGCCACAAATGTGACTGACATTCCTCCACAATTCCCACGCTTTGACCTGACTATACCTCTCAAGGATAAATTTAAGTTTCTAACGCGACATCTTACTGTGTGTTATAATTCCTAAACCTCAGCCATATGAGGTATAAAAAACCTGACATATCATAGAGTTGATTCTAATAACTGTTAGTCAAGTTCTTGCATTCAGGCACCCAAAATCGTGTGACGAATTGTGTGTGAAATAAAAATTGCCTTCTGAAAGAAGGCTTTATACCATATACGTCATTGTTAAACAATAGAATAATAGAAGCATGTTATGAATAAAGTGATAATCAAAGATGCGGCTGCCATTGAGAAAATGCGTATTGCTGGTCGTTTAGCGGCTGATGTATTAGACATGATTGAATCATATGTTAAACCCGGCATAACCACAGAAGAGTTAGATCAAATTTGCCATGATTACATTGTAAATATACAAAAAGCCATCCCTGCTCCGCTTAATTATAAAGGTTTTCCAAAATCAATCTGTACTTCAGTCAATCATCAAGTATGTCATGGGATTCCTGGACCAAAGAAATTAAAAAAAGGCGACATTATTAACATTGATATAACGGTGATTAAAGACAATTATCATGGTGATACCAGTCGGATGTTTTTTGTCGATGAAGTTTCCATTTTAGCGCAACGCATTTGTCGTATTGCTAAAGAGTGCATGGATATTGGTATTTCGATGGTAAAACCAGGCACTCTTTTAGGTGATATCGGCCACGCTATCCAAAAGCATGCTGAAAATCATCATTTTTCAATCGTGAGAGAATACTGTGGTCATGGCATTGGTACTCAATTTCATGAACCGCTGGAAATTCTACACTATGGCGAACCTGGAACTGGTCTAGCATTACAAGAAGGTATGACTTTTACCATAGAACCGATGGTTAATGTCGGTAAAGCCGCAGTAAAATTATTAAGCGACCATTGGACTGTGGTTACCAGAGATAAAAGTTTATCAGCTCAATGGGAACATACTATCCTAGTAACTAAAGATGGACATGAAATTTTAACAGCCTCAAAGCAGACTCCTGTTTCTCATGGATGAGAAATTCAAATTGACAACGTCTTCACCAATCGATTTTATTAATCTAAAAAACAAATTGACGGCAAGCGATGCACACAGTCAAAAATTAAAAGCAATCCTGAAAGAAAGTCAACTGCAGCTTTTATGTGAAGATAACCAAAATACTTCGATTTGCCAAAAATTACAGTGGTACAGTGATCTAATCGACTATATGTTAAAATTCCTCTGGCAACATTATTTAGGCACTGAAAAAACTCTGTGTCTAATAGCGGTCGGTGGTTATGGTCGAGCAGAACTTTTCCCCTATTCTGATATTGATATTTTAATTTTACATCAAACTGAATTCAGCATGCTTCTTACACACAAGATAAACAATTTTTTAAAGACAATTTGGGATATGGGGCTTATTGTAGGTCATAGTGTACGATTGGAAAATGATTGTTTACAACAATCACGAAATGACTTGAGTATCTACACTAATTTACTTGAAATGCGGATTATAATTGGTGATCAAAGCTTTTTTGAAAACTTTTTGCAAAAATTTCAAATTGAATATCATTGGAAAAACAGTACTTTTTATAAGGCAAAAGAAAATGAATTAATGACTCGACAATTAAAATATTCAGAAACAGCCTATTTATTAGAACCAGATTTAAAATACAGTCCAGGAACTTTGCGAGATCTGCATCATCTAAAATGGCTCTGTTTACAACACTTTCAAACTATAGATTTACATTGTTTGACAACCAAAAACATTCTTGATTCGGCTGACTTCCAAATTCTGGTAAATGCTGAAAAAGTATTAGGCGAAATTCGCTATGCTCTTCACCAAATTAATAACAAAGATGATAATCGCTTGTTTTTTGATAAACAATTGCAACTTGCTGATTGGTTTGGATATCAAAATACTGAAAACAAAAAAGCTGTCGAAGATTTTATGAGGTTTTATTTCATTCAAATTAAAGAAGTAAGAGCACTACACGAAATTATCACACATTATTTTTATGAAATTAGTTTATTAAATAATAAGACTCCCATTAATTTAGATAACACTTATGAATTAATCGGCAATTTAATTTCGATCAAAAAGCATATAAAAATTTCTGAAAATCCAGAATTACTATTACAAACATTTTTACAGCTTGGTCACCATTCTACAGCAACCGGCTTCACGGCAGGAACTTTAGTGCAACTGCGTAAACATCTTTATTTAATCAATGATGCTTTTAGGAAAAATCCTATGCATCAAAAGTTGTTTATTAATATTTTTAAAACACGCTGTGTTTTTACTATTTTAAAAGAAATGCATCACCATAAAATTTTAGAACATTATTTAACTGAGTTTGAACCTATTGTAGGGCAAACACAATATGGCTTATTTCATTTATACACTGTAGATCAGCATATTTTATTTGTTATAAAAAAAATTGAATATTTGAAAACTGAAAATTCTTTATATCAAAAAATTTTTGAAACATTAGAACAGCCAGAACTACTTTATTTAGCTGCATTATTTCATGATATCGGTAAGGGTCGGAATACTGATCATTCAAATTATGGTTCAAATGCCGCACTTGAGTTCGCAAAACAGCATAACCTTCCTGAGAAACAGGGGGAATTAATTGCATGGTTAGTCAAAAAACATTTATTTATGTCACAAGTTGCACAAAAACAAGATATTAATGATAAAAAAATTATTGCCGCTTTTGCTAAAACAATTAAAAACATCAAACAATTAAATTATCTGTATTTGCTAACGGTGGCTGACATCCAAGCAACTAATGAAAATTTATGGAATAGTTGGAAGGATTCTTTACTAAAACAATTGTACTACGCCACACATTCTTGCATAAGTTCTTTACCAAGTAAAAATGACAAACTGCAACAAGTCAAATTAAAAAAACAAACAGTTCTAGCACAATTTCAACCTACTACCCTTGAAAAAATTAATGCTTTATGGGCACAAATCGGTGATGACTACTTTTATAAAGAACAACTTCAACATATTTACTGGCATACATGTGAATTGTTGCATGCTAATTTTTCAGATAAATTAGTGCTTGTTTCTACTCAAAATCATCAAGAACATGGTGCCACAGAAATTTTTATTTACTGTAAAGATAGAGATGATTTATTTGCAAATACTGTTTTGTTATTAGATCGTTTACAATTAAATGTCGTCGATGCAAAAATCATAACTGATCAAAATGGATTTTGTCTAGATACTTTTTCAGTATTGAATAGAGAACATAAAACAATCACAGAGCTTTCAATTTTAAAAAATATTGAACTAACTCTGAGTACAGAGCTTTCAAAAAAACGTCCTAATCCCCGTGTCATGAAACGACACCTCTCGCGACAACTTACTCATTTTACTAATCACATTGAATTAAAGTTTCGTACATCTGGTCATCCACCATTAACAAAACTAATGATTCAATCAACTGATAAGCCAGGTTTTCTGGCTGCCATTGGCAGTGCATTCCGTGAATTACATATTCGAGTGCAAAACGCAAAAATATCTACGATAGGCACAGAAATTGAAGATGTTTTTTATATTTGTGACCAACAAAATAAACCTTTAAAAAACCGTGCTAAACAAATAGAATTAGCACAGTGTATTAAGCATTATCTATATAAATAATTTGAAACAACGTTATAACAACTCCAAGGTACAATATGGAAAATCTCCAAATAATTATCGAAGCGGCTTTTGAAAATCGGCAAAATATTTCTCCCGATAATCATAGTTCCGAAATCAAAGATGCAGTTCAAAATGTGATTAATGGTTTAAATACGGGAAAATTTCGCATTGCTGAAAAAATAAATAATGACTGGATAACCCACCAATGGCTAAAAAAAGCCGTATTACTTTATTTTCGATTATTTAACAGTGAAATGAGTGAAAATGAATATACAAAATATTTTGATAAAATTCCATCTAAGTTTCAGCAGTACCATCTTTACGATTTTCAACAACAGTCAATTCGTATCGTACCACCTGCAGCAGTGCGTGAAGGCTGTTATATTGGAAAAAATACGGTAGTGATGCCAAGCTTTATTAATATCGGCGCTTATGTTGACGAGGGCGTGATGGTTGATACTTGGGCTACAGTTGGCTCCTGTGCTCAGATCGGAAAAAATGTACACCTATCAGGTGGTGTAGGTATTGGCGGTGTTTTAGAACCTTTGCAAGCCAACCCAACTATTATTGAAGATCATTGTTTTATTGGGGCTCGTTCAGAAATTGTTGAGGGGGTGATTGTTGAAGAAGGCTCGGTAATTTCAATGGGAGTTTTTATCGGCCAAAGTACCCGAATTTATCATCGAGAAACTAAACAAATTAGTTACGGCCGAATTCCAGCGGGTTCTGTGGTTGTTTCTGGAAATTTACCTGCAACCGATGGATCTCATAGTTTATATTGTGCCGTAATTGTTAAACAAGTTGATGCAAAGACCCGAGAAAAAGTAGGGATTAATGAATTGTTGAGGTTGTAATGTTATTAGATATCATAAAACAGTTAATTGAAAAGCCTTCAATCACGCCTAATGATTGTGGTTGCCAAGCATACATAACAGAATTTTTAGCAACACTAGGTTTTGACATAATGGAGTTACCATATGGCAATGTAAAAAACCTATGGGCAACTTATGGAATAGCAAAGCCATTATTTGTTTTTGCTGGCCATACTGATGTAGTTCCTCCTGGCCCATTAGACAAATGGAGATCAGATCCATTTAAAGCTACAGTTCGAGGTGATTATTTATTTGGGCGTGGTGCGGCAGATATGAAGGGTAATATCGCGGCCATGTTAGTTGCATGTAAGGATTTTTTATCAAGATACCCTAAAATTAATGGTCAAATCGGATTTTTGATTACTGGGGATGAAGAAGGTATTGCAGAAAATGGCACCAAAAAAGTGGTTGAATATCTGCAACAGCAAAATATTTTTATTGATTATTGTTTAATTGGCGAACCCTCAAGCGAAAATAAGTTAGGCGATGTAATTAAAATTGGACGTCGTGGCAGTATCTCCGGAAAACTAACGGTTCATGGTAAACAAGGCCATATTGCTTACCCACATCTTGCTGATAATCCAATTCACAGTAGTGTAAGTGTTTTGCAAGAATTAATTAGTTATCATTGGGATGAAGGTAACGATTTTTTTCAACCTACTCAATTTCAAATTTCAAATATTCATGCTGGTACTGGCGCAGGTAATGTGACTCCAGCCGATTTGAGTGTCGATTTTAATTTTCGTTATAGCTCTGAGCATTCCATTAAATCATTGCAAACTATTGTGCTGCAAATATTAGAAAGGCATAAATTAAAATATACGTTAGAATGGCAATATTCTGGCAAACCGTTCTTAAGTAACCCTAATAAGTTATCGAGTTCATTACAAAATATTATTTATGCTGTAACTGAAATTAACCCTACATTTTCGACCGCTGGCGGCACTTCCGATGGTCGGTTTTTAATTGATATTAGTAAAGAATTACTGGAATTTGGCTTAACAAATCAAACCATTCATAAAATTGACGAATGCATTAAGATTGCTGATTTGCAAAATTTAAAATCCATATATGAAAAATTATTGGCAGATTTATTGATGAATTGAAACAGTGCTATCTAATCCAATTATTTTTTGGCATAATTCTCAATTCAATTTTTTGTTAGAGATAGACTATGAACACCGAGCAGCTGAAAACACTCGCATTAAAAGCACTAGATGATTTAAAAGGTAAAGACATTGTATCAATGGATGTAGCTTCGCATTGCGACTTTACCGATGTAATGATTTTCTGCACCGGAACCTCGAATCGTCATGTGAAATCTTTAGCTCAAAATGTAGTTGAAGAAGCCAAAAAGCAAGGCCAACAACCCTTAGGCGTTGAAGGAGAAGATGAAGGTGATTGGGCACTGATCGATTTAGGTAATGTAGTGGTACATGTGATGCAAGAAGAAGTTCGAGATTTTTACCAAGTCGAAGAATTATGGGATATCAAGCCTGAGCGCAATGAAAATTAAACTGATTGCTGTCGGGAAATCCATGCCAACTTGGATTGAAACCGGTTATCATGAATATGCTAAACGTCTTCCTGTTACTCTCCAACTTGAGCTCATTGAATTATCACTGAATAAACGCTATAAAAATGCAGATTTAACCAGAATGATTGCTGATGAGACTAAGCAGATGCTAAGTCATATCCAACCACAGGATCATGTCATCGCACTCGATGTCAAAGGCAAAAGCTGGAACACCGAAGAATTAGCTGAGCAATTGAAAGTTTGGCTTAACAACGGAAATAATATTTGTTTATTAATCGGAGGTCCTGAAGGTTTAAATCAAGAGAGTTTGACTCGAGCAAAAGAAAAATGGTCGTTGTCTAATCTCACCCTGCCTCATCCATTAGTTCGAGTGGTTGTTGCTGAACAGTTGTATCGAGCATGGAGCATTGTTTCTAATCATCCTTATCATCGTTAATTTTTACTCAGTAGCCGATCTAATCTCAAACGCTGCCTCTCATCAAATAAACGTTTGCTACTTAACCAAAGTGCTAACATAATTCCAAAACTACTAGCAGCAGTGAGAATAAACATAATCATAATTTGATATTTAACCGCTTCTAGAGGAGAAATCCCTGCAAGAATTTGACCTGTCATCATGCCAGGTAAAGTTACAATGCCTGCCACTGCCATGGCATTAATGCTTGGGATCATACCGATGCGAATACTATCACGCCAGATATCACTCACCGCTTTTTGGGCAGATTGCCCCAATAACAACCGTTGTTCAATAATGCTGCGTTGCTGCCACACTGTTTGAGTTAATTGATTCAGGCTCAATGAAATACTTGTCATGGTATTGCCTATGACCATACCTAATAATGGAATAGCATATTGTGGCTCATACCAAGGATGAGCACCGATAATAATTTTCAGAGTAAAAATAGCTATGCCGAAAGATGCAATCAATAAAGCAACAAAACTAAAATAATAGTTCCACCAACCACTAAAACGTTTTTTCTGTCTGGCAATGGCTTCATGACTCGCGACTAACAACATAATCAATGCTAAAACTGTAACCCAAATAAACTTTGGATGCGCAAATAAACTTCGTAAAATAAATCCAATCGCAAATAATTGAAGAACTGTTCTAACCGCAGAAATAACAAGGCTTTTGGTTAAATGGAGTTGCTGCCAGAGATTAATAATGACAACTAGAACAATCAATAATGCAGCTATACTTAAATCGGTTAAAGATAATTGGATAATACCCATAATTTACCTTGCTGGAGTTAATAAATTGTCTTTTAAGACAAAATGTTTATCAGCAATTCGTTTAATTTGCTGTGCATTGTGGCTAACCCAGATAATCGCTGCTTGGTACTGCTGTTTATATGTGTGAATTAATTTTTCGATCCGTACCGTATTTTCGCTATCCAGATTTGCAGTAATTTCATCAAGCAATAAAACCGATGGCTTGTTAATTAAAAGGCGTAATAAGGCCAATCGTTGCCGTTCACCCGTTGATAAGCCACTCACTTTTCTCTTTAATATTGTTAAATCAAATCCAAGCTGTGCGAACCATGCAGGTTCTATATTGGTAAAATGCTCTTCCACTGTTTCATACCACCATTGGCTTTCAGCAGGCAATAATCCGATTTCTTTACGCCATTCTGTAGGAGGAAATAGTAAATAGTTTTGATTATCTAATAATAACATTCCTTCATGCGGATCTAAATCTGCAATAGCACGCAATAACAAGGATTTTCCAGCACCTGATGTTCCGGATATTACAATACATTGATTAGGTTGTACGATTAAATCAAAAGGCCCAAATGTATGGAAGCTGAGATTATCAATTTGAAGTTTGCTCATATCTACTTTTCATATTTCAAGTTAGCGCATTTTAATAAACACATTCAAACCTAAATAGGCTCTCTCGTCAAATGAATGAGAAAATATAGATTTATCACCAAATATCCCGCATAATCGACTCCTTTAAAAACCATGTCTACTTGTATTCAATGGCAAAGCTGACCATTAAAAATCCCTATAAAGAGCAACGTTTTTTTCAACGTAGGTTGATGAACGTGACCTGTATTATTATATTTTTAGTAATATGCTTGGTGTTGCGCTTGTTTTACTTGCAAGTCATTGAAAAAAGTCTTTACTCCACGCTTTCTAAGGAAAATCAATTAAACCTAATACCTATCGAACCAAAGCGCGGTTTAATTTTCGATCGGAATGGTGTATTGCTCGCTGAGAATATTCCCGTATTCAGTTTAGACATCATTCCAAGTAAAGTTAAGAATTTGAAAAAAACGATTAGTGGATTAGAAAAATTAATCACCATTCATCCACAAGATTTGCAAGCCTTTTATAGAGAATTAAAACAGCATCGGTCTTTTGATCCAGTTCCGCTAATAATAAAATTAACTCCAACTGAAGTTGCAGAGTTTTCGGTGAATCGCTGGCGTTTTCCAGGTGTTACTATCAATGCACGTCTTATTCGATTTTATCCACATGGCAAATCCGTTGTGCAAGTTGTAGGTTTTATGGGGCGCATCAATGCCGAAGAACTCTCACAAGTGAATGCTGAAAATTACAGCGCTACCAATTACATTGGCAAAGTAGGAATCGAAAAATATTATGAAAATATTTTACATGGTACTGTAGGATATCAACAGGTAGAAACTGATGCGAGTGGACGAGTAGTCCGTGTTATGAATGAAGTACCTCCAGTGACAGGCGATGATCTTTATCTAACAATCGATAGTAAATTAGAAAAAGTTGCGGAAAACGCTTTTCAACACGACAGTGGAGCCGCCATAGCTATCGATCCCAATACAGGTGAAGTACTTGCCTTAGTAAGCAAACCCAATTTTAATCCTAATTTATTCGTAAATGGTATTAGCCAACAAAAATATAATCAATTACAAAATGCTCCCAATCGGCCTCTGTATAATCGAGCCATTCGTGGCTTGTACGCACCAGGCTCTACCATCAAACCTTATTACGGTTTATTAGGACTTTCCAGTGGTGTAATCAATACAAAATCTAAAGTATACGATCCTGGTTATTTCAAATATGCAGGACATACTTATCGAAATTGGGAACATACAGGATTTGGTTGGGTTGACTTAGAACAATCTATTATTCTCTCAGATGACCCATTTTTCTATAAATTAGCTGTAAAAGTGGGAGTTTATCGCATGGATGCGCTTCTTCATGAATTTGGTTTTGGTCAAACTACTAACATTGAAATGGGCGAAGAATTGCCTGGAGTCGTGCCCTCACCTGCTTGGAAAAAAAAGCACATCGGCGCAAATTGGTATACCGGAGATACTATCAATATGGGAATTGGCCAAGGTTATTTATTAGTAACTCCATTGCAAATGGCCCAAGCAGTTGCAACACTCTCTGAACATGGAATACGCTATCAACCTCATTTATTACTTAAAATGCAGGCTCCTGACGGTACTTTTATCCCACAAGCACCTATTCCTTTACAACCAATAAAGATGCCTAAAGCTGATTGGGATTTTATTATCAAAGCAATGACAGAAGTTATTAAAGGCCCTCTTGGATTTAGATTTGGTCATGCGCCTTATACAGTCGCCGCAAAAACTGGTACAGCACAAGTTTATACGATACCTAGCGGTAGTAAATATAATTTAAAAGATTTACCTAAAAAATACCAAGACAATTCTGTCTTTATTGCTTTTGCACCGGTTGAAGATCCTAAGATTGCTGTTGCCATTGTGGTAGAACATGATGAGATTGCTCCAGCAATCGCACGAAAAATAATGGATTATTATTTATTAAATCATAATCAAATACCAGCAAATACCACGACAGCTACAACACAACAAACCACAAAAATAAATCCCTCGACGACTACCAATCCGCCGTCAACAACTAACCCCATACAGAACCATGAAACTACAAATTAATTTAACAAAATTACCGTGGAATAAACCACAACAATCTTATCAATACTCGATTTGGAGTCGATTTCATTTAGATCCTTTATTATTATTTGCTGCGATTATTTTCTCCATTTTAGGCCTATTTATTCTCTATAGCGCAAGCAATGAAACAATACACATGGTTGAAAAACAGTTTTTTTGGTTTATTTTTGCTTTCATTGGCCTTTTTATCATTGCACAAATCCCACCAAATAAATTTAGAATCTGGGCTCCTTGGTTTTTTATGT
>JBGSLN010000002.1:0-6169 GCA_041740675.1 Gammaproteobacteria bacterium | reverse complement strand
TGCACTGGTCTTCTGTAAAAGCCACGTCTAGCATCCAGTGCAGATTATTTTCAATTTGCCAATGCGAACGTATTGAATGCAATAGCTGGGTCGACTGCTTTGGTTCTATTGAGCTAATATAATAACGATACTCAATACTTTCTCCTTCCATTGTTTCTCGTTCACTGATGACTAAATTGTTGCTTTGTTGATAAAGGCTGTTACTACCCCAAACGATTTTGCAGTCTGATAAGCAAGCTCTCCCGCTATATGCCGATCGATTAAAATTTAAACATAATATATAATTTGAAAGAACAGTTATGCATTTAATTTCAACAATTCCCAATATTTAGCATAAGCTTGTAATGCTTGATTATTGAGATCCGTTTGAAAAATTCCTCGCTTTAAAATTTCATCACTAGGAAAAATGGTGGGATTATTTTGCATGGCTTTAGGTAAATAATTTTTTGCTTGTGCATTCGCAGTTGCATAACCAAATACCATAGTCACTTTACTGGCATTTTCGGGTTCCATTAAAAAATTTAAAAATTTATAAGCATTTGCTAAATGTGGTGCATTTTTGGGGATCGTCATGCAATCAACCCAAATCACAAAGCCATCTTGTGGATAAATAAATACTAAGTTTGGATTTTCTTGCTGCGCCCGATAGACATCACCATTCCACGCCATTCCGATAGTCGCATCTGCATCAATAAAAATGGAAGGAATTGCATCGCTATTAAATAATTTTACATTAGGCAACAGTTTTGATAAGTTTTCATAGCCTGCTTTGATATCAGCAAGATTATTTGTATTAGGCGATACCCCTAAAGTTAAAAGACCAATATTGAATACTTCTCGTGGATCATCCAACAACATTATTTGATTATAATATTTTTTGTTCCAAAAATCTTTCCAGCTCGTAATTTCATTCGGATTAAAAAATTGTTTATTAACAAATATTCCAGTCATACCCCACATCCATGGAATACTATAGGTATCATTGGCATCATAATTAGGATTTCGAAAAGCATTATCTATATATTTAAAATTATATAACTTTTGTTTATCTAAAGGTTGCAACATCCCTTCACGGCTCATTCTAGAAACAAAATAGCTTGAAGGTTCAACAATATCATAGCCAGAATTTGGATCAGCTTTTAGCTTAGCATAAAGCACTTCATTATCATTGTAATCAGCATAATTAACATGTATTCCAGTTTCTTTTTCAAACTTTTTGATTACGGACTGCGGAATTTCATTATACCAAACGTAAATATTCAACTCTTTGCTATCAGCAAAACAAAATGAATTCATCAAAAATAATAAAACTGCAAAAATAATTAATTGATAACGTTTCATTTCTTCCTCAAGGAAAAATGTGAAATAAGAACAAACAATACAGTAATTGCAAAAATGATGCTTGTCAGCGCATTAATTTCTGGATCTACCCCTAATTTAACCATAGAAAATATTTGCAAAGGTAAAATCTGAAAATTAGGGCCAGAAACAAAATAACTAATAATTACATCATCTAAGGAAAGGGTAAAGCTTAAAAGCCAGGCTGCAATCAAACCGGGCGTTAAAAGAGGAATTAATATACGTTTAAAAATAATGCTATTAGTTGCTCCTAAATCAAGCGCTGCTTCAAAAATATTTTCATCAACAGTAGTTAGTCTACTATAAATAACAATTACTACGAAAGGTAAACATAATGTGATGTGGGCAATTAACAAACTGAAAAAGCCTAACTCAAAGTTAGCGGTACTAAATAATATTAATAGTGAAGTACCGATGACGATATCTGGCATAAGAATTAATAAAAACACCGTAAAGTAAAGTAATTTCTGTCCTTTAAAATTATACCGATACAATGACACAGCACATAACGTCCCTAGCAAAGTAGCAATAGAAGATGCTGATACTCCTAAAGCAATTGAATTTACTGCACTACTAATTAAATCTGAATCGCTGCTAAGTTGTTGATACCAAGCCCAAGTAAAACCATGCCATAGCATGGAGTATTGAGAATTATTAAATGAATAAATAATTAATACTATAATTGGCACGTACAAAAATGCATATATCAACAGTAAAAAAAGGCGTGATATTACTTTCATAAAAATTCATGCCTGTCTTTAGAACGTGAATTACGCCAATATAACCATAACAAAATTAACATGAATGCAGTTAATATAACACTAATTGCAGCACCTTGCGGCCAGTTGTTTGCAAACAAAAATTGATCTTGGATCAGATTACCTAACAACATGGATTTTGCTCCACCTAACAAATCAGGAATATAAAATATTGTCATTGCAGGTAAAAATACAATAATACAACCGCTAATAATCCCTGGTATTGTCTGTGGAATAATAACTCTCTTAAAAGTGATATAACGATTTGCGCCTAAGTCACGTGCAGCATCTACTAGACTCTGATCGAGACGTTCGATATTGGCGTATAATGGCAGCACCATGAAGGGCAATAAACTGTAAACCAACCCGATTATCACTGCAATATTAGTATATAAAATTTGTAGTGGCATATGAATAACGCCGAGCCATAACAAGAAGCTATTTAACAATCCTTGCGTTTTCAAAATCGTTATCATGGCATAGCTGCGAATTAAAGAACTGGTCCAAAAGGGAATAATGACTAATAGCAACAGTAAGTTCTTAATGCGCTCACTAGTATGTGCAATAATATACGCAAATGGATAACCTATGATTAAGGTTATTACTGTAACATAAGCTGCTAAAAAAACTGAGCGAGTAAATATTCTTAAATAAGCATAATTAATTAAGTTTAAGAAGTTATGCAAATTAAATGAGTATACGACTAAATTATTTTCTCCGGCAGTAGCAAAACTAATAACCAACATTAGCACAAACGGAAGAATAGCAAACAAAATAATCCAGAGCCAAATTGTACTTAGTGAAAAAAATTTGAAAGTATCATGCTTCATAGGGCAATACTACCTCCCAACCCGGCAACCAATTTAATATTACAGTTTCATTTAATTGGTATTCAAGTTTATCATCATCTTCATTAAAATATTCTTCTACACTAACAATCTTGCCATTATTTAGTTGAATAATTAAATCAACAGTGCACCCTTTATAAATCACTTCGTTAACTTTACCAATCAACATTCTTTCTTGTCCTTCGGTTTCATCCATACGATAGGCACGCATGTCCTCAGGACGAATGATCATATGCAACTTATCACCTGTTTGAAAATTTTTAGTGTTTGCTAATTGATGCAGATATCCGTCAATGTTGACTTTAATAGTCTTTTGATTTACCTCTATTACTTCAGTATCAAATATGTTTACTTCACCAATAAATTTTGCCACGGTCAAATTTTTTGGGGTTTCATAGACTTCACGTGGAGTGCCAATTTGTTCAACATGACCTTCATGCATCACAACGATACGGTCTGACATTGAAAGAGCTTCTTCTTGATCATGGGTGACAAAAATAAAAGTAATACCCAATTTTCGTTGCAATTGAATTAATTCAATTTGCATATCTTTTCGCAACCGATAATCTAATGAGCTTAATGGCTCATCTAACAATAATGCCAAGGGTTTGTTTACAATTGCTCTTGCAATTGCAACTCGCTGTTGCTGGCCGCCGCTTAATTGTGTTGCTTTGCGTTTTGCTAAAGTTTCCAGTTTGACTAAGCGCAATGCTTGATCGACTCGTTCATTAATTTCATCTTTAGGCACTTTTTGGCAGCGTAATCCAAAAGCAACATTCTCAAAAACATTCATATGAGGAAATAAAGCATAGCTTTGAAACACGGTATGCACGTGTCGCTGATGCGGGCTAATACCAACAACTGATTTTCCATTAAATAAAATCTCACCTGTATTGGGCTTCTCAAAACCAGAAATCAACCGCAATAAGGTGGTTTTTCCACAACCAGATGGTCCTAATAAGGTTAAAAATTCTCCTGACTTAACTGAGAAGTTGATATTACTCAACACCAGCTGATCAGCAAAACTTTTTGAAACATTTATAAATTCGATGAGAGGTTTTGATGTAGTATCTAACTGAACTGTTTTAACCAATTGTTTGCCCTCCACACAAAATAAAACAAAAAACTAAAAATCAGTTTCATCCAATCCAGATTGTTTAACAATAGATATGTTTTGAAGAATATAACTTAGGCATATCTTACCTTACCCGTTATAAATTCAGATAATGTTATTATAGCATTATCTGATTTAACTTCGGTAAAAATTCAAGAGGAGAACTTTAACGCCAATCGACTCAGATATCAATAGTTAGTGTAAGTAGAAGATATTTAATTTAGAAACTACTGCGTTGTCGTACTGCCTCAAACACACAGACTGCTGTTGCAGCAGACACATTCAGACTAGAAACAAAGCCAAACATGGGTATAGAATAAACCGCATCACAATGTTTCAAAGTATTTTGCCTCAACCCGGTACCCTCTGCGCCTAACACCAAAGCGATGGATCCTTTGAGATCTGCTTGATAGATCGACGCTTTAGCGGTATCTGATAAGCCATATAGCCAGATATTTCTTTCTTTTAAATCACGTAGAGTACGAGCAAGGTTAGTCACTTGAATAAAAGGAATGGTTTCTGCTGCACCCGATGCTACTTTTTCAGTGACCGCAGTAATGTTAACACTATTGTCTTTGGGTGCAATAATTGCAGTAATACCCGCGGCATCCGCTATGCGTAAACAGGCACCCAAGTTATGGGGATCTTGTACTTCATCCAAAATTAAAAAAAATGCTGGGGTTGATAATTTATTGAGAATAGTTTCAAGGTCATTTTCAATCAATTTTTTTCGTTCAGAGCATTCTGCAACGATACCTTGGTGTACAGAATTACCAATGACTTTTTCTAATTTTTGTTTATCAGTCAATTCTATTGGAATACTCTGTTGCTTTGCTTGTTGTAAAAGAGTCAATAAACGTTGATCTTGACGTTTGCTATCAACAATTAATTTTTTAATTCGCTCTGGCGAGTGCGCTAATACACTCGAAATCGGATGAATACCAAATATTAAATTCATTTTTTCACTTTACCAAAATAAAATCGATCTGTCGTTGTTGTAAATTAACTTTTGCTACTTTGACATGTAATTCATCAGTCAATCTAAATGTTTTTTTGGTCCGTTGTCCTACTAAACGATGGCGCTTAGCATCATAATCATAATAATCACCAGGTAACTCACTAATATGAATCAAACCTTCCACAAAAACACTTTTTAGTTGCACAAACAAACCAAAATTAGTGATTCCTGTTATAATACCATCGAATTCCTCACCCACTTTATCACACATATATTCACATTTAAGCCAATCAGTAACATCTCGCGTCGCATCATCAGCACGGCGCTCATTCAACGAACTATGTTCACCAAAACGCATCATGTCATTATGACTATAAATAAAATCTGTAATCGGTTGGTTTTGTAATACATAACGAATAGCTCGGTGTACCAATAAATCAGGATAGCGTCGTATTGGCGAAGTAAAATGCACATAACAATCATAAGCCAAGCCAAAATGCCCTTTATTTTCTGGTGTATAAACAGCTTGTGATAATGAACGCAATAATACAGTTTGAATCAATTGTGCATCGGCTCGACCCCCAATTTTTGCTAATACATCAGCATAATCTTTGGGTTTTGGGTTTTCACCTCCTTTTAAATGCAATCCTAATTCACTTAAAAATGTACGTAGATCAGTGAGCTTTTCATCACTAGGTCCTTCATGCACTCGATAAAGTGTCGGAATTTTATGTTTGGCTAAAAACTTCGACGCACTGACATTTGCTAGCAGCATACATTCTTCAATCAAACGATGTGCATCATTACGTTCACTCGGAACAATAGACGCGATTTTTTTGTCTGGACCAAAAATAATTTGCGTTTCAGTCGTTTCAAAATCTAATGCCCCTCGAATTTGACGCTGTTTATGTAATTCGTTAAATAAGTCATATAAATTTTCAAAATGCGGCAATAGTTCGTTATATTGTTTTTGCAGCTTTTTATCTTTTTTGACTAGAATTTTATAAACGTTGGTATAAGTCATCCGCGCATGAGAATGGATTACCGCATCATAAAATCGAAATCGAGTGACGCGCCCTTTATCACTCACTGACATTTCACAAACCATGACTAAACGATCTTTATTAGGCTT
>JBGSLN010000001.1:0-12284 GCA_041740675.1 Gammaproteobacteria bacterium | reverse complement strand
GAAGAGAAGAAATAACTAAAAATATAAGTCCAATTTAGAATACTACCTAAGCTAACTTGAGCTACATTGACAAACAATTCGACTGGCATCACCACATAAAAAACTAATTTAATTAAACTATTAGTATCATGACTATCAAACAAACCAACTCTTGCTGCAGCTATGCCTAGAAAAATAACTATAAAAATAGGTATTATTAATATGAAGATTGTCAAATCATCACCGGTATCATTAAAGTTTTGCTAGTGTCTTCAGGTAAATATTTTTGTAGTTCTTGCTCTTTAAAATTGTTCTTTATAATGTCTCTATGTTCTATACTGTCAGGCAATGTATCCTCTTCAATCATTCTAATTTTATCTTTGAATTCTACTTTTAATCTATCTGTTTCTATTTTCAAACTCAAATTTGTTGGATTTCTTTCAATTTCCCGAGTATTTTTTTCAATCTTTATACGTCGTTCTTCAAGTTGTTTAATTACATATCTAAAATATTTATCAGTACATTTTATTATTTTTCCATTAAATTCAACTACATTAATGTTCCGAAACATTTGTGTTCTCGGTTTAACTCGCTTTTGACTCTTCTTTTCAGTTACTTGCGTTTGGATTATTGCTTCGTCAGCAAAATGAACCTTTCTAGGAGTACCCAATAAAGGTTTAAAAAGTTTATGATTTGTATGATCGAAATCCTCAATGTGTCGCTTTTTCTTATGATTAATAAATGATTCTTCATCTGATAAGTTATCCTCTACTCTTGATGAGGAGTTATTTTTTTCTTCTTTAGGAACAAGTGTGCATCTTAGCGTTTCAATTTTTTGAACTACATTTTTGATTCCTCTATCAATCCCTTTAGAAATAAATTTACCTTGCAAACTCATATATGGCGTTAATAAATTATCATTTAAAACATCATCTGTGAGGTTATCAAAATCTTCAATCATCCGATCAAAATCAACAAGTTCATCGTGTAAATTTACAATAACATGTCGGCTTTTAATATTTTTTAGAGAACGTCTAATTTGACAAAGTTCATCTTTAAGTGATTTTCTCTTATCAATTTGACTAACTTTAACCTTGCCATTCAGCATACTTCTACTCCAGCTTTAATTACTATTAGTTTTTAAAAATGATCTTTTAAATAATTTTACTTAATCACGGTTTATTTTATAAAAGATTATATGTTACAGACTACAATTTGATTGATTATATGTGTTAAGAATAGATTTTAAAAATTACTATTGATAAACATTGTAATCTCATTTATAAAACTATCTATTCGGTATTTCTGGTAAAACGATCGAATCAACTAACTCGATAGTATTAATCTCGATAGGTTCGCCATAAAAAATTTCAGAAACACGGGAAAAACGCTGTGGTTGATCGGTCACCAAGAATTTATAACTTTGATTTGCATCCGTAGCTTCTAGTAATTTTTCCTTTAATAAAGCTTGTACTGTAAGTGCCGTTGCCTCTGCAGAATCAACAATTTTGATTTCATTGCCAACATAATTTTGAATAAGCTTTTTCAAAACTGGATAATGTGTACAGCCTAAAACAATACAATCATAATTAAAGCTAGGGATCATTACCGGCTTTAAATATTTAGCAATGGCGCACATCGCCAACTCATCATCAATACAACCTTCTTCAGTCAATGCCACAAATAAGCCGCATGCTTGATTGAGCACTTTAATTAATGGATTAAAACGGCGCATGGTCAGTTCATAAATATTAGAACGGATAGTTGTTTCCGTTGCCAGTACCAATACATGATTGGTCTGAGTTGTTTTAACTGCTAATTCAGCACCTGGTTGTACTACACCTACGATAGGTAATTCAGGAAATGTTTGTTGTAAATAATCTAATGCGGCGGTGGTGGCTGTGTTGCAGGCAATGACTAACATTTTAATATTTTGTTGAATTAACAAATCCGTCATTTGTTTGGCATAACGTGTTATTGTCGCAAGCCCTTTGGTACCATAGGGCAATCTCGCTGTATCTCCTAAATAAATTAATGATTCATTTGGCAACACCCGTTTTAATTCTTTTAAAACAGTCAGGCCACCCATTCCAGAGTCAAATACACCTATAGGCAATTTATTTTGGATTGTTGCTGTCATACGTTATACCTCGCAGTCTGCTTGAGATCGTAACATTTGTTGGTATAAAAAGATATCAATTCTTGTGCGACATCTTACCTAAATTGTATCCTGCAAAAATCGTATTATTTTTCTTTTAAATAAATGTAGTTTAGCGATAGGATGTATACAATGAATGTCATTAGAAATATTAAATCCAAAAAAATATAGCTTTTGTGGTAGTTTATTTAATGTAAATCCTAATGTTAAAGTATCTGCTAAATTTATTCCATGGGTAGAATATCCTGGCTGCAAAAGCTTTTGCAGCTGCGTAATAAAACCATTATCCACTTTAGTTTGAATATTTTCTCCAAAAGGTGCATCTAACAAAACAGCATCGATTATGATATTAATTTTTTCGGGATATAAATGTTCTAACAATTGTACATTAGGTCGATCTAATAAACTAAATTGCAACTTGTTTTTTATTATCAAATTTTTAATCACTGGATTATATTGAATTGTTTTTAATACCATCCAAGCAACTCGATCCCAACTAAATGGTGAACCAATCCCAATCAATTGCACTGCCTTCATGGCCTTATTACTCTTAGATCTAAAAAATGTGTTGAACATGAAATACAAGGGTCATAATTACGGATCACCATTTCACTCATGAGCTTTAATTCTTGATCAGTTTTATTTAAGCCAAATTGCGTTAATGTTCGTGCTAAATCTTGTTCGATATGAGCTTGATTTTGACTCGTTGGCGGCACAATGTTTGCTTTTGTTACATATCCTGCTTCATTCAATTGATAGGATTGCCATAATAAACCTCGTGGCGCTTCGGTTGCTCCGAATCCTATTCCACTTTTAATCGAACTCGCTTTATAACTTACTTCTGTTTCAACAAAATTTTCTAATAATGAAATCGCTTCATATATTGCAAAGTAAACCTCAACTGCACGGGCTAATACACTTTGAAACATTGAGGGTTTAGCAAAACTAATATTATATTTTTTTAAAATGTTTTTTAATGAAAGTGGCAATTGTTGGTAATTCAAACATACTCTTGCTAATGGTCCAACCATATAAGGTTCATTATTTAACAAGCTATGCAATGCAGTTGAATAAGGCACTTGAAATTCACGAAAATAAGTTTGATAATTCTCTTTAGTTATTTTCAATCCTTTATTAGAGATAATTGCTCCTTCATTCATTGCATATTCATCTTCATGATGTAATGCAACCATTGTCATTTCTGCTGTTGTAGTTGGTATTGGTAATTGTTGGGTCCACAAAATTAATTCTTCAGCTAATGGCAAATGATGTTTTAACTTTTCCAGCAATGCAGTCACTGCCACTAAAGTTGGACTTTGAGAAAAACCGCCAATGCGCGCACCCACCGGATGCACAGCTCTTGCTCCAAATAAAGAAATTAATTCTACTCCAATATTTTGCAATGCTAAACCACGTTTGACTTCCTCAGGGAATTTTTTTGCCATTTGCAGTACTGATTCAAATCCTAAGAAATCAGGGATTGCTAGCAAATGCATATGTAAACAATGGCTTTGGATCCATTCGCCACAATAAAATACTCTGCGCATCGCTCGTACCCAAGCTGAAATCTCAACTCCTAAAATTTGTTCTAACGCTTGTACTGCGGTCATCTGATACGCCACTGGACAAATGCCACAAATTCTCGCAACAATATCTAATATTTCAGTGTTTTTTCGTCCTTCTAAAAATTTTTCAAAATACCGTGGTGGTTCGAAGATGCTTAATTTTAACGATTGAATTTGCTGATTTTCAATAACTAAATCTAGGGCACCTTCACCTTCAACTCGAGCTAGCAGTGGAATATTCAGATTAATTTTTTTTCGGTTTGTCATTTGTTTTAATCTCTTTCACAGCATTTTGAAAAAGTTTAGCTTGATTATTAATAAATTGAAACCGTTGCACAATCTCTGGTTCAGTTAGGCCCACATTTTTGAAAGCGCCTGCTATTGCTGGACCATTCACTTGATCAGCGGGCCCATAACAACCATAACAAGCTGCGCCAACACTGGGACATAAAGCACCGCAACCCGCACGCGTTACTGGACCTAAACATGGTTGGCCTTCTGTCACTAACACACAACGATTATTTTTTTGTTTGCACTCCATGCAAACACTACAATTTTTTTGTGAGGCGGAGACGCCGAATAACAATTGGCGGATCACTGCAAAAATTTGTGTAGTACTGATTGGACAACCCCATATTTCATCATCCACTTTAACATAATTTTTTATTGCAGAAGAATTTGCTAAAGAACTAATAAACTCAGGCGCAGGATAAACACTGCTTTTCCAAGCCTGAATATTTTGACCATTACGTAATGCTTGAATACCTCCCGCAGTAGCGCAAGCACCCATTGTAACTAAATAACAGGTATTGGCTCGTACTTGTTGAATACGCTGTTCTTCCGCTTCAGTGGAAATACTACCTTCAATAAAAGCAATATCAACTTTTGCTTCTTCATCGATATATCCAGCCTCAGCAAAATGTTTAATTTCAACCAACTCCACTAATTGCAATAACGCTTTTCCAGCTGTCAATAATGCTAACTGACAGCCGTCGCACGAACTAAATTTATGTACTGCCACAGTGGGTTTCATTAAAAACCTTCTTTCATTAATAATGGCTTGAGTTTTGCATATGAAAAAATCGGCCCATCCTTGCAAACAAAAAATGGCCCTAACTGACAATGGCCACAATGTCCAATACCACACTGCATATTACGTTCTATGCTTAAATATATCGACTCGTCTGACATACCACGTGCAATTAACGCTTTAATGGCATAATACATCATTATTTCTGGGCCACAAATTAATGCTGTTGTTTTAGCCCCATTAAACTGAATGAGCTTTGGTAACAAATCTACAGTAGTTCCTTTATACCACGGCCACCCTTTAATGGTAACACCAGCTGCAATCAATACTTGAGTATTAGGGTGCTGTGCCCATGCAGCAAATCGATCTTTATAAATTAAATCATTGCTATGTTTTACTCCTTGCACAATAAAAATCCGTCCATATTGATCACGCCGTTGAAAGAAATAATTGATTGCAGCAACTACTGGAGCGCAACCTAATCCACCAGTAATCACCAAAACATCTTTGCCGATGATAGTTTGATAAGGCCAGTGATTACCATAAGGCCCACGAATGCCGATTTGATCACCCACTTTCAATTGTGCAAAACCCTTAGTGACACGACCTACGACACGAATCGTATGATCGTACAAGGTATTGTCTGTGGGATCTGACACGATTGAAATTGCAATTTCACCTACACCATGCAAATACAACATATTAAATTGCCCTGGCTGAAATGAATAAGCTGCGTGAATGTTTGGATCAACAAATTTTAAACGTAAAGTGAAAATAGTTGCTGATTCATCGATGCGTTCAATTACTTCAGCAGGTTGAGGTAAATATGGATTATTACAAGGTTTATTCATGATCATCATCCTTACAAATTTGCTGGATTACATAAGGTGTATCAATCCCGGTTGGACACCAAGTAATACAACGACCGCAACCAACACAACCGCTCGTGCCGTATTGATCATGCCAAGTGGAAAATTTATGTGTTAGCCATTGCTTATAGCGACTCTTTATATCAGGACGAATAGTTTTTCCATGA
Organism: Gammaproteobacteria bacterium; assembly: GCA_041740675.1. Classification (GTDB taxonomy): domain Bacteria; phylum Pseudomonadota; class Gammaproteobacteria; order JBGSLN01; family JBGSLN01; genus JBGSLN01. Next base: position 6,516 of record JBGSLN010000001.1, on the reverse strand, counting down.
ATGTAACTATGATTCTGTGTGAAACAAGATCCCCATTCTCGTAAATGCTCACTGTTATTACCGTCTAAACTGGGTTGTTCAACCTCATCATGACAAAAACAAGTAGGACAAACTTGCGTGCAATTGCCGCAAGACAAACATTGCTTGGCCACTTCATTCCAATAGGGATGATCCAATCGTTGCATTAATTTTTTTGGATCATTGATTGGATCTATTTTTTTGGTTTGTGCTGCAGCAGCTGCATCAATTTTTTCTACAGCAGAAGTTACTTGCTGCTGGCTCGCTGGAAGCAGTTGTAACTGTTTGGCATACGCTAATGCCTTTTCACTGCCAATTTCAAAAGTAAATCCTTGTTCAATTTCTGTGAGTGCTATATCAAAATCTGCGTTCGCTTTAGGATAACCTTGCATTGCTACACAAAAGCAATTATTAGAAGAGCGTGTGCAATTAGCTACAATAATAAAATTGTTTTTTCTATAAGCTGCATAATGTGCATCAGTATGGTTTGGGTCTAAAAATACTTTATCTTGAATTAACAGAGCACGCAAATCACAAGGACGGATGCCAAAAAATGCTAATGCTTCTTGTTTTGGTTGTTTAGGGGAAAAAATTAATTTTCCATTTGAATCACGTTCAACTTGCCATAATAATTCTATTGATTTAAATAAAAAAGGTTTGATGCCCTGCGCACCATTGACCCAGCCAAAAACTGTCGGTTGTTCTTGCTTGCTAAGCTGATAACGTCCAGCATCTTGATTATCAACATAGCCCCATGGCAATTGGGCTGCATTAATTATATCGGCATAAACAATTTGTTGGTGCTTAACAGTCGGCCCGATCAAACGAAAATCTTTGACAACCAAACCAATAAAATGATCTAACTTTTCATACGGCAAAATGTAAATAGCATTCATATATTTATCCAAAACGTGAAGAGTATGCTCAACATATCCGTGGCAATTGCTCTCCGCTAATCCAATCAATAATCCGTTCACCGCCAAAGCTTGTTTTCAATTGCACAAAGCAATACGGATCCGCAATGACTTCTCCAATAATAGCAGCTTTTTGGCCAAACGGATGTTGTTGCATAATACTCAGTAAATCGTTAGCTGCAGCTTCACTGCAAAAAGCTATCAGTTTTCCTTCATTGGCTACATGCAGTGGGTCTAAACCAAAAATTTCACAAGCACTTCGGACATTATCCTGAATTGGCAATGTGACTTCATCAATTAATACTCCCACTTCTGCAGATTGAGCAATTTCATTCAATACGGCCGCAACACCACCTCGAGTTGGATCACGTAAGCAATGTAATTCAGGCCCAAGCATTAACATTGATTGAACTAATGAGTGCAAGGCTATCGTATCTGATTGTAACTTAGAATCTAATTGCAAATTTTCACGTTGTGATAATACTGCAATGCCATGTTCGCCAATTGAACCACTGATAATAATTCTATCGCCTATTTTAATTCGACTCGAATGAATGTCAAAATTAATAGTTTTAGAACCGATACCCGTCGTGGTTATATACACCCCGTCGCCTTTATTTTTTTCAACGACTTTAGTATCACCTGAAATAATTTGTATATTGGCTTTTTTTGCTGCGGTTGCCATGCTTTTTACAATCACATTTAACACACTGAGGGCAAAGCCCTCTTCTAAAATAAAACTTACTGTCAGATAAAGTGGCATCGCTCCTGACATCGCTAAATCATTAATTGTACCATTCACTGCCAAATCACCAATATTTCCACCAGGAAAAAATAATGGAGAGACCACATAACTATCAGTAGCAACTACGATATTTCTATTTGAGTATGGCACACAGGTACTGTCATGCTGTTGCATTAATAAAGGATTGTTAAACGCAGGTAAAAATAATTGCTGAATTAAATCAGTCATCGCCTTACCACCGCTGCCATGCGTTAAATTAATCCGTCCGGATTTTAAATCAAGCTTTCGTGGTTTTAATTTGTTTGACATAAGCCAACCTATCATAAGTGTAATATGCGGCACACGCACCTTCAGAAGAAACCATGCAAGCACCTAATGGATTTTCTGGGGTACATACAGTTGCAAACAATTTACAGTCAAATGGTTTTGCACTGCCGCGCAATATTGAACCGCAAATGCAAGCTCGATGCTCCTCACTAGGTTCAATGTGCAACGGAAAAAGTTTTTCAGCATCAAAGCTTGAAAACTCAGGACGAATTTTCAAGGCACTATAAGGGATCAAACCTAAGCCACGCCATTCAAATTGATCCAGCAAAGAAAAAACTTCAGTGATGTAAGATTGTGCTAGTTGATTACCTGTTGCTGTCACTGCGCGAGTAAATTGATTTTTAACGATTGGATTGGCTGCATTAATTAATTCTATTAATTGATAAATTGACTGTAATAAGTCTAAAGGTTCAAAGCCTGATATGACTATGGGTTTTTGAAAATCACGAGCAATATCTGCATAGGCTTGATAACCGATGACCGTGCTGACATGTGCAGGACCAATAAAACCATTCACCACTACGGGTTTTTCTTCAGATGAAGTATGTAAGATCGCTCGCATTGCAGCAGGGGTCAATACATGATTACAAAACACTGAAAAATTTTTTAAATTTTCTTTAGCTGCTATTTTAATTGCAACTGCCGTAGGTGGTGTAGTTGTCTCAAAGCCTATAGCAAAAAAAATGATTTTTTTCTGTTGGTTTTTTCGTGCTAATTGCAATGCATCATCGATGGAATAAACCATCCGTACATCAGCACCATTAGCCTTTGCTTGCAATAAACTTTGTTGCTTGGTTCCAGGGACACGTAACATATCACCATAGCTGCAAAAAATAATATCTGGTTGCTGTGATAAGGCAATAGCTTGATCGATTCTGGCGATTGCTAACACGCACACTGGACAACCGGGACCATGAATCATTTCAATTTGAGGAGGCAATAATTTCAATAAACCATAGCGATGTAATGCATGAGTATGTCCTCCGCAAAATTCCATGATCTGATATTTTCGATTTTGAATAACTGTTGTAGTAATTTTCTTTGCTAATTGTTTTGCTATACGTGCATTGCGAAAATCATCAATATATTGCATTAGTTTTCATCCAACATTTGGTTGAATAAAGCAATGGTTTTTTGTGCTTCTACTTCATTTAATTTTGTAAGTGCATAACCTACATGCAAAATCACATAATCACCAATGACTGCATCTGGCACTAATGCTAAAGAAATTTCACGGGTGACGCCCCCGACTTCAATTATTCCTCGATCGCATTCATCGCGAGCGATTAATTTTACTGGTAAGGCTAAGCACATTTTATTGCCTCAGTTTTGATAAATTAATTTATTAGTCACCCACGCTTGCCCTAAACTTAAACCACCATCATTACATGGCACCAGGCGTGGATAATACACTTCTATTCCAAACTGTCGTAATTGCTGCAACATTATCTCCGCAAGAATTTTATTTTGTAAACAACCACCAGTCAGGATTAGTTTGTTGATTCTTAAACTATTACATTTTTTGCGTGCGGTTTCAACTAACGCTGCAGCTAATGTTCCATGGAAATAATTTGCTCCAGTCACAGTATCAACAGTCAATAAATAGCGCCATAGCTGGCTAAAATCTAATTTATTTTCTCTTAACACCCAACCATCTTCTAAGACTAATGGTTTAGTCACCAAGGCTTCTAAACGCATTGCGGCTTCCCCTTCATAAGTATTGGCCTGACAAATATTTAATAAAGCGCTAGCCGCATCAAAGTATCGACCACAACTGCTGGTTTGTAGCATCAGGTTATCATGTTTTAATAACTTAGCTAGTGTTGCTATCTTTATGTTATTTTTTGCCAACTCCTCAATTTTTTGTGGTAAATTTAAATCTTGCAAAATACTTAGAGCCATCCTCCAAGGTTCTTTCGCAGCTTTATCTCCGCCTAACAAAGAATAAGATTTCAATTGAGCTAATTGCTGAAATTGTGCGCCTTCCACTAATAATAATTCACCACCCCAAACTGCTTCAGTATTGATATATCCAAAACCATCTAACACCCAGCCAATCACAGGTTCATCTAACTGATATTCTGTCATGACACTCGCAAGATGTGCATGATGATGCTGAATTGCAAAACTCGGTAAGTCAAAAAAAGCTGCTAATTGTGTTGTATAAATATCAGGATGTTGATCATGTGCAATAAATCTAACTTCAATATTTAGTAATTGCTTTAAATGGGTAATAGCTTGATCTAAGAATTCAATGTTACTTTTATTGTCTAAGGTGCCTAAATATTGTGACAAATAAAATGCATTATTTTTCGTAAGGCAAATCGTATTTTTTAAATAACAACCTAAAGCAAGAATTCCCGTAGTTGTATCTTTACCGTTAATTCTTGTAGGTACATAACCACGAGCTCGACGAATAATTGTAGGTTTATTATCAATTATTTTTGTAATAGAATCATCGACTGGTAAGAGAATCTCACGATTATGTGAAACAACATGGGAGGTTATTTTTGTTAGATGCTGCTCTGCTTTTGCTTCATTAGTAATTAAGGCTTGTCCTAGCAAATTTCCGCTTGTAACAATTAGACAGTGTGGAAATACTTTTTCTTCTCGATCGATTTCACTCGGTTGATTTAAATAATAATAATACAAACAATAATGCATCCCCGTGTATGGCAACATCACTCCATGCTCAGTTAATCCTGGTGCAATAGCAGTATTAAATGATTTTCTGAATTTAAGTAATACTATGGGTCGTTCGGCAGAGAGCAATAATTTTTCTTCTGCTACAGTGCAATGATAAAAATATCTAATAGATGCAAGATTAAATAGCATCACAGCAAAAGGTTTAAAAAGTCTTTGTTTTTTTACTCTAAGCATATCAACGGTTGCTGGTGATAATGCATTTGCAATTAACTGATATCCTCCTAAGGCTTTAATTGCAACAATTTGATTATCATTAATTAACTTTGCAATTTTTAGAAATGATTCACTATAGGCTGGACCGCATTTTTCGCATGCAATCGGTTCTGCATGATAGCGCCGACTCGAAGGATCTTGATATTCAGCTTCGCATTCATTGCACATGATAAATTCATGCATCGTGGTTTTCAATCGATCATAAGGCAAATGATGGGTAATGCTATAACGCGCGCCGCACTGAGTACAATTAATAAATGGGTATAAATAAAAACGCGAATTAGGGTTAAACAATTCTTTGATGCAAGCATCACAAATCGCAATGTCAGGCACAAAGTCAGTCTCAATTTCAGTTGTCTGACTTGTTTTTATAACAAACTCTGTTTCATGCAATTGAACTGGAATAATTTTACTATTGAAAGATTGAATATCAGCTACTGAAGGAAGATATTGCTGCAGTAATTCTGCAAAATCATTGACGCGTTCACCTTGTATTTGTAACCGTACTCCTGCACCATTATTTATGACCCATCCGGTTAATTTTAATTTTTTAGCGATACGATACACCGATGGCCGAAAACCAATGCCTTGCACAACACCATTGATTTGTAATTCAAGTCGTTGCATGTTGCATTATTTTATTATTTTCTAACCAATTGAGCCAACTTGAAAAGCCCTCGAGGCTAGTTGCGGAAAGTTGTAAAATAGGTGTTCGTGGATTAACAGTTTTGATATGGTCTATACATTTTTTTAAATCAAAACTCAAATAGGGTAATAAATCTATTTTGGTGATGATCACTAAATCTGCTGAACCAAACATGTAAGGATATTTCAGTGGCTTATCTTCCCCTTCTGTTATAGAAAGTAACACAATGCGATATCGTTCGCCTAAATCAAACAGTGCCGGACAAATTAAATTTCCAACATTTTCAATAAACAAAAATGAATCATCTGCTATAACAATCTCTTCGAGTGCATGTGCAATCATATGTGCATCTAAATGACAGACTTTATTGGTGAAAATTTGTAATGCATTAATGCCGTAATTTTTTAATCGATTAGCATCATTTTCAGTTGCTTGATCGCCTACTATGACTGCGAATGAATTTTTATTTCCTAATGTTTTTGCAGTTGCTTCCAATAAAGTAGTTTTTCCAGCACCCGGACTTGCAACTAAATTAATTGTAGTTAGCTTTTTGTTAAAAAAATACTTACGGTTGTCATTGGCATACTCAGTATTTTCTGTCATTAAATCAGCTTCGATAGATATAATTTCTGTTTTAATTTCAGATTGGTTACAGCCACAAGTACCGCACATTATTGTACCTCAATAGCGTTGAGCATAAATTCATTGCCTTTAATTAAAATAGTTTTTTCACTTTGACAATTTGGACAAAATGAATAAAGTGTTTTTGCAGGAAATTCTTCTTCGCAATTATTACACAGAGCAATTGCAGCTTCAATTTGACATTGCAATCTTGTATTTTCTGCAATCGTCCCTTTTGATAAAGCCTGAAAGCTAAACTCTAAGGCAGCAATATCAATGCAAGTGAATACACCGATTGTAAGGTGAATAACAGTAATTTTACGATT